>JANXVC010000428.1 GCA_025351925.1 Rhodospirillales bacterium | reverse complement strand
CGAGAACATCGTCTCGGCCGCCGTGCTGGAGGCGCAGGGCTCGGTGCTGACCAACAAGTATGCCGAGGGATACCCCGGCCGCCGCTACTACGGCGGCTGTTTTGAGGTGGATCGGGCGGAGACGCTGGCGATCGACCGCGCCAAAGCGCTGTTCGGCTGCGAATACGCCAACGTGCAGCCGCATTCCGGCGCGCAGGCCAACCAGGCGGTCTTTCTTGCCCTGCTGCAGCCCGGCGACACCATCCTCGGCATGAGCCTCGCGGCCGGTGGACACCTGACGCACGGCGCCGCGCCCAATCTGTCCGGCAAGTGGTTCCGCGCTGTCCAGTACGGCGTGCGCCAGGAGGACGGCCTGCTGGACTATGAGGAGCTGGAGCGCCTGGCCCACGCCGAGAAGCCGCGCATGATCATCGCCGGCGGCTCGGCCTATCCGCGCGCCATCGACTTCGCCCGCATCCGCAAGGTGGCGGACGAGGTCGGCGCCTGGTTCCTGGTGGATATGGCGCACTACGCCGGCCTTGTGGCGGCGGGCGTGTACCCGACGCCGCTGCCGCACGCCCACGTAGTGACGACTACGACCCACAAGACGCTGCGCGGCCCGCGCGGCGGCATGATCCTGTCGAACGATTTGGACCTCGGCAAGAAGTTCAATTCTGCGGTGTTCCCGGGCCTGCAGGGCGGACCGCTGATGCACGTGATCGCCGCCAAGGCCGTGGCGTTCGGCGAGGCGCTGCGCCCGGAGTTCCGCACCTACCAACGCGCCGTAATCGACAACGCCCGGATGCTGGCTGAGACGCTGATGCAGCAGGGCTGCGACATCGTGACCGGCGGCACCGACAGTCACCTGATGCTGGTCGATCTGCGGCCCAAGGGCGTGACCGGTAAGGCGGCAGAGGCAAGCCTTGAGCGCGCGCACATCACCGCCAACAAGAACGCCATCCCGTTCGACCCGGCTAAGCCCGCCGTCACCTCCGGCATCCGCCTCGGCAGCCCGGCCGCCACCACCCGCGGCTTCGGCACCGCCGAGTTTCGCGAGATCGGTCTTATGATCAACGAGGTGCTCGACGGCCTGTCGCGCTCGAACGACGGCAGCAACGAGCTGGCGGAGCGGGCGGTTTCGGCCCGGGTGCAGGCCATGTGCGCCCGCTTCCCGATCTATCCGGCGATGCTGGCGGGCCACGCCGGACCCTGACCCATGCGCTGCCCGTTTTGCGGCCACGACGATACGCAGGTGAAGGATAGCCGGCCCACGGATGACGGGTCGGCAATCCGCCGTCGGCGGTTCTGCGGCGGCTGCGGGCAGCGGTTTACTACAATAGAACGTGTGCAGCTCCGCGAGCTCACGGTACTCAAGGCCGATGGCCGCCGGGTGCCGTTCGACCGCGACAAGCTGGGCCGCTCCATCCGCATCGCACTGCGCAAGCGCCCGGTGCAGGAGGAGCGGCTGGAGCGCATCGTCAACGGCATCGTGCGCCAGCTCGAGGCGACGGGCGAGAACGACATCCCGAGCAAGCAATTGGGCGAGCTGGTGATGGAGACGCTGAAGGAGGTGGACGCCGTTGCCTATGTCCGCTTCGCCAGCGTCTATCGCGACTTCCGTGAGGCCAAGGACTTCGAGGCCTTTCTGGGCTCGCTCGAGGAGCCTACATAGCGCCCTATGGTCGATGAGGAGCATATGCGGGCCGCTTTGGCGCTCGCTCGGCGTGGCCTGGGCAGCACCTGGCCGAACCCGTCTGTCGGCTGCGTATTGGTGTGCGATGATCGCGTGGTCGGGCGCGGCACGACGGCGCCGGGCGGCCGGCCGCATGCGGAGGCGATTGCGCTGGCCCATGCCGGCGACCTGGCCCGAGGCGCCACGGCCTATGTGACGTTGGAGCCGTGCAGTCACCATGGGCGGACTCCACCCTGCGCGGATGCGTTGATCGCTGCCGGGGTGGCTCGGGTCGTGGTGGCGTGCGGCGATCCGGATCCGCGGGTGGACGGCGCCGGCGTTGCGATGCTGCGGGCTGCGGGGATCACCGTGGATATTGGCCTGCTGGCCGACGAGGCACGGTCGCTGCAGCTTGGATTCCTGACGCGGGTCGGGCTTGGGCGGCCTATGGTAACGCTGAAGCTCGCCAGCACGCTCGACGGCCGCATCGCGACGCATACCGGGGAGAGCCAGTGGATCACCGGCCCCGAGGCGCGCCGGGCGGCGCACGCGCTGCGCGGGCAGCATGACGCGGTGCTGGCCGGCGTCGGCACTATCGAGGCGGATGATCCCGAGCTGACCTGCCGCATCCCCGGCTATCGCAAAACGCCTGATCTGCGCATCGTGGTGGACAGCCGTCTGCGCACCCCTGCGACTGCGCGCGTCGTGGCAACGGCGGCGACCGCGCTGACCTGGTTCCTGCATCGCGCCGGCGCGGACGTGGACCGGATGCAAGCATTGAGCGACGCTGGCGTGCGACTGATCGAGGTCGGCGGCGACGATGATGGCGTCGATCTCGTGGCAGGCACGCAGGCGCTGGGCGCCGCCGGGTTGACGCGGGTTCTAGTCGAGGGCGGCGCGCGGATCGCGGGCGCGCTGCTACGGGCCGGGCTGGTGGACCGCATCGCCTGGTTCCATGCGCCCTCGGTGATGGGCGGGGACGGCTGGCCGGCCGCGCAGGCTTTTGGGGTGACGGCGCTGAGCGAAATGCCGCGGTTTCGCCGGGTGGACTCGCGGCCTATGGGGAATGACATGCTGACTGAATTTAGCACGGCCGCCTGATGTTCACTGGGATCGTGACCGGAATGGGCGAGGTGCGCAGCCTGCGGCCGCTCGGCGGCGGTCAAGACATGCGCCTGGTGATCGGCGCGCCGTGGCCCGACACCGGCAGCATCGCCATCGGCGCCTCGATCGCCTGCGGCGGCTGCTGCCTGACCGCCGTCGAGGTCGGGCCGGATTGGTTCGCCGTCGAGGTGTCGGGTGAGACCTTGTCGAAAACCAAGCTGGGCGGCTGGACCACGGGCAGCCGCATGAATCTCGAGCGCTCGCTGCGGGTCGGCGACGAGCTCGGCGGCCATATCGTGTCCGGCCACGTTGACGGCCTGGGGACAGTGCGCTCGGTGCTGCCGGAAAACGGTTCCTGGCGCGTGCAGGTCGAGGCACCGCGCGAGCTGTCCCGCTTCATCGCCACCAAAGGCAGCGTGTCGCTGGACGGCGTTTCGCTGACTGTCAACGAGGTCGCGGGCGGCCTGTTCGGCATCAACGTCATTCCGCATACCTGGGACGTCACGACTTTGGGACAGCTCAAGGCCGGCGACCCGGTCCATATCGAGATTGACATGCTGGCGCGCTATGTCGCCCGCCTGGCGGAGGTGTCTTGAAGGTGAAGGTTCTATGAAGGTAGCGGTTCTATGAAGTCGGGCACGCTTTCCGAGTACCTATGCAGCGCCGTCGAGCTGATCGAGGAGGCGCGGGCCGGGCGCATGTTCGTCCTGGTGGACGACGAAGACCGCGAGAACGAGGGCGACCTCGTCATCCCCGCGCAGTTCGCGACGCCCGATGCCATCAACTTTATGGCCCGGCACGCCCGCGGGCTGATTTGCCTGGCGCTCACCCGCAGCCGCGTCGAGCAGCTCGGCCTGCCGCTGATGAGCCAGTCGAACAGCACTCGGCACCATACGGCTTTCACCGTCTCGATCGAGGCGCGGGACGGGGTGACGACCGGCATCTCGGCGGCGGACCGCGCGCTGACCATCGGCGTCGCGATCAACCCGGAGGCTGGGCGCGACCGTATCGTGACGCCGGGCCACGTGTTCCCGCTGATGGCGCGGGAGGGCGGCACTCTGGTGCGCGCCGGGCATACTGAGGCGGCGGTCGATATTGCGCGGCTGGCTGGGCTGACGCCCGCCGGGGTGATCTGTGAGATCATGAACGACGACGGGACGATGGCGCGCCTGCCGGACCTCATCGGCTTTGCCCAGCACCATAACCTGAAGCTTGGCACGATCGCCGACCTGATCGGTCACCGCCGCCGCACTGAGCGCCTGGTGCGCCGGGTGCAGCAGGGCACGCTGCAGCACGCCGAGGGCGGCGAGTGGAACCTGAGCGTCTATGCCAATACCGTTGATTATGCGGAACACTTGGTGCTGACCAAGGGCGACCTCATCGGGCCGCAGCCGGCGATGGTGCGGATGCATGCCGTTGATCTCGTGAGCGACATGCTGGGCGGGCCGCATTGGACCGCGCTGCATGGCGCGATGCGCATGATCGCGGCCGAGGGACGTGGCGCCGTGGTGCTGATCCGCGATACCCGGCCGACCGCGGTGTCCGAACGGGTCGGTGCGATGCGGATCGATGCCCGGCCTGAGCCATTTCTGCGCGATTACGGCATTGGGGCGCAGATCCTGCTCGACCTCGGCGTGCACCACATGATTTTGCTGTCCAACACCCGACGCACGGTGGTGGGGCTTGAGGGCTATGGTTTGGACATCGTCGAGCAGCGGCCAATCGACGGCGCGGCGGCGGAATAGGGACTGCCTGATGAGCACGATCGACGCACCGTTGCCGGCGGCTCCAGCCGTGCCCGGCGCTGCGCCCCGTCTGCTGGTGGTGCGGGCGCCCTACTATCGGGACGTCGTCGATGGCATGACGGCCGGCGCCGCGCGTATCCTGGCCGACGCCGGTGCCACGCATGAGACGCTGGACGTGGCCGGCGCGTTCGAGCTGTCGCAGGCCATTCGTCTCGTGCTGCGCGGGCCCAATTGCTTCGACGGCTTTATCGCATTGGGCTGCATCGTACGGGGAGAGACCGACCACTATGACCATATCTGTCGTGAAAGCATGGCTGGCTTGATGCACGTGGCGCTGCAATACGGCCTGGCGATGGGCACCGGGCTGCTCACCGTGCACGACATCGGGCAAGCGGTGGCCCGGTCCGGCGCCGACGGCCATAATAAGGGCGCCGAGGCTGCGTCGGCAGCGCTGCGGCAGATCGCCATCGCACGCCAGATGGGAGCAGCCTGATGGCCCGTCCCACACGCCCGCCCCCCGGCCGGCCCCGCACCGCCTCGCGCGTCGCCGCGGTCCAGGCGCTATTTCAAAGCGAGCAGGGCGGCGAGACGGCCGAGACGGTGATCGAGCAGTTCGTGCGCCACCGCCTGGGCGAAATGCCGGGCCCCGAGCATCTGGGCGGCGGCGGCTTTGAGGAGGGCAGGGTGCCCGATGCGCACGTCCCGCTGTTCACCCAAATCGTCCGTGCCGCCGTACTGCAGCAGGATCGCCTAGACGCCCTAATCGTCGCCGCCCTGCCGCCGGATTGGCCGATGACCCGGCTCGACCCAGTGCTCCGCGCCCTATTGCGTGCGGGGGGCGCGGAGCTGTCGATGGCCGATGGACCGCCGGCCCGCGTTGTCATCAATGAGTACCTGGACGTGGCGCACGGCTTCTTCACCGGCGAAGAGCCGCGCATGGTCAACGGGATGCTGGACCGGTTGGCGCGCGATCTGCGGCCCGGCGATTTTCCGGCGGAGACGGCGCACGCGACCTGAGGAAAGCCCGGTGAACAATCCCGGCCCGCCGGCCGAGTTCGGTCTCATCGCGCGGCATTTCCGACCGCTTGCCGGGCCCGGGTCGCTCGACCTGCTGGATGACGCCGCGCTGCTGGAGCCGCCGCCGGGCCGTCATCTGGTGTTTACGGCGGATGCCATGGTGGCCGGGGTGCACTTCTTGTCTGACGATCCCGCGGATACGGTCGGCGCCAAGCTGCTGCGGGTCAATCTGTCCGATCTTGCAGCCATGGGAGCCACCCCGTTGGCCTATCTCATGACGGTCTCGGCGCCACGGGACACGAGCGACGCCTGGTTTGCGGCGTTCGCGGCCGGGTTGGCGCGCGACCAGGCTCGGTTCGGCATTGCCTTATTGGGCGGCGATACAACCGCGACGCCTGGGCCGATGACCCTGTCCCTGACTGCCATCGGCCATGTTGCGCCCAATGCGGCCCTGCGACGCCGTGGTGCCATGGCCGGCGACGAGGTGTGGGTCACCGGCACCATCGGCGACGGAGCGCTCGGGCTGCTGGCGCTGCAAGGGCGGGTTCCAGACCCCGACGGTTGGCTGGCGAACCGCTATCGCCTGCCGGAGCCTCGGCTCGGGCTCGCGTTGCACGGCGTCGTGTCGGCCTGCATGGACGTCTCGGATGGGCTGGTGCAGGACTTAGGCCATCTGTGCCGCGCGGCCGGGCTGGCCGCCATCATCGAGGCTGGGCTGGTGCCGCGATCACCGGCTGCGCTGGCAGCGGGGGAGGATTGGCTCCCGACGTGCCTGACCGGCGGCGATGACTACGAGCTGCTGATGGCGGTGCCGTCCAATCACACCGACGCGCTTTTGGCGGCCGCGTCTGCCCAAGGATGCCGGGTGACACGCATCGGACGGTTCGGGGTTGGACACGAAGTGAGGGTTTTAGACGGCACCGGCTTAACGATACGCCTAGACCGGCCAGGCTGGAGTCACTTTTAGCTCACAAGCGGGGGTAGCTCACAGGCCGGGGTAGCTCACAAGCCAGGGGTGGCGGCGGCACCGCTGCCGCCCGGCGTGGTCCTGGCGCTGCCCGGGGTGCCGCCCGTGCTGAACTTACCAACGTTGCCCAGCAGCTGCTGTAGGAACGACGCATCGCTGCCCGGGGAGGGTGTCACGCGGCTCACGACGGACACGTCCCGGCTGTCGTCCTGGTTCAGCCGCTTTATATCTCGCAGCACGCCGGCCTGATCAAACGTCAGCACCGTTACATCCTGCGCCGTGATTCCGGGCATGCGGCCAACCCGGGTGCGTGTGGTCTCGCTGATGTAGATCCACGTGTTGTCGTCGAAGGTACCGCGTGCGGACGGCGAGCCGAGCAATGACGTCGCGTCGGCGCGGGTTGCCGTCCCCGGCACCAGCTCCTTGATCTGGTCGGAGTCCACGTGGTTGCCGCGCAGCTGCTTCGGCGCGTCAATCGCGCTGCACGCGGACATGGCCAGCAGAAAAAAGACAGGGAGCAGACGCAATCGCGGGTCCAGTCTGGTTTATGGATGAGGCTGACGCGGCCCCGGCCGCATCGCCCGGTCTGCATTGATCGCCCAGGCTGCATTGATCGACTAGGCAGCGCGCCCATTTAGCAGCTGGGTGTCATGCCCGCCGGGCTGTGTCAATCTGGCGGTGTCTGACAACACAGGGCGGGATGGGAAGCGGATGGCACTCTTGGGTTTGCTAGGGCGTAAACGCCATGAACGCGCTGGATTCGAGCTCTATACCTCCGCCGTCGAGGCCGCCCGCGATCCTTACATCTTTGAGACGCTTGGCGTGCCGGATACCCTGGATGGACGGTTCGATATTATCGGCATCTATGTGTTCCTTGTGGTGCACCGGCTGCACGCGGAGTCGCAGGTCGGAAAGGACTTGGCTCAAGCGGTGTTCGACGCGATGTTCTCCGATATGGATATCAATTTGCGGGAGATCGGCGTCGGCGACATGACGGTCGGCAAAAAGGTGCGTGCGATGTGGGAGGCGTTCAACGGCCGGTCCACCGCCTACGCCGCGGCCCTCGACTCCAATGACGTGATTGGTTTGGCTGGTGCGGTGGCGCGCAATGTCTGGCGTGGGCATGCGCCGCCGGACGCCGCGCACGCCTTGGGGGCCCTTATGCTTGACCAGGCGGCACGCCTCGCGGAACAGCCGATCGACGCGCTTTTGGCAGGCCGGGTCAGCTTCCGTCCGGCACGGGCCTCAGAGTGAGCCCTGAGATGCAGCGGCCCGTCGCGCTGGATCGCATCGGGCCGCACGGGATGGCCTTTGACGTCGAAGCGGCGGCGGACGAACTGCCGGCGATCGCAGCGCGGCTGCACGTCGTCGCACTGGCCAGGCTAGGCTGCGCATTCAAGCTCCGGCGGGTCGGCGCGACCACGATCGAGGCACAGGGCGTGCTGCAGGCTCAGGTGACCGAGACCTGTGTCGTTTCGCTCGACCCATTCGGGCATGACGTGCGGGAGGAGTTCACCCTATATTTCGTGCCAGCTGGCACCGAGGACGATGATTTGGACCCGGAGGCGATCGATGAGATCCCATATTCCGGCAGTGCGATCGACCTCGGAGAGGCGGCAGTGGAACAGCTCGCTCTGGCGCTAGACCCCTACCCGCGCAAGCCCGGGGCCGCATTGCCGGCGGACCTCGCCGTGGAGCCGCCAAGTCCGTTCGCCGCATTGCTGGCGCGGCGTCCCCGGGGATAGGCTGTCGCTTGCAGCCGAGGTGCGGCTCTGCTAGACCGCGCGGCTCGTTATCGACCCTAGTCATTCCGACGCGCCGCAGCCTTGCCGCGCATCATTTAGCCCGGAGGGGCGCTGTCCTATGGCTGTTCCAAAGAAAAAAACCTCCCCGTCCCGTCGTGGGATGCGCCGCAGCCATGACGCGCTGCGGACCGAGGCACACGCCGAATGCTCCAACTGCGGCGAGCTGAAGCGTCCGCACCACCTGTGCAGCCATTGCGGTCACTATGATGGCCGTGAGGTCGTGGCGGCCGGCAAGGCACTTAAAGGGGCTGTCCGCGTCTGAACGCGGCAGGCGCGCCGCCGGGCCGCTCGGACAGCCAACCTTGATTGAGCCATTCAACCTCGCTATCGACGCCATGGGCGGTGACGATGCGCCGGATATGGTGTTGGACGGGATAGCCATCGCGGCTGAGCGACACCCTGCGGCCCGATTCCTGCTGGTCGGCGACGAGGCACGGCTGAAGCCTCTCGTAGCATTGCGTAAGCGCGTCCAGGCATCGTGCACGATCCGGCATGCTCCGGAGACCATCGCGAGCGAGATGAAGCCCACGGCAGCACTACGGGTGCGGGGCTCCTCGATGCGGGTTGCGATCGACGCAGTCGCGGGCGGCGAGGCGTCGGGTGTGGTTTCGGCCGGCAACACCGGGGCGTTGCTGGCGCTGGCGAAGATCGTCATCAAGACGCTGCCCGGCATCGATCGGCCTGCCATGGCGGCTATCGGGCCCTCCGCACGCGGCGACGTCGTAATGCTCGACCTGGGCGCCAACGTGCAGTGCGACGCTCGCAACCTGGTGGAGTTCGCCATTATGGGCGACGTGTTCGCCCGGACGGTGCTGGGTCTGACCGCTCCGACTATCGGCCTGTTAAACGTCGGGTCCGAGGAATTGAAGGGCGACGAACGTGTGCGCCAGGCTGCCGAAATTCTGCGGGCTAGCCATATCGCGCCGCAATTCCATGGGTTTGTGGAAGGGCACGACATCGCTGCCGGAACCACGGACGTCATCGTGACCGACGGTTTCACGGGCAATGTGGCGCTGAAGACCGGGGAGGGCGCCCTAAAGCTGGTCGGCGATCTCCTGAAGCAGATTTTCCGCAGCAGCCTGGCGGCGAAGCTGGCCTATCTGCTGGCCCGACCGGGGCTCGACCGCATGCGGCTCTGGCTCGACCCGCGGCGATATAATGGGGCAGTGATGCTTGGGCTGAACGGCGTGGTGGTCAAGTCGCATGGCGGCACGGACGCCGAGGGGTTCGCGCACGCCATGGATGTGGCGATGGACATGGTCGTGCATCGGTTCAACGACAAAATTCGCGATGGCCTCGCCCGGATCGAAGCGATAAAGATCGACAAGGACGGCCCGCAACTCCTGGCAGCGGTCTGAGCTCTATGGCATCGCGCGCCGTAATCGCCGGAGTGGGCGGCTATTTGCCGAAGCGGATCGTCAGCAATGACGAGCTGTCCCGCACCATCGACACAACGGACGACTGGATCCAGGAGCGCACCGGCATCAAGCAGCGCCACATCGCCGGGCCGACCGAGACGTGCGCGTTCATGGGCGCGCGCGCGGCGGCTGCGGCGTTGGCGGATGCGGGCTGCGGGCCAGGCGACGTGGACGCGATCATCCTGGCGACGGCGACCCCGGACCAGGCATTTCCCGCGACAGCGCTCCGGGTACAGGCCGAACTGGGCATCGCTCGCGGCTTCGGCTTCGACGTGTCGGCGGCATGCAGCGGCTTCATCTACGCGCTCGCGATTGCCGACGCCATGGTGCGGGGCGGGCAGGCGACCGGCGTGCTGGTGATCGGCAGCGAGGTCTATTCGCGCATCATGAACTGGGCGGACCGCGGCACCTGCGTGCTGTTTGGCGACGGTGCCGGGGCGGTGTTTGTGCGGCCCGGCACGGACCAGGACGGCACGCGCGGCATCCTCTCCACCCATTTGCACGCCCAGGGCACGCTCGGCGACCTGCTGTATGTCGATGGCGCGGTAGGCCGGCCGGAGCGATCCGGCCATCTGGTGATGAACGGGCGTGAGATTTTTCGTCATGCCGTCGCCAAGCTGGCGGCGGTGGTGGACGAGGCACTGCGAGCCAACGGGCTCATTCACGCCGACATCGACTGGTTGGTCCCGCACCAGGCCAACCGCCGGATCATCGACGCGATGGGCCGCAAGCTCGGGTTGTCGGCAGAGCGAGTGGTGGTCACCGTGGACCGGCACGCGAACACCTCGGCGGCGTCGGTTCCGCTGGCGCTGGCGGAGGCGTGCGGCGATGGGCGGATCAAGCGAGGCAACCTTGTCGTCATGGAGGCGCTCGGTGGCGGCATGACTTGGGGCTCCGCGCTGGTTCGTTTTTGAGGCGTTGGCGCAACAGCCTCGGTCTTTAATTGTTTAAGGTCAGGGTGTTCGCTTGACGGCTATGCAGGCGATGCATAGCGTGCCGCAATGAACACGGTGACGCGAGCGCAACTGGCCGAGACGATCTATGCGCAGGTCGGGTTGTCCCGCAACGACTCGGCCGATCTGCTGGAGACGGTGCTGGAGCGGATGTCGCGAGCGTTGGAGGCGGGCGACTCCGTTAAAATCAGCGGCTTCGGAACTTTTTCGGTCCGGCAGAAGGGCCGGCGCATCGGCCGCAACCCAAAAACCGGCGTCGAGGTGCCGATTCTGCCGCGCCGGGTTCTGACGTTCCGGCCCAGTCAGGTGCTGAAGGCGCACGTGAACGGCTTGGCGATCCCGGCGAGCGACGACGAATGAGCGGTGCCGGCGATGGGCTTCCCGATGAGTTGGGGCCTGATGAGCCCGGAGCGGATGAGTTCCCGCTGAATGCCGGAGACTCCGGCACCGACGAGAGCCGGCCCCGCGCCAAGAAGGCGCCCAATGCATTCCGCACAATCAGCGAAGTCGCCGATGAGCTGCACATCCCGCAGCACGTGCTGCGGTTCTGGGAGACCAAGTTTCCACAGATCAAGCCGCTGAAACGCGGCGGCGGACGGCGTTACTATCGTCCGGATGATATTCTGTTGCTGCGCCGCATCTCCGATCTGCTCTACATCCAGGGCTATACGATCAAGGGCGTGCAGCGCCTGTTACGCGAAGGTGGAGGCCAATTGTCCGACAACATCCCGCCGGCGACAGCCGCCGAGCGCGCCGCAGCCGAGGTCGAGCAGGCCGACGTCGGACCGTCCACCCTGGAGCTTCGAAGCCCGGCACCTATTGCCGATCCCGACGAGGCAGGCCGCCTGCGGGCGCTGCTGCGACACAGCCTCGACGAGTTGGTGGCGCTCCGGGCCATGCTGGATTGAAAATGGCTGCGGTTCGCGTTGCGGCCATCGCCGCAGCCTGCTAGACGGTCGTGGCGTCGGAGCGTAGCGCAGCCTGGTAGCGCATCAGTCTGGGGGACTGAGGGTCGTGGGTTCGAATCCCGCCGCTCCGACCAACATTTTCAGTGACTTACGCCTCACCTGCTACCCAGGGCAGAGCGGGGGGAGCAGCGAGGGTAGCAGCAAGCTCCTATTTGGCCCGGCGCGAGCCCGTCAAACGGAAAGATGTTTGCACGTTCAGCGTTGGAATTCAGCGGCCGCGTGACGCAGTTCCCACCCTTAGGACCCTTACACTGGCGCCGTCCAAGTCTTTTGCCGACCTCGGTGGGGCTGGCTCGATCAGCAAGCGTGCAATCGGCGGCCAACTCTCCTGCGAGCAGACCTCCTACGGTAGCTATAAGCCGCCACCGGCCCTCCTATCTGGCCACGGACCCCCCCCGTGCCCGTGCGGCTGTCTGCATCCTATCATATGGGAGGCATACCGAGGTTTTCGTGCCAGCGGCAAAAATGTCGCTGTATGCCATGTGCGGTTCTGGCCCTGCACCTACTGCAGCACTGCAAGCAGGCGCCAGGCCCACACGAGGCCATGTGACTGAACGTCGGTCGCTCCTGCTGAGGAGCTTCAGCAGGGCCGTCACGCCTAAATCTTCCTGACGTCGAAAGCTCTCCCTGCTCGGATCGAGCCGCTTACATCGGGCGACTTTTAGTTGCATCCTTAGTCACAACTAGCCAACGGACGTGCAACAATCACATGACACCGAGTTTCTACAACCAGCCCGTCCTGAACTCTCCCTACGCCCAGCCATCCCGCCACCACATGCTCAACGCGGACGGGCAGCCGATGGATCTGCCGCCGGCACAGGGCCGGCGCCGGTCCGAGCTGATCACCCCAGTTCCAAAGGCGAAGAAGAAGCCAGCCAAAGTGGCCCAAGCCAGCTTCGTCATGCCGGACGCCCACGGCCTGTCTACCGAGGACCAAGAATACAACCCGACCCCGATCATCAACGAGATCCGCGGCTACCTCGAAAGCTGGCGCGCCATTCCGAACCCGGCCAACTGGGGCGTGACCCCTGCGACCCAGCGCCTGCTGACCCACTGGCGTCAACACGCTTTCCAAAGCGTCCGCCCATTTTTCTGTCAGGTTGAAGCGGTCGAGACCATCATCTGGCTGACCGAGGTGGCGCTGCGCGACCGCTGGCACGACAAGTTCCGCCTGCACCTTCAGGGCGCCAACGAGGCCAACCCGGAGCTGTTCCGTCTCGCGATGAAGATGGCCACCGGCAGCGGCAAGACCACGGTGATGGCGATGCTGATCGCCTGGCAGACCGTCAACGCCGTGCGCATCCCGAACAGCAGCCGCTACAGCCGGGGTTTCCTGATCGTGACGCCCGGCATCACCATCAAGGACCGGCTGCGCGTGCTGCAGCCCAACGACCCGGCCAGCTACTACCGCGACCGGGAGCTGGTGCCCGCCGACATGCTGCCCGACATCGGCCGGGCCAAGATCGTCATCCTCAACTACCACGCCTTCAAGCCGCGCGAGACGATGGAGGTCAGCAAAACGGGCCGCGCCCTGCTGCAAGGCCGCGACGCGCCGCCCAGCACCATCGAGTCCGACGGCCAGATGCTGAAGCGCGCCGCGGGCGACCTGCTGGGCTTCAAGGGTGTCGTCGTGCTGAACGACGAGGCGCACCACTGCTACCGCGAGAAGGCGGTGAGCGACGAGGACCTGGCCGGCGAGGACAAGGACGAAGCCAAGGCAAACCGCGAGGCCGCCCGGCTGTGGATCGCCGGGCTGGAAGCGGTAAAGCGCACTCTGGGCATCACCGCGCTGTACGACTTGTCAGCCACGCCGTTTTTCCTGCGCGGGTCGGGCTACCGCGAGGGCACCTTGTTTCCCTGGACGGTCAGCGACTTTTCGCTGATGGACGCCATCGAGTCGGGCATCGTCAAGCTGCCGCGCATCCCCGTCGCCGACAACCTGCCCAGCGGCGCCACGCCGATCTACCGCAACCTGTGGGACCACATCGGCAAGAAGATGCCGAAGATGGGGCGGGCCAAGGCCGGCCGCGGCAATCCTATGGCGCTGCCGAACGAGCTGTACACCGCGCTGTATGCCCTCTACGGCCACTACGAGGAAACCTTTAAGCAATGGGAGGCTGCCGGCATCGCGGTGCCGCCGGTGCTCATTGTGGTGTGCAGCAACACCGCCGTCTCGGAGCTGGTGTACGAATGGATCTCCGGCTTCGAGCGCGACGGCGACAATGAGCAGAACCCCTTCCTCAACGGGCACCTCCGGCTGTGCCGCAACTACGACGACCACGGCGCCCGGCTGCCCCGCCCCCGCACCCTGCTGATCGACAGCGCCCAGGTCGAGTCGGGCGAGGCGCTCGACCCGGCCTTCCGCGCCATGGCCGCAAGCGAGATCGAGCTGTTCCGCAAGGAGAAGATCGAGCGCGAGGGCGCCGCCGCCGGCAACGAGGCGTTCACCGACGGCGACCTGCTGCGCGAGGTGATGAACACCGTGGGCAAGCAGGGCCGGCTGGGCGAGCAAGTGCGTTGTGTCGTCTCCGGTCCATGCTGACCGAGGGCTGGGACACCAACAACGTCACTCATATCCTGGGCGTGCGCGCCTTCGGCACCCAGCTCCTGTGCGAGCAGGTGGTCGGCCGCGGCCTGCGCCGGCAATCCTATGCGCTGAACGCCGCCGGGCTGTTCGACGTCGAGTACGCCGACATCATGGGCATCCCGTTCGACTTCGCCGCGCAGCCCGTGGTGGCCAAGCCCAAGCCGCCGCCTATTACCACCCGCGTGGAAGCGATCAAGGTGCGTGCGGCGCTGGAGATCACGTTTCCGCGCGTCGAGGGCTACCGCGTGGCGCTGGCCGACGAGCATGTGGACGCGGCCTTCACCGCCGACTCGCGCCTGGTGCTGACGCCGGAGCTGGTCGGCCCCTGCCGGGTGCGGATGGAGGGCATCGTGGGCGAGGGGGTGACGCTGAACGTGGACGTGCTGGAAGCGACCCGGCTCAGCACCGTCGGCTACGAGTTGGCCAAGCACCTGCTGTACGGCCGCTACGCCGACCCGGACGGCGCCCCCAAGATGCACCTGTTCGGCGACCTAAAGCGCGTGGTGAACCGCTGGATCGCCGAGGGTTACCTGCAGTGCCTCGGCAACACCCAGCCGGCCATGGTGCTGTATCCCGACCTGAAGGACCGCGCCTGCGAGCTGATCTTCCTGGCCTGCCAGCCCTTGGACCCCGGACCCAGCGAGGTCCGCGCCGTGCTGGACCCCTACACGCCGTCCGGCAGCAGCCGCTTCGTCGGCTTCGCCACCTCCAAGCCGCTGTTCACCACCCGCGCCGACCGCTGCCACGTCAACCACGTGGTGCTGGACAGCGACTGGGAGGCGGAGTTCGCCCAGGTGGCCGAGGAGCACCCGCGCGTGCTGGCCTACGTGAAGAACCAGGGTATGCAGTTCGAGGTGCCGTATCGCGACGGCAGCGACAACCGGCGCTACTGGCCCGACTACATCGTGCGCATCGACGACGGCCGCCCCGACCCGCTCAACCTCGTCGTCGAGATCAAGGGCTTCCGCGGCAACGACGCGCAGCTCAAGGCGGAGACGATGCGCAAGCTCTGGGTGCCCGGCGTCAACAACCTGGGCGGCTACGGCCGCTGGGCTTTCGCCGAGTTCACCGACGTTTATGCCATCGAGGCCGCCTTCGCCGACCTCATCGCGACGCTCGCAGCACCCGCCGCCGTCGCGGCCTGACACGAGGACACCCATGCCCCGACTGCCCAAGCCCGCCGCCGGCCCGCGTCCGGTGGACGCCCTGACCCACGCCGACACCCGCCGCAACATTCCCACCGCCGAGCACCAATCCAGCGCTCAGCAGATGGAGGAACGCGCCCCGGCGCCGCCCGCGCGCTTTCCCCGCGCCGCGCCGCTTTCGCCGGGCGAGACCCGGGCACGCAACCCCGACCTCGACCCGCAGCTCATCTGGCGCGGCATGAAGATCCGCCTGACTCCCGCGCAGCGCCAGCAGTTGCAGGACACCGGGGAGGTGGAGCTGGGCGACACGCAGCTTGTCTGGCGCGGCAAGGACACCCAGGACTGGTCCGACCTGGTGGTGAACCCGCCGCCGATCTACATCCAGGAAAAGGTTCACCCCAAGGCGATCATCGACGCCCTGCGCCGCGACAGCTGTGCGCGCAGCGAGGCGGCGGCCGACGCGCCCGACCTGTTCGCCGCATTCAATGGGCTGGACGACCCGGAAGCGCGGATGGAGTTCTACGGGCACGACCAGCACTGGTCGAACCGGATGATCCTGGGCGACAGCCTGCAAGTGATGGCGAGCCTGGCGGAGCGGGAAGGGCTGCGCGGGCGGGTGCAGTGCATCTATTTCGACCCGCCATACGGGATTAAGTTCAACAGCAACTGGCAGGTGAGCACTCGAAGTCAGGACGTGAAGGATGGCAGGCGTGAGGACGTGTCGCGCGAGCCGGAACAGGTGCGGGCCTTCCGGGACACGTGGAAGGACGGCATCCACTCCTACCTCGCCTACCTGCGTGACCGGCTGACGGTTGCGCGTGAGCTGCTGACAGAAAGCGGCAGCATCTTCGTGCAGATTGGGGATGAGAACGTCCACCGGGTTCGGGCGGTGATGGATGAGGTGTTCGGGAGTAGCAATTGTGTTCTGATTATCGTTTTGTCAAAAACAGCAAATCAGACATCAAGATATGCACCTTCAGTTACCGACTTTATTCTTTGGTTCTGTAAAGACGTTTATAAACTTAAATACCGACAGCTATTCGACCTTAAGCGTTTCGGCGGCTCAGGCGCTGATCGCTATGAGAAGGGCATAAAGTCTGACGGTAGCACATTCACCCTTTCTATGGACGTGCGTGCAGGCCGCAACGAGCAGCCAGACGACGTCCAGGCATACAGCTTGGACAATTTGACA
Source organism: Rhodospirillales bacterium (assembly GCA_025351925.1). Lineage (GTDB taxonomy): Bacteria > Pseudomonadota > Alphaproteobacteria > Acetobacterales > Acetobacteraceae > CAHJXG01. The sequence continues at coordinate 3,768 of JANXVC010000428.1, read as the reverse complement.
TCCCAGCGACAAGGGAGAGAGACGGGTGATAATTCTGCTATGGGCTTTACCGTCCAATTCCAAGAAAGACCTTATAAGCCAAGCAGTATGAGAGGCTGGTCGACAACGCACGACGGCATCAAACGCTTGATACTTGCTAATAGAGTTGAGCCAATGGAGCGTAATCTACGCTATCGGCGCCTACTCTCTGATTTCCCGGCTTTCGTACGTTCTAACATTTGGACGGACGTAACCGGCGTACAAAGTCGGTCTGATCCGAAAATATATGTTGTGCAAACATCTACCAGTGCCATCCAACGTTGCGTCCTCATGGCGACTGACCCCGGCGACCTCGTGCTCGACCCCACCTGCGGCTCCGGCACCACCGCCACCGTCGCCGAGCAATGGGGCCGCCGCTGGATCACCATCGACACCTCCCGCGTCGCCCTCGCCCTCGCGCGCACCCGCCTCATGGCGGCTCGATACCCCTACTACCTGCTCGCCGACAGCCGCGAGGGCCGCGCCAAGGAACAGGCCGTTTCCGGCAAGCCCGCCAGCGACGCCCCCGTCCACCAGGACGTCCGCCACGGCTTCGTTTACGAGCGCGCTCCGCACGTCACCCTGAAGTCCATCGCCAATAACGCCGAGATCGACGTGCTGTGGGAGGAGGCGCAGGCCACGCTGGAACCCCTGCGCGGCACCCTGAACGCCGCCTTGGGCGAGGCCTGGGAGGAATGGCAGGTTCCGCGCGACGCCGACCCGGCCTGGCCGCCCCAGGCCCGGCAGGCGCACGCCGCTTGGTGGGCCGTCCGCATCGAGCGCCAGCGCCGCATCGACGCTTCCATCGCCCGCAAGGCCGACATCGAGTACCTCTACGACCGCCCCTACGAGGACAAGTCCCGCATCCGCGTCGCCGGGCCGTTCACCGTCGAGAGCCTGTCGCCGCACCGGGCCGCGCCGGCCGACGAGGACGACCCGTCGCTCGCCCCCGGCGCTAGCCGCCGCGCCGCGCTGTCGGTCGATTTCGCCGCGGTGGTGCTCGACCACCTGCGCACCGCGGGCGTCCACCAGACGGAAAAGGCCGACAGCATTCGCTTCGCCAGCCTCGTTCCCTGGCCCGGCGATTACATCGGCGCCGAGGGCCGCTACACGGAGGGCGACGCGGATGCGGGGGGCGCCGAGCGCCGGGCCGGCATCCTGATCGGCCCGGAGTTCGGCACGCTGACTCGCGAGGACCTGGTGCGCGCCGCGCGGGAAGCGTCCGAGGCGCGGTTCGACGTGCTGATCGCCTGCGCCTTCAACTACGACGCCCATGCCGCCGAGCTGGCCCGGCTCGGCCCCATGCCGATCATCAAGGCGCGCATCAGCCCCGACCTGCACATGGCCGGCGAGCTGAAGAACACCGGCCGCGGCAACCTGTTCGTGGTGTTCGGCGAGCCGGACCTGGTGGTGGAGCCGGCGCCGGGCCAGCCCGACCACGTGCAGGTCCGCATCCTCGGCGTGGACGTGTTCGACCCGGCCACCGGCGACATCCGCTCCGGCGACACCGACAGCATCGCCGCCTGGTTCATCGACACGGACTACGACGACGAAAGCTTCTTCGTCCGCCACGCCTACTTCCTGGGCGCGCAGGACCCCTACAAGTCGCTCAAGGCGGCGCTGCGGGCCGAGATCGACGAGACGGCGTGGGCGACGCTGTACCGCGACGTGTCGCGCCCGTTCCCGCGGCCGGCGGAGGGGCGGCGGGTCGCCGTAAAGGTGATCAACCACTTCGGCGATGAGGTGATGAAGGTGTTCAGGGTTTGATGAAGGCCGGGTCAGGCGTTCGATTTGACCTTTTGCCAGACCTTCAAGGCAATGGGAGCTGCGGTCGTCAGCACCCCGATGCCGGCAACCACCATCCTCATCCGAGATGCGCGTGCAGCCCTTTTGCAGGTCGGGCAAAGCGTCTCACCGGGCAACAATCTTTTCCTGCATTTGCAAAAGCCTGGCTCGATGTTCATGCCTGTAGCTCCGAGGGATCGAACTCGATTGTCAGCAGGGGCGTGTCGCTACCGAGAGCCTGGCTACTCAGGTCGGCAATGAGGGGAAGAAACAAGGCCAACTGATCTGCCGGCTCAAGCCCCTTGGCCGGCATGGGGACGAGGCGTGCCTTGGCGATTGCGTCCGGCAAAGCGGCCTCGTCAAGTCTTGCCGCGATTTGACGCATCCAGGCTCTTGCCATCTCTGGCTCGTTCACCTCTCGAAAGACGTGCATGAGTTCACGGACGCCCTTCGCAAACACAGCCATGTCCTGCTGAACTTCGGCATAGGTGGTGCTGGCCTTTGCAAGTCCGTCGTCGTGCAGCAAGGCCAGCCACCGCGTTTGGAGGCCCGGCATCGCCCGCACATGAGACCGAAGCTGTCCGACCAGCTTTCCAAGCGCCGTTTCAACATCCAGACATCTGGCAAGCACATGGTGGCGACGTTCGATGGGGTCGCTGATGGCGGAGGCCGATGCCAAGGCGGCAAGAGCGCCAAGTGCCTCGTATCTGACTGTGTTGGACACCAGTTTTTCGATCTCCCCAATGCTGGCCTGAATGGCATCCAGTTTGGAGATGATTGCGGCCAGGCTCATGCTCAAAGACAGATTCGCTACGGATTTCGCGTAGTCCGGGAAGACGGCTTTGAGCTTGACGTTCTCGACAAAATGCTTGCCGTCGTGAAGGCCCATCTTGTGGAACCCGTCCGAAGCTTGCTTGAACAAGTGAGCATTCTTCTCGCTCATCACCGCCCGAAACGTCTGCCCTGCTGTAGCAGAGCGCACGGCCTCGACGATGCCCGGGATGCCGGCGAGCAGGCGAAGCAGCGCCTTCCGGGTCTTTGGATCAATCGCCGGCTGTTCGGCATTGCTCGTGTGGACTGGCGTTTGCTCGTGCGGCACTCTGGCTGCTCTTGAAAAACTTCCCAGCACTGTATCGAATGTAGAACGAATGTCCAAGGTCGAATTCCGCATTGCCGAAACGTTCATCGCCGCGCTGGCCCGCCTGCAGGGTCATGAGCAGAAAGCGGCCAAGACCGCGGCCTTCGACATGCAGATGGATCAGGCCGCGCCGGGCTTGCAGTTCCACCGCCTCGGGCGCTCGCGTGACCCAAACTTCTGGTCGGTCCGCGTCGGCAGCGACCTGCGTATGATCGTTCACGAGACCGAAGCCAGCTTCCTGCTCGCCTATGTCGGCCACCACGACGACGCCTACGCCTGGGCCGAGCGCCGCCGCATCGAGGCGCATCCCCGCACTGGCGCCATCCAGATCGTGGAGGTGCGCGAGCGGGTCGAGGATCTGTTTGACTTCACGCCGCCCGCCGTGCCTGCACCGGCCGCCTTGGCGCCAACCGCAGCGCCGCTTTTCCGTGCTCTGTCCACCGAGGACCTGCTGGCCGTCGGCGTGCCGCAGGACTGGATCACCGACGTGCAGGCGGCGACCGAGGACGGCTTCCTCGCTCTGGCCGACCACCTGCCCGCCGAAGCCGCCGAGGCGCTGCTGGAGTTCGACGGCACCGGCAGGCTGCGCAAGCCGGCCCCGGCCCTGCAAGCCGATCCCTTCGCCCACCCCGACGCCCTGCGCCGCTTCCGCGTGGTGGAGGATCAAGAGGCGCTTGCCGCGGCGCTTGATGCGCCGTGGGAGCGTTGGGCGGTGTTCCTGCACCCCACCCAGCAGGGCATCGTTGACCGGGCCTACAACGGCCCGGCGCGCAGCTCCGGTTCGGCTGGCACCGGCAAGACCGTGGTTGCCCTGCATCGGGCGGCCC
>JANXVC010000427.1 GCA_025351925.1 Rhodospirillales bacterium | reverse complement strand
GTCGGAAAACGTCGTGATAGCCGAGGGTCCCCCATCTGATCCCCTTCGTTCATTGATTGGAAGCTTCCATCACGTCCCGACTGTCACAAATCGGCTTGAGCTGCCTCTTGATCGATCGGAACAATCCAGCCCGGCCGGCCGCCAGAAAGAGCTTGAGTTGCTTTATCAGGTGCTTCCAACCGTCATGGAAAGCTCTCAATGGACCGTCGAGAGTGCCATGCTGGCTGATGAGTCACTGTGCCTTTTTCGCCTGACGGCGACAGCTTCACTCGGGGCGGTTCCATGAGCATACAATTGCAGGCGCTCACCGATCGGATGCGGCAGGCTCGCGAAAACGAAGTGTGTAAAGACAAGGTGATTGTCGAAGAGATCGTGGCCGCCGTCGTGGACACTATGCACGGCAGGCTTTCCTCTAATGAGGCCAAGCTGTTGTGGGAGATTGCCGGCTTAGGGCGCATCATCGAGCAGGTCAAAGCCGGTATCGCGGAGGTCAGTGTCGATGCGATAAGAGGCAGCCACATCCCGCTGGCGACCGGGGAGCTGGATGCCATCGTCGAACACACAGTTATGGCGACAGACAGCATCCTGGCATGCTGCGAGTCCTTGGACGACCTTGCGGTGTCGCTCAGGCCAGAACAGGCCGCCGTCGTACAGGGTGCGACGATGAAGATTTACGAAGCCTGCAGCTTTCAGGACTTCACCGGCCAACGCATCACCAAAGTCGTGAAAGCGTTACAGGCCATTGAAGCCAAGATCAGCGAGCTGTCGGGCTCCTGCGCACTATCCGAGGCATCCAACAAATCAGCAAGCGCGGCGCTGCCTTCGGTGTCTGTATTGGAAGCAGGAAGTTTGATGTCAGGTCCTAGTCTCGCGGCTGATGCGCTGAATCAGAGCGATATTGACAATCTGCTTGCCGCGTCATGACGCGCGCCAACTTCTTGGTTGTAGCGGTCCTAGGTACTATTTGGGCCCTCCCCGCAGTCGCTCAGGTCCAACTCGATCAGGCGCAGTTTGATCGGGCTCGTAATCAGTCCGTGAATGATGCCGAGGATACCGTTACGCCTTCCAAACCGATAGCTCGCTCTACGAAGATGAGGCCTTCAGGCCCGTTAAAGGCAACGGTCCGCGACCTGCAGGGACAAGGCCGCTTGATCATGCCGCCGCTTCTCCGGGGACGCTACACTTTCACCCTGGAGGGTGATAAACTCATCATTGCTTTGCCGAAGGATGTCTTGATCGCGGAGATCGGGCGCCGCCCTCGCAACGCCTTATCGATCACCTGGGGTCCGACCGTCACAGAGGTGATCGCGATCCCTGGCACCCAGATCCATGTGCGCCGCATCGGGCGCGGGCTCGTCGTTGACCTCCTTGACCCGCCGTCTCAGACCGCTTCAGCGCTGACACTCCAGTCACCGCCTTCCCAGGCGCCTCGCAGTCTTGCGCCTTCTGCCCTTGGAAGATCAGTCATCGTCTCGCCAATTCTGCCCGATCTCGACGTGGGACACACCCCGATCACACCTGAGCAATCCGGGCGATCCTTGATCAATGGTGCCGCTTCCGCCAACACAAATCCGGTTCGCCCAGTTCCTGCCGGTCCGGAAGGCCCGCAGGCGGCCGATAGGCCTGTCCGATCTGCAATGCCGCCCTTTGCTCCAGGTGCCGTCACCGTGGGCGGATCTGAGATCTCTCGGCTGCCACGGGTGGTTTCCGGGTCGGTGATCCGTCAAGCCGTCAGGATCGAAGGCATTCTCGGTGCGTCTAGTCCAGCGGTGTTACTGCCCGCCGAAAGCAGTGTCGGGTTAGCCGCCTTCCAGTCAGGCTCAGAGATGCTGTTCATTCTGGACGCACCGATCGAATTTCAGATTTCGCCTCCTTTGCTCGACACGGCGTTTGCTCGCATGTCCAGTAGCCGTATGCAGGACGCCACCATGGTCCGCGTTCCAGGTGCATCGTCCGACTTCCGAATTTCGCGGGGAGACCGCGGCTGGATCGTCACGTCCGCCCCCGCTTTGGTGCCCGTCGTCGGAATAGCCTCCCAGTTGGTCGAGATTTCCCCAAAAATCTTTTCCATGCATTTTTCGATGGCGGAGCCGTCCCGCGTTGTATCGATCATGGACCCCGAGACGGGAGGCACGCTCCTAGTCGGGACGCAGAGGAGCGTCGGCCAGGCCTGGCTGGGCGACCGCCTCCAAGCACAATTCATTCTGATTCCGACACTTCAGGGTCTCGTGGTCTCCCCGAATTCAGATGACATCCGCCTCCGGCGCGAGGCCGACGGCTTCGGGCTGTCTGCCGGTCCCGCTGCCGGCGGCACTATCGTGTCGGGGATGCAGGCCCGCTTGCCTGGGGGGGTTATTTCTGCGCCGATGTCTCGGCTGTTCGAAATACCCGTAGACACCGTGCAGGGCCTCTATGCCAATATAAATGAGAAGGTGGTCGCGGCCGGTGAGGCTCCTGCCCTCACCCGATCCAAACCGAGGATACGGGTCGCTGAAGCTTTCGTGGCATTGGGGCTTGGCGTGGAGGCGCAGTCTGTGCTGGACGTCGTGGCCGCCGCCGATCCTTCGTTCGTGGAACGTCCCGAAACGATGGGGCTACGTGCCGTGGCTGCTCTCCTGGCGCATCGCCTCGACCAAGCTAGCGCGATGTTGGACCCCAGACTGAACGGCACCCAGGAAATCGACTTATGGCGTGCCCTGCTGCAAGTTGCGCGCGATGAAGTCTCTGCGGGCGACGCGCGCAGCCTGGCTTTGTGTCTGCCACTCCTGCTGACTTATTCACAACCCTTGCGGGATCGTTTTTTACCTGAGGCTTTGGAGGCCATGGCCATTGGTGGCCAGGCGGCGGCGGCGGACTCCGTCCTTAAGGGATTGCCAGAGGATCATCGGCTAGATTTGGCACGCGGGATCGCGCTCGAAATGACCGAGCATGCCCCCGAGGCGCTTAAGGCTTACGATGAGGTAGCAGGTCGGTCCGACCGCCTTCCGCGTTACAAAGCACTGGTTCGTGCGATTGAGTTGCGTTTGAAGGGTGGTCAGATCGACGTTAAAAGCGCGGCCGACGCTTTGGAGAGATCCCTATACAGTTGGCGTGGTGCCCGCCAGGAATTGTCGCTGCGGATACGAATAGCCGACCTGCGCCGTCAGGCCGGGCAGTGGCAGCAAGCCGTGGCCATGTTGCGGGATGGTAGTGCCGCATTTCCCGAGGATCACGTCCAAATCGACCGTGAGATTGCCGCAACATTCACCGCTCTCCTGACCGGGGATGGTGCCGAACGCATGGTGCCTGCCGATCTTGTCGCGCTCTACGACCAGAACCAAGACCTTGTGCAGGGCGTCGCTTGGGACGAGCACATCGGCACGAAATTCGTCGAACAGCTAATCGCCTTAGGACTGCAGGGTCGTGCCGAGCCCATCATGGCGGGCTTGGTTGCCAGGGCTTCCAACGACGGCCATCGTGTCCTTCTCGGAACACGCCTGGCATCCCTGCGAATGACGGCAAATGACCCGGCGGGTGCAATCGCAGCCTTGGCCGATACTGTCCCGCCGCCCGGCTTGCCCGTCGATCCACCGTTGGCCGAGGCCCGCCAGCTCCTCTACGCCCGCGCCGAGTCCGAGCGTGGAAACAAGGACCTCGCCCTTTCCATGCTGGCGTTTCTGCCGACGGTGGCTGCAGACGAGGTGCGTGCCGACATCTACGCATCGCGCCAGGACTGGCCCCATGTCGTCGAAGTCTTAACGTCCTTGGAGCGGCAGCGTGGCCTTACGCCCGAACCCAATGTGGATCAGCAGGCTCTCGTGCTACGCATCGCGATTGCAGCGACTTTATCGTCAGATGCGGCGACTCTTCGACGCCTGACAGTATTATATGGCGCCGCCATGGCGAAAGGCGTATCGGCTGGGTTGTTCCAGCTTATGACTTCGGCACCTGTCCGCGGCACGGAAGACCTGCCCCGGGCTTTTCGGGAGATCCAGACGGCGCGTCAGGTCCAAAGCGACCTGACCGGATGGAGATCCCCCTGATCGCAGGCGTGTGAAGCGCTGCATCTTACCGCTGGAAAGACTCACATGGGCATCTACCTCAACGCGGTCATTATGCTATTGGCCACGATTACGGCCTTTTTGATTCTTGCGAAACTTTTGGAGGCCGCGCGGGCGGGACGCCTATCCTTTCAGTGGCGCGGCGGAGATCGCTCCCGATTGTCTGTGGCGTTGTCCCGAATCGCTGTCGAGCAAACCTGCAACATCGACGGCAAGCGAAGGCTGCTACTGATCCGCTGCGACGATCAATGCATCCTCTTGATGACTGGCGGCCCGACCGACTTAGTCGTTTCGGTATGGTCGACCATCCGAGCTACGGAGACCGTAGCATGAAAAGTCGGTTTGCGTTTGCAATGTCGCACGTATGCATTGTCTCTATGATTTTGGTTGCCATTGCATGGTCCTGGCCGGCCTGTAGCCAATCTTTCAGCTTCGACCTAGGACAGGGTGGACAGGCCGGTACAACCAGCCGTTTCATCCAGCTCGCCATGGCCATGGGTGTACTTTCACTAGCGCCGAGTCTATTGGTGATAATGACTGCCTTCACCCGTATCGTCATCGTGCTCTCGTTACTGCGATCTGGTATCGGAGCTCAAGGCACGCCGCCAAATACGGTTATCATTGGTCTTTCGCTGTTCCTGACATTTTTCGTTATGCAACCGACGTTAGAGCAGGCGTGGTCGAACGGGCTGCTTCCCATGACTCGCGGCGAAATTACAGATCTTAATGGACTGCGCACCACTGCTGAACCCTTCCGTAGGTTCATGGTGATGAACGCCCGCCCGGCTGACATGACAACATTTTTAGATTTGGCGAAGATCCCGCCGCCGGCGGAGGTCGAGGATATGCCCTGGCGGGCGCTCATTCCTGCTTTTATGGTGGGCGAACTGCGTCGTGCTTTCGAGATGGGCTTTCTACTGTTCCTGCCGTTCCTCATTATTGACATGGTGGTCGCGAGCGTGCTGATGAGCATGGGCATGATGATGCTACCTCCAAGCATTGTATCTTTGCCCTTCAAACTTGTCTTCTTCGTCCTAGTGGACGGATGGCGTTTGATCGCAGGGAGCTTGGTGCAGAGCTTCCATACATGACTATCCGTCGCGTGATATGCGACAAGTGCTTACAGATTGGCGTGGCTGATGACGTTGGTGCGTGGATTGGTTTGAGGGTGAGTTGAGGCTTCGCTGACCATTTGTCATGCAGTCTGGAGGCAGACGGGCTTTGCTGTTTGAGCCCTGCTGTGCAGCGCCACTGCGGCGATGGCGGCTTCGCCCTTGCTGCGCAG
>JANXVC010000415.1 GCA_025351925.1 Rhodospirillales bacterium | reverse complement strand
CAGCACTCGCAAACCAGACGCGTCGAAGTCACTGCGCAGCGGTGTCGTCATGGCAAACCTCATCCGTTCGCCACTTTGAATCAAATCGTCGTCGCGTCGGGCAAAACACGATTGAGTCAACCGCCGAGGGACTTGGTATAACTGGCACAGCGGTGACGTCTCTATATGGCGTCTACAGTCGTCTGTCCGATAATCGCCAACTATGGAAAGTCGGCGGCAGTCGCGGGAGAGTAGCGGGGCAGTCCCCAAAGGCCGCGGCGGGCGGAGCCGCGCAGGGACTTGGTGGAAGGCAGTAGAGGGGCGTTGGTGCATTTGGCAGATGGAGGCCGAAATGGCCCCAGTCCCGAACTTTTACGCGATGACCCGCTGAACACGGATAGAGTTCGGGCGTCCAGCCGCCAGCATCCGGTTCAGGACCGTTGTGCCGATGGCCGCCTCGGTCTGCTGGGCGGGGAAGCCGCAGGCTCGCAGCCGAGGTCCGATCAGTGCCTTGTAGCGACCCATTGTCGTTTCTACTAACGAACGCTGACCGTAGGCGGTGGCAATCTGCCAGCTCAGGCGGCCCTGCTCCGTGATCATCGCCAGATGACGATCACGCTGTGTAGGCAGACCCGGATCGCCGCTGGGGACAGCCGTTGAACGTGGCGGGATCACCACCGCGATGCCGACACCATAGGCCGCGACCGTCTGATAGGTGGGCGCGCCATCATACGCACCATCCGCCGTCACCCGGCCAATCGGGTCGTCGATTTGATCGAGCTGCGGTGCTACCTGGGATGGGTCATCGACGTCTTGATCCCTCAAGGTCTGTGCCACGATCATGCCGCTGACGGCATCGACCGCCAGATGCAGTTTGCGCCACGTCCGGGGCGACTTCGCGCCATGTTGCGCCTCCAGCCATTGTCCCGTCCCGTAGACCCGCAGACCGTTGCTGTTTGGATGACCGACAACATCACCGCACGGCGGCTGACCGTGGTATGATCAGGCGTCGAAAGCGTCAGGCCCATTAACGTGATGACCGATGCCATCAGGCCTTCGGTCTGCCGCAGCGGCAGCTTGAACGCCGTGCGCACCATCAGGCTCGTCTGGATGGCAGCATCCGTATAGCGAGCTTGCCCGCCCTGTCCACAGCTCTGCCAGCGTTCCAGCGCTGCGTCTTCGATCCACAACGTCAGGCTGCCACGCCGGCACAGGTCTGCTTCATACGCTGGCCAGTTGTGCACCTTGAACGACATCTTCGGGATGTGGTGACGGCAATCGGCGTTGTGTTTGTGCGGCATCGGGGCGGTCAGAACCAGAAAGGGAACAGCATCCTACCACCCCGTCAAGTTAACGAAGTGCACCAACGCCGCGTCGGACCGCACACCTTTCCCGAAGTCTCAATTTTATGTGATTTACGCGAATTAATATTTTGTTCTCGTAATATGAGATTACATTTAAGTTTAATGGGGGACGCTCATGGAGCCAGTTAACACTGCGACCAATGGTATTGTGGCTTGGGCAAGATTATGACGATCACCATGGTAGTCGTCTTGCTCTCTCTTGCGATTATATTTTTTGGAGGCAGTAAGAGGCCCGGACTTTTACCCAAAACACCGAGGTCAATTAAATTGATACCGAAAGAAGATCCTTATATAAACTACTTTTCGAGAAACAATTGTGGGCACAAAATCAACGCTGTAAGCCGTGTGACAGTTCGAACATAACCGGGCTATGGTCCTTGTCCTGCACGTGAGGCAAACAGCACAGACCGTGGTAGCTGTTCAGACGACAGCAATTGATAAATCCAGAGACTATGTTATACATCCTAAAACAATGAGGCCAAATATGTCGTGATCTACAAGAAGTCTGAAACCTTTTCTTACCCGGGCTGACGGCTTTCCTGCCAGGCAATACGGGCCAGCAAGATCAAGGCTGCCGAGTAATAATCTGGTGCTGTTGCTACCGACGGAAAATCCACCGGTATGTTAGAAACCATGGGCGACGTGACTGATAGCTTACTTACTGCCAGGATTCCCGGCGGTGCTGCATAGGGCGCAGTTGCCCCAGTCACCACATCTACCCAACTCGGTAAGATAGGAGATTGTTCCGCCCAATACGCCTGAAACGCGGCATCCACAGCTGGGTGCATTTGTCGCGTCCAGGTAAGATAGAGCGGAACACGGATCGCATCATAGGAGAACCGCGACGGCCACCCACTCGCCGGTTCCAGCGTTCCATCTTTCCGAGAAATCTGCAGCCAGTCGGGTGGCAGCATCCACCGACCGAACCGGCCGTCGCGCATCAGCGTCAACCCATCCGTGCGCACAGTCGACCAGAGTGGATCCCGTGTGCGTGTCGCCAGTTCCTGGAGAGCCGGGAATGCGTAGTAAGACGGATTGAGAGTGAACGTTTGCTGGGTTTCGAACCCCTTTACGCCGGGCAGCAGCAAGGTCCAAGAACCAGTATGACGCACCAGCAAGCGCAGTACGTCCTGGGTGATAGCCGCCGCGGTCAGAGCATAATCGGGTCGCGACCAGCGCCGGGCAGCTCGAGACAGTGCCATGGCGATGAATAGGTCGCCATCGGTCGCGTTGTTCGTGTCCGGCACTTGATTGGCCGCGCTGGGCACATAACGCCAGGAGTGAAGTGCATCCCGACTGCGGCGCAACGTGCGGGTCGTCCAATCCAGGATCGCCTTGAATGCAACTGGGTCATCAAAGGTGGCAGCGAACAACAATCCCCAACCTTGCCCCTCCGTATGGGACACTCCGCCATTGCCCGTGTCCACAACGCGGCCATCGGGATGCAGGAAGCGCACCTTGAAGGCTTCCCACTCGGTAAGCGGCGGCGCCTGGGCCGGTGTTATAAGACCGGCCAACGCTGCAGAGATCAGCGTGCGGCGGGACGGCATCAGAACCGGTTTTCGAGCCGAACGGTGACCTGAGTTTCATTCCAATTGGCCGCTTTGTCATATCGAAGCCCGCCGCCAAGCATCAGCGCATCGCTGAGAGGGTAGTCAAGATCCACTCGCACGCCTCCGACGAAGCCATTGCGAGTCTGCGCTTGGTTGTGTGTGGGCACCAGCGGATTGACCCGAGCCGTTGCTTCCACCCGAGCTTGCAGGACGGGATCACTCGGGAATAGCGGACTTGCATCTTCGCGGAAGCTTGCATAGCCGGCTGTCGCACCAAGCCGGTAACGTAGGTCACCGAGCTTACCCCGGTAGTCCACTGGGATATTGAACGCGACGAAGTTCCGCGGGCTGAAATATCCACCCTGGCCCAGTGTGAAGCCGCGCTGGTTGTTGTTGAATGCGAAATAGACTAGATCGAGCCCCGTCGTTAGTTCACCGTCGCGATCCTTGTAGACGGGATAGGAAAAACCAGTGCCCGCCTCGATCTTTGCATTGTGCGCTACGTGCTGCCCGTCATAGACCGCGTATCCGCCCGCGGCATACGCGGTGCCCGCACCCAGTCCGGCCTCCAACTGTATGCGCCCGCCGGTCTGCGTCACACCTCCCCAGGTCTGCCCACTCGATCCATCCTTCACGCCGGCATAAGACAGCAGGCTGTCCAGGACTGACCGTCTTTCACCACGGACACGCAGGCGCAGCGCATCCGTCAGTTTTGGCGCAATCTCGACACCGCCCAGCAAGTTGGTGACCGGGAAGCCTAGTGGCGACGTGCCGACGTCCACACTGACCAGGTCGCCCCGCTGATACGCAACGTTCAGCGCAGCACCCGCGGCAGTGCTGGAATCAGACGTCGTCAGACCTCTTACAGCATTGGTGCCGAATCTCAGCGAGGGATCACCTGTGGTCGACAGCTTCCCAGCGTCCAAGAACACCGGAGTGACCCGTGTTGTCATGCGTCCGCCGAGCTTGCCAGGCTGGAAGCTCGCCTGCGCCGTCGCCGAGAGCTCTTGCAACTGATCCAGTCCCGCCGTTCCTGACCGGACGCGTACGCTGGCGCTGCCGAGCGCCCGTGGTGCCGCGTCATTGCGCACCAGCGTCAACTCCTGCGCGATCTCCCGCGAGACGCGGTCCCCAGGAATGGCCGCCATGCGGACCAGCGCGCCTGAAGTGTTGTCGGCCTGGAAAGGATTTGCGTTGCCGCGTATGGAGATCTTTGCGGGCGGGGTCATTCCCCCAAGCTCCTCTCGCCGCTGGGCTGCCGCAGCCTCTAACAAGGTTTGCGCCCGGACGTTGTTGCCGAAAGCGCGAGCGACCCGGGCTGACAGGAAGGTAGCGCGGCTATCAGTGGGTGCCATCACTCGGCCTTCGGCCGCTAGCACCTCGGCTTGGCCGCGATCTCCCGCCGCGATCGCGGCGTCTACGGCGCCGCGTCGTGCGTCCCAGTTGCGAGGGTCGCGGGCCAGCACGGCGTTCGAGATCCGCATGGCCTCCCCGGGTTGCCGTGCGCCTTGGTATAGGCGCGCGAGAGCCAGTTCGGCATCCGGACCCGTGCCGCTGGCCAGGGCGGGGCGCAGTCGTTCAAACGCCGCTGCCTGGTCCCCGGCCTCGTTCAACCGGTCGGATGCCCGCACGGCGCCGCCAGTGCGCAGCGCGGATATGTCTCGGCGTTGCACAGATGTCAAAGAAGCCTCGTCGATCTGGCTTGCCAATGCCGCGCCTTCAGCCTCTTGTCCTACAGCCAGCAATGCACCGGCAATAGCCAAGCGGGCGGGAATGGACCGGTTCGTCATCTCGGCCACGTGTGCCGCGGTGACTGCTCCAGCCTGGTCTCCAGCGTCACCCAGGGCGCGGATCACGTCAGCAGCGGTTCCGCCAGACGGGTCGGGCCTGCTGGCCAGCGCCAGCAGGCGCTGCCGTGCATCGGCCGGCGCCGTCGAAAGCAGGGCTGCCGCCCGTGCAACCTCAGCCTGAGTGCGTACGCGCGCACTGAGCCGGGCCATGTCTACCGTTCTACGCTGCAGTGGTATGCGCGCCAGGAACGCCTCTGCATCCGCAGGTCGCCCCCCCTCTTGCGCCAGCAGGGCGGCGGCATAGGCGCTGTCAGCCGATGGGCTGCGGGCCGCCAGTTCCTCGACTAAGGCGCGCCCCTCGGCGTCTCGGCCCTGCCGACGCAGCGTGCGCGCCAGATCGAGCCGAATCCATGGGTCGTTCGGTGCCAGCGCCGCGGCATTCTGCAACAGCGCGGCTTCCGTGGTGGGATCAGCGGCGTGGGAGGCCTCGGCACGCAACCGGGTCGCTTCCGTGTTCACTGGCGTGCTGGTGTTGGTGGGACGAGGCCGCGGTTCCGAAATCTCGGTCGGGCGACTTTGCGCCCGCAGCGCCTGATTCAGCCCAGTGCCGGCCGGTGCAAAACCAGGTCGGCGCGCCAGAGCGGTGCGAAAGTGCCGTTCGGCCTCTGTGGGTTCGCCACGACGGAGCGTTACCTCGCCCAGCAGGCTTTCGGCATCGGTCGGGTCCTCAACGTCGCGCTTCGTGGCCCGGCGCAGGACTGCGTCGGCATTCGCCGTGTCGCCTCGACGCAGCAAGGCGCGCGCTTCCGTCAACTCGAGGGTATAACTCGCGCTATCCAGCGCGCGGCGCCATTGCGCGCCGCGCGCTGGATCCGCGGCGACGGCGCGCTCAAGCAGAGCCCGGGCCTCGGAGCTTCGGTTCTCCCTCAGGCGCACGACGCCTAGGCCACCCAGCGCGTCCGCATCTCCAGAGTTTACCGCCAACGCCGCTTCGAACCGTTCGGCGCTGGAGTGCAGCGCGCCAGCATCGAGCTCGGCAAAGCCGCGGCGGCGCAGTTCGTCGCCGGGGCCAGCGGGTGTGGCCACCGGCATGGAGCGGACGACCTCAAGCCGGCGCTTGATTTCGACATCGTTGGGATAGCGGCGTAGGAAAGCCTCCAACTGCGGCACGGCGGCCGGATCATCCCCATAAAATCCGAGCGCCTGCTTCCACGCTCGCTGCACATCCGGTACGGCACCGGGCCGCCCGGCTAACTCCGCAAGCCGATGCAGCCCGTCGGCGCGGGTGGTGGGGGCAAAGGTCAGCGCCTCCGCATTCGCCAGCAAGGTTCGATCGTCGGCATTCGGGGCGGCAGCAAGCTGCGCCAAACCGCTCTGGCCAGACTCGCGCCCGACCCTTGTAGCGGCGAGTGCCTGGTAGTACTCACGCGCATAGGCGGGCGGCGGACTGCCCGGGCCGAAGGCGGCACGATACCTTGCGGCTGCGTCGTCACTGCGGCCCTCGCGCGCCAAACGCCGTGCGTCCTCGATCGCCGCGCGATCGACCGTGACGATACGTAGCTCGGCTTCCATTGCGGCCTGCTGGTCCGGGCTCCCTCCCGCCGCGTGCAGTCGGGCTGCATAAGCGGCGGCGGCGGCCGAGTTGCCACGCGACACGGCAATCCGCGCGGCGAGTATAAGGGCGTCGGCGTTGCTCGGCTCGGCCGATAACGCGCGTTCGACGGACGACATCGCGAGCTCTGGCCGTCCCTGGTCCAACCAGCGCTGTCCCTGCCGCACCAGCAGCGACACGCCTGCGTTGGGTACGGTGGAGTTCGTCGGGGCAGTCGCCACCACGATCGACGCGTCTTGCGCCTGCACCGGAACCGTGGCCGTGAGCCCCGCCAGCAACGGGAGCACTGGCAAGAGCCTCATGGCTTGGGTGTCCGTCCACGCAGCCGCATTGCCGCACGGCGACGCACCCTCCAGAACAGTGGCATGCCCACTAAACCGACACAGCCTAGCAGCAGGATCCCTGCTCGCTCAGGCTGGTTCGCCAGCCACCGCTGCGGCCACAGCCAGGGCGGCAGGTCGCCAACGTCATAGCCCGCTGCCGTGCGAAACGCAGACGCTTGGTTGCCCTGAAGCAGCGTGATGTCGCCCTGAATGCGGGCTGATCCATCGGGATCTCGTAGGGTGCCGACCGCCGCGGCGACCGCGACAGGCGTCATTCCAGTCACGATAACGGCAGACTTGCCGGCGCTAAATGCATTCTCCACCCCGATGATCGCTCCGAGCCCGTCCCCACTGCCATCCAGGGCCATCGTGGCCCGGGTGCGTTCAGCCCGGCCCGGCGCGTCCCAGAACAGCGCGCGGATGTCCTGCAACGGGTCGGGCAAACTTAGTGTCAGCTTGCCCTCCGTCGCTTGCAGCGCCCCGTCCTTCAGCAGTGCGCCTAATGCCGGCAGTCGGTCGAGCGCTCCGACGACCAGCAGGTCCCGCCCTGCCGCAGCCTGGACGCCGCCCGAGGTCACTACCTGCAGTCCAGTCGCGGGTGCGCCAGTGATGGCCGACAGATGGCCAACCAAATCGAGAAACGCCCCTGTCTCCAGCGCCGACGGCCGGTCCGGCAGTAGCGCCGCCGTGCCTGACAAATCTGCCATACGGGTGAACGGGAAGCCGGCGCTGGCAAAGTATCCGACGTTAGGCATCCGGGCATAACGGCGCGCGTGACTGATATCGACCGT
Source organism: Rhodospirillales bacterium (assembly GCA_025351925.1). Lineage (GTDB taxonomy): Bacteria > Pseudomonadota > Alphaproteobacteria > Acetobacterales > Acetobacteraceae > CAHJXG01. The sequence goes on along the minus strand of JANXVC010000415.1, from coordinate 5,315 downwards.
GCTGTCCGGGTCGATGCCGGCACGAATGTCATTGGGAACCGCAACGCACTCGCCGCGGGATAGCGGGTGCATGTCGAACCGCAGCTGTAACTCGCCTCGCCCCAGCAACAGATAGGATGGCAAGCTGACCCGGCCCACCTGTGCATCGCTGTTCAGACCCGCCTGGCGCAGGAGCCACTCCACTGGCCACCAGCGCTCCTGAGCCAGCGGGAACGAGCGCAGATAGGTGTCGGACAGCGATACATCGAGGCGCGACGTCGCGACATCCATCACCGGACCTGGCGGGGCACGATACCGGATCTCGGCCGGCAGGCCGCCATTGCGCCAGGTATAAAGATCCGGCGCGGTCCGCAGTGGCATCCGGATCGTCGCGGGTGCAAAGCCAGAGGCCTGCAGCTCGGACTGTTCCACCAAGCTGCCGATCCGGACGGGGTGGTCCGGCGCAAGCCACCGCGGCGCGACATAGGGTGCAGGGGGCATGGGCTGTGATGCCTGCACCAGCGCGGTCTCCCCGGACAGGCCACCGCGCCCGGTCGCCAGCACCAACGCCGCCGTAGCCGCCTCCGCTTCCGTTCGGCCGCCAATGACCAGCACGCTGCCGAAGGCGTCATTAGGATTGGGCAGCACGGCAAGTGTTGGCCCCTCGATCCTTGGCAGCGCGAGGCCGGATGCACTGTCTGTTCCCACTGCAAACAGCACGGCATCGCCCCGTGAGGGAACCATTCGAGCGACTGGGAACGAGGCGCCGCGATAGTCTGCCAGCACCGCGAACCAAGACGCCGCGATTGCAGCAGCGCGCAACCCAGCCGTCCCGGTGCCGTCCGCCACCACGAAGGGCAGCGACAACGCCGTGCGCAGCACGCGCTTGTCGAAGAAAGGCTCCGGAAGGCGGGACAGATCCCGCTGCTGCTGCAGTTTCTCAACCCGCAGCGTCAACGTCGATAAATCCGACACCGTCGCCCACAACAGGCCCGATAGCGGGTCGTTGCACTCCACCGCATAGCGTCCAGCGAAGCGGAAATTCAGCCGGTTTATTTCTGTAAAAAATAATGGGTCGAGACCGAACTCCATGGGGCCAAAACCCTGGCGTGCGGGATCGAGTGCAATGACTCCTGCAGCCTGATCGTTCAAAGTTACGGCAATCTGACTGAGGGAAGAAATCAGCGACGGCGATGCAGCGCCGAACACCGACAGCTTGGCTCCGGTCACAACTTCATCCCCGCGTATGCCAAACAGCACACCCTGTAGGTCCGACACACCGCGCAGCTGCATGGGCCCGTTGAGGCCCAGTTCGCGCAATGTCAGCTTCACTTCCCGGGTGCTGCCTACTGGAACAGCCGTTGTGCTAGGAGCAAGCGTGATGGAAGGAGGCGTTCCCTGGGCCGCTGCTGGCGATGCCATGGCAAACACCAAAAGCAGCATTGCTACCGGCGCCGACACGGGAACACGAGGCTCTGGACGTGCGCCGTTCGCCGTGCGCGGCGGTGCACCATGCCTGGGCCGTACAACATCTGACACTCGGCCCGTCGCTGCCATCGGCGACGGCGCCCGTACTGCAACCTTGGTTATCGCAAAGCGGTATCTGCGGAATACGGCGTCCTTGGTCGCAGATACCACGCCAATCAGTGCCCGTGACGGCCGGTCGCGCGGCCATTGGTCCCAGTGCAGCCAGGCGTCAGGCCGACCAAAGAACACCCGGGCAATAGCCGCTTGTTCCGCCACGTCACGCGACAGGAATTGAAAGAACGCCTGATCACCTTCCCAACTCAGCAACTTGGCTGGGATCCCGATTACCTCGCCGCACGTGGTAAACGACACGACGAGCTGGTCTCCATCCGCCACGGTGAGCGGCCGGTCGACCGTCAACCGCGCTCCGGACAAAGAGATGTCGCTGCTGCGTGCCCCGACTAGACTACCATCCGGCAGCAACAGCTCGGCCAATACGTCTGCCCCCACCCGGGCACGCACGCGCGATTGCTCCCGTTCCCGACCCACCGCCACCGCTGCGGATACCGGCACCAGGCACATGCCGCACCAAATAGTATTCAGCAGGTAAGCTTGGAATTCCAATCCCCCGGTCGTCGCGACCCCATAGAGCCCAACCGCAAACCCAATCAACAACAGCGCCAGTAAAGCAAGATTCGGTGCGACCACACGCAGATCCAGGAAACCCTGTTCCAGGGTGCCACCCTTGTCGGTCACGTTGAACTTGCCCTTGGTGGGGTTCCACAAGGTCAGCAACGTTACCGGCAGCAGCGGCAGCGCCATCGCCGCTTCGTAGATCTCGCTCCAGAACGAGTGTCGATTGCGGCCGTTCAGACGGGCTGTTGTGGCAAAAGTATGGAACATGTGCGACCCGGCGTAGGCCAGGATCGCCAGCGGGGACGCCGCGATAATGTTCTGTCCAAAGAACAGGAAGGCGAGCGGCGCCGTCAAGAACACTAGTCGTGGCAGCGCAAAAAGGAAGGAAAAGCTTGACGTGAAGTAGCACAGCCGCTGCACGGCGCTGAGCCCGCGAGCAAACGGCGTATTTTCTAATCGCAAAATTTGGATCATACCCCGCGCCCAGCGAAGCCGCTGGCCGATGTGCAACCCCAGGCGCTCCGTCGCCAGCCCGGCCGCTAACGGTAGCCGCAGATAAGCGGTATGCCAGCCGCGTTTTTGCATTAGAAACGAGCAGTGGCAGTCCTCCGTCACCGTCACGTGCGGCACACCGCCTACCTCCTCCAACGCCGTTCGCCGAAGCACCGCACAGGATCCACAGAAGAAAGCTGCGTTCCATAGATCATTGCCCTGCTGGATTAGGCCATAGAACAGCAAACCTTCATTCGGCACGGACGCTTTACGCGCCAAGTTGCGCTCGAATGGGTCGGGCGAGTAGAAATGGTGTGGCGTCTGCACCATTGAGATCCGGGCATCCCGTACCAGCCAACCGACTGTGAGCTGCAGGAATGCCCGAGTTGGTGCGTGGTCGCAGTCGAAGATCGCGATAAACTCGGCATCCGTATGTCGCATGGCGTGATTCAGGTTGCCGGCTTTGGCACCCTTGTTGTCGGGCCGGATGATGTAGCCGCAGCCACTCTCCTCGGCGAAGGCGCGAAAGTCCTCCCGTCGCCCATCATCCAGTATCCACACGTTCAGCTTGTCACGCGGCCAGTCCATGTTCAGCGCCGCCAATATGGTGGGCCGGACCAGTTCCAGTGCCTCATTGTATGACGGCACATAAACGTCCACCGTCGGCCAGGTGTCCGGATCCGGCGGCAGCGGCACCGGCTTGCGCTCAAGCGGATAGGCCGTCTGCAGATACGCCAGCACTAGCAGCACGCCCGCGTAGCTCTCGGCTGCCAACAGGCCAACGCTGAGGAAACCCTGGAAGAACGTGTCGAACTCCAGCGTGTCGAGCGCACGCCATACCAGGTAGCGTGCTGTCACTGCCAGGGAGAGCATGACGAGCGATATGGTCGCACGCCGTGATGAAAAGCGGTTGATCACCGAAAATGCCAGGATGCCCAGCCCTGTCAGCACCGCCTGCTGCTCCGCTGCCATTGGGATCGTGACGAACACCAGCATGCCCGACAAACCCAACGCCGCGGATCCGGTTCGCAGCAGCCGTCCCCAAAGTGGCAACGGACGCGTAAGCACATGCAGCATCAGCGCAGACCCCAATCCGCCAACGCCGAAAAGCTGCTCCGGCGCCCTGATGGTGGTGCAAGCTTTGCTCGAGTCTGAATTGCATCCACCATCAAAACTATATCCTCCGCGGCCGCGCCACTCCCGTCCAGCAGCAAGTGTCGGTTCGCCAGCGCCTCGGCCAGCGCCTCGTCTCGGCACACGGCGCCAAGCAGCCTTGAACCTAACGCGGCCGCTGCACTCTCCAGCACGGCCGCGCTCAGCGGACCGTCTAGTTCGACCTGGTTCAAGACGACCGCTGTTCGATCTGCCATACGCCCAGCAAGCGTGCCCCGGCCATAAACCCGGCCAGAAGCGACTTGCGGCATCAGTGACGCGCTACCGGCATCGGCCAGCAAAACCACTACGACAAGGTCGGCAAGCGGGGCCACTGCGCTGACCGCCGCCGAAGGGCCTGGCGCGCTGTCCACGACGACGATAAGGCTAGGTTCCGCCAGCATGTCCCGCACGGGCGCCGCAAGCAGTTCCGGAGCATCAAGTAGCGCCATTCCCAATTGCAGGGTCCGTCGCGGCTCCACGGAACCAAACGGCAACAGGCGCACCCCGGCCGGAGTATCGATCGTCAACCCGCGCCAATCCGGCCGATGGTCGATCACTCCCAGAAAGCCTGCCTCCTCACGGATAGACACTCCCAGATGCAGACGAAGTGCATTCTGTGGATCGAGGTCGAGTGCCAGCACGCGATGGCCGCGCTTTGCAAGGATCGCCACGGTATGGGCCGCAAGGGTTGTTTTGCCGACTCCGCCTTTTGGTGAGGTAAACAGAAGAAGCGGCATACTTGATCAACCCACGCTATGTCGAGCTAATTGCGGCCAGAGCGGCTCGTCCGGCCGGTCGAGGCCGACGACGAGTGGGTCGGGACAGAGCTTGCGCGCTGTTTCCTACGATAGTGATTCGATCGGTGCGTGCTGCGACGCCTTGCGAGCCTGCAACCGCATCGACTACCTCGGCCAGCAGCGAATAAATGGGCGTGACCGGAAGCATCAAGGGCTGCTGGGGCGTGGCAAGCACCTTGATTTCGGATAGCACGACCTCCGGATGCTGCAGCACAGGCGCAACGGCGTTTTCGACCCTGGCGTTCTCGATTATATCAAGGGATTTGGTACTCGGCCTAGTGGCTTGCATTGACGCAAATGCGACAGCGGGAAACGAGTGGTATCGGAAGCTTGGCAAACCGCACGCGACAGCAACCCTTCTAACTTCCTCCATTGCGGAACCTCCTAGATCATCAACATATTACAAGATAACAATGGTAAGTCTAGTCAAACTAAATGATTTCCAAAATGATATTTTCAGTTTTCGAAAATACTTATAATTTGTAATTAAAGACACCCTACACTATTTTCATATATAGCTTCGTTGTTATAGAAAATATTGCTTTGCCGCATTTACCAATGCGGCTCCCTAATTATACTGCTTATTTAGATTTCTGGAAAATATTCTTAGCTGTCTGTCGCCATTGGCGACTGCTGATAAAAGACTAATTTTTGGTGTCTGCTCATCTCCCCCGTTGATCTGGAATGTCTGGCGCTGCGCGTGAGGCGGCTTGACGTGACCCTGATGCTTGGGATTCAAAGCGGGGATGACCGAGCTTCCTGATCTCAGCTGTCTGACGCACGAGGAGA
>JANXVC010000405.1 GCA_025351925.1 Rhodospirillales bacterium | reverse complement strand
GGCCGGTTGTTCCCTGGCTGTGTCGTGGTGGGCGAGGAGGCCGCGTCGCGTGATCCTGCGCTACTGGGGGCGATCGCCGATGCGGAGCTCTGTTTCGTGGTGGACCCGGTGGACGGAACGGCGAATTTCTGCGCCGGACTGCCGCTGTTCGGCACCATGGTCGCGGTGCTGCGCCAGGGTGCGGTAGTCGGGGCGGTGATCTATGATCCCGTGGGCGACGACACGGCGATGGCGGTGGCCGGGCAGGGGGCCTGGCTAGAAAACGCCATGGGTGAACGGATCACCCTTCGGGTCGCAGCGCCGGTTCCGCTAGCCATGATGACTGGCACCGTCTCATGGAAATACATGCCGGAGCCGCCGCAATCCGTCGTGTGCCGAAATCTGCCGCGGGTCGGTGCGGCCTGGGACTATCGTTGCGCCGCGCACCAGTACCGGATGCTGGCGGCCGGGCACTGCCACTTTGCGGTCTATCACCGGCTGCTGCCCTGGGATCACGCGGCCGGATTGCTGCTGCACCGTGAGGCCGGCGGCTGGTCGGCACGGCTTGACGGCGCAGCTTACAGCCCATCGCATACCACCGGCGGCTTGATCTGCGCCCCTGACGAGCCGAGTTGGGAGGTGCTCCGGGCGGCGTTGTTCGAAGTTTAGAGCAACATCCGACCAATCTGCTCTTTTGGTTGGATAAAGCTGCTTGATAAAACCTTTAGGCTACTCGAGCCGTTTCACCGCAACCCAGTGCGCCTCCATCTCATCAAGCGTCGCGTCGGTCGGGGCCAGGCCTGTAGCCGCGAGACGCTGTTCGACCGCATTAAAACGTCGGGTGAATTTTCCGTTTGCTTGCCGGAGGCAGGCTTCCGGGTCCAACCCTAGCTTCCGCGCCAGGTTCGCCATGACAAACAGCATATCGCCGAGCTCGTCAGCGAGCCGGTCCGGGTCGGCGCCGGGCAACTCGGCGCGCAACTCCTCGATCTCCTCGTTAAGTTTGTCCAGGACCGCAGGCGCGTCCGGCCAGTCGAAACCAACGCGGCCTGCGCGGCTGGTCAGCTTCAGGGCGCGGGTCAGCGCGGGCAGGCCGGCAGGCACTCCGGCCAGCGTCCCGATTTCAGATCGGGCACGGCGCTCAGCGGCTTTCTGTTCGTCCCAACCGAGCCGCTGGGGCGTGTTTGACGCGCCTGGAAAGACGTGCGGGTGCCTACGAATCATTTTGTCGGTGATCGTGCGGGCCACATCCGCAAAATTGAATGCGCCGGCCTCCTCGGCCATCCGGGCGTGATAGACGACCTGGAACAGCAGATCCCCGAGTTCGTCCGGAAGTGAAGTGGTGTCACTCCGAGCGATTGCGTCAGCGACCTCGTAGGCCTCTTCGATCGTGTACGGCGCAATGGTATCGAAGCTTTGCACCTGGTCCCAAGGGCATCCCGCCTTGGGATCGCGAAGTGTCGCCAGCAGGTCGAGCAGGCGGGCGACCTGCTGCTGCGCTTCATCTGTCATGGCGGTCGGACCGGAGCAGCCTCGTCATGCAGCGGCTGCGAGCCGCACTCCGCAGGCGTCGAACGCCGCAAACAGCTTGGCTGCCGCCTCGTCGCTCAAATGCAAATGCGGCGGGCGGATGTTCAGCCATGCATCATCGCCGGTATGGCGGGCCACGAGCGCTTTCAGGCCCGGAATCAACGCGGCCGACGTCACTGCCCGGCGCAGCGCAGTCAGCGTATCCTGCGCGGCAGTGCCGGCGGCGCTGTCCCAATCTGCATAGACACGTGCGTTGACCGCGGAGGTTACGTTGCTCGCCGCCGAGATCGACCCAGCGCCACCGATCTGCAAAAGTTGCTGCAGGTGGCCGTCGTCACCGCAATACACCTCAAACCCCTCGTGGGAGAAGTGCTCGACATAGGCGCGGGTGTTGGCGAAATCGCCGCTGCTGTCCTTGATGCCCTTGATAGCGCCGGGGTAGGCGCGCAACAGCTGGCCAACTAGGCCAACGGTAAAAGGCACCGCGGACTGGGCAGGAAAATGGTAGAGGAATATCTGCGTCGCTGAGCCGGTACGCTGGATGACCTCGCTGAACCAGGCAAACAGGCCGTCCTCGCTTGGGTTCTTGTAGAAGAACGGCGGCAAGGCGAGGACGCCGGGACAGCCAAGCCCGGCAGCGTGGCGCGCCAGCAGAACGGTGTCCGTCAGCGCCGGGGTGCTGACGCCAGGTAGGAGCCGCGCCGCCGGAATGCCGCGCTCAATGAGGCCCTCCAGCATGGCAATCCGCTCCGACACGCCAAGCGAGTTGGCCTCCCCAGTCGTGCCCAGGATGGCCAGCCCATTGCAGCCGTTTGCCAGCAGCCAGCGGCAGTGCGCCGTCATGCGATCTAAATCGATCGAAAAATCGGCATGCATCGCCGTCAGCACGGCCGCATTCACGCCGGCGTAGAGTGCGCCCTCCATCATCGTTCCGGACCTTTCTTGATACGGCGTGGGACGCGGGGCGACCGTCCCGGCCAGTCCACGACATGGTGTTCCAGCGGCCCGGCCCGACGCTCGTTCACCACACGGCCGCGAACCGAGATGCCCGCCGCGTGCACGGTCTCGGGATCACCGGAGACCAGCGGGTGCCACCACGCCAGACCCTTGCCCTCGGCCAGGCGACGATAGGCGCAGGACGGCGGCAGCCAGTCGATGCCGTCCAGCGTGTCGGGGGTCAGCGCGACGCAATCGGGAACCTTGATCTGCCGGGTCTCATACTGGCTGCACCGGCATGTCTCACCGTCCAGCAGGCGGCAGGACACGTTGGTGAACGACAATTCGTCCGTCTCGTCATCCCGCAGCTTATGCAGGCAGCAACGGCCGCAGCCGTCGCAGAGCGATTCCCACTCTGGCGTCGTCATGCGGTCAAGCGGCTTGGTTGTCCAGAATGGCCCTTCCATACCGGGCAATCTAAGCTGGGCCGAGCGGGACGAAAAGGGTCAGCGGCGCGGAGCACCCAACGGTTGCTGCTGGATCGGTGCGGACCTCGGCATCGGCTGCAGCGGCACTGGAGCCGGCAAAGCGCGGGGAGCGACGGCCTCAGCCTGCTGGCCGAATTGGATCAAGACCTGCCGCAGCGGATCGGCGGCCGGGTTGGTCGCCTCCATGCCGAGGACGATTTGCTGCGCGGCTACCGGCCGGCCGTAATAGGCCTGGTTCCAGTCGGATTTGCTGCTCATCAGGCTACCGCTCAACGAAATGCCGGCATAGAGGCCGCGCGCCCGGGTGAAACCGACGATATCGGCGCTCAGCGCGGCGGTGGTGGCACCCTCGATCCCGCCGCCCAGGTCCACGAAGGTGGCACTTGCGTCGGCCCCCAGCTTGAACTGACTGTCCATGACCGCATTCAGCCCGCGGTCTGACATGATCAGCAGCATAACTTCGGCGTCCTGGATGCCGGCCTGGAAGCCGATGCTGCCGCCGCCTAGGCCATAGAACGCCGGCGCCGACCATGATCCGGCGCCATCCCGCGCCACCAGGACGCAACTGCCGCCCTGACCACCCAACAGAAAGCCGGCCTTGAACACCTGCGGGCAGATCATCACGGCCCGGGCACGCTTGAGCACATATTGCGCATCCCTGCCGTCCCGGTCGTTCAGCATCTGCTGTGCCGCCAGCGTCGCACGGTCCACTAGCTGCTGCTGATCAGACTGGGCGTGCGCAGCAAGAGGCAGCAAGGTCAGAACTGCCAGCAGAACGATCCGGACCATCGGGCGTTTTCCTTCCTAAGATGTATGATCCTAGCGCCGGATTATGGCGTTACCAAGGTCTGTTGAAGCGATGTCTCAACCAATTTGTTCTTCGAACCCTGGCGACTCGTTGATCGAGACCACGCGCCACCCCTCGGGCAGGCGTTCCAGCCGGGTCAGCGACAGATTGTAGATGGATAGATGCAGGGCGCGTTCGGCGTCGATCGCCATGGCATGGGCCACAGCGGCCCGGATCGCGCCGCCATGGCTCACGATGACGACATTGCGGCCATAGAGTCGTTCGACCATGCGATCCAGCGCCTTGCCGACTCGGACCAGCACGTCGGCCATGCTCTCACCGTTTGATGGCCGTTCGGTGGCGGCTAGCGGCCAGAACGGATGGGCCGGTGCCGACAGCAGCGGCGGCACCTCGGCGTGCGGGACCCCTTGCAGATCACCCAAGTCCTGCTCGATCAAACCGGGCTCTACGGATAGCTCCTGTGCCGGATAGCCGGCCGCAAAGATCGCCTCCGCCGTGCGGCGCGTGCGGGACAGCGGCGTGCAGACCCAATCGGCGGGCCGCGGCAGGCGCGCCGCCAGTGCCTGATACATCGGCAACTGAGCCACCAGGCTGTCGGGGCAGAGCTGCACGTCCCTGACGCCATACAGCGTGGCACGCTCGTTCTCGGCCACGATAGCGTGCCGGATCAGCCAAAGATTGGTGGGCATCATTCGCCTATGCTCAAAAGTGCGCCGCGCAGCCGGGCCTGGCGGAACTGGGCTGCGAACAGCCAGATCCCGGCGGCCATCCATACGACGTTGAGGCCCATGGCCCAGGCGAGGTGATCCCATCGCATCACGCCCGAAAGCGCTGCCCGCATGCCCTCGAAGACATGCGACGATGGCAGCGCGAGCGCGATCGGCTGAACGGCGGCCGGCAATACGGACACTGGGTAGAACACCGCCGAGAACGGCGTCAGGCCGAACAGCACGGACCAGGCCAGCGCCTCTGCCCCCGCGCCGTGGCGGAGGATGAGGCTGATGACCCCCAGCGCCACCCACCAGCCCATGACCATAAGGTTAGCGAAGAACAGCACGACGATCGGGCCCATGGCAAACAAGTTGAAGGCATAAAGCAAGAAAGCGAGCAGAATCGCCGGCAGCACTCCGGTAAGCATGCGCAGGACGGAAATGCCGATCAGCGCCGACACCATCTCCCATGGCCGGATCGGGCTGACGAACACGTGGCCCAAGTTGCGCGACCACAGCTCCTCCAGGAAGCTGATGGCGACGCCCATCTGGCTGCGCAGCGCCACCTCCCACAGCAGCACGCCGCCCAGCAGCGCACTCGCGGCGATGATGGCCGTGTTGCCGGCCACGGCCGGGTTACCGGCCCGTCCGACCAGAAAACTCGCCGTGAAACCCCAGATGCACATCTGCAGTATTGGCCAATACATCAGCTCAAGGAGACGTGGCCAGGACCGGCGGTACAGCGCGAGATGCCGATACATCAGCCCCCAGACCCTCCGCAACGAGCCGCTCATGCTGCAACCGTGCCGCGGTTGCGGGCGATATCGAGGAACACCTGCTCCAGGTCGTTTCGCCCGTAGCGGTCCAGCAGGTCCGGCGGCGAGCCGCTATCCACGATGCATCCCTGCTTCAGCATCAGCACGTGGTCGCACAGCCGCTCGACCTCCGCCATGTTGTGTGACGCGAGCAGGATCGTGCAGCCGCTCTCGCGTCGATACTGCTCGAGCCAGCTTCGCACCATATCGCCGGTGTCAGGATCGAGGCTCGCGGTCGGCTCATCCAGCAGAAGCACGTCCGGGCGGTTGATCAGCGACTTCGCCAGCGCCACCCGCGTCTTCTGTCCCGCCGATAGATTGCCGGCCGGCCGGTTCAGCAGACCGGTGAGATCAAGCTGCATCGCAAGCTCGCGTATCCGTGTCTCAAGGCCGCGGACGTTATAAAGATGTCCATAAACGCGAAGGTTCTCCGCGACGCTCAGGCGGGAGGGCAGCGCGATGTAGGGCGAGGAGAAGTTCATCCGGGCCAACGCCGCAAAACGATCGCGTGCCATGTCGTGCCCCAGGATGCGGATGCTGCCGGCCGTTGGAATAAGCAGGCCAAGCAGCATGGCGATGGTCGTGGTCTTGCCGGCGCCATTGCCGCCCAGCAATCCCAGCGTGCGGCCGGGCGCCAGGCTGAATGTCACGTCGTCCACCGCGAGCACGTCGCCATAGCGTTTGGTCAAATCCTCGACTTGTATAGCTTGCATAGGCCGGGATTAGGGCGTCCCGCGGCCGTTCGCCAAGGGCAACGCTCGGTTGCGTTTATGGTAGCTTGGCAAGTTGGCGCGGGTTGCCGGTCTGGAGACCTCGTGGGATCAAGTTGTCGCAGCGAGGCCGCGGCCCTGGAACAGGGTGATCCCTTGGTCCCGCCCCCACTGCAGGGCGTCGGGCTCGTCGGCCTGGCTCAGCATCCATTCGGTTGATCCAGCCTGCAGCATCAATGGGGTCACTCTGCTCAGCCCCAATGACCAGCGGAGTTGCACGAGATCGAGCCCCATCCGCGATAGGCACAGCAGCGGCAGCAGCGTGGCCGTCACATCGCGCAGCAGCAGGCGATAGCCGCGGGCGCGGGCAAAGCCGCAGGCGAATGCGAAGGCGGCCGGGTCGGCCAGCACGTCGGCCGGCTGCATGTCCAGCACGATACGCCCACGCAATGCACCTGGCAGCACGGCGTCGAAGCGCAGGAACTCGGGGCTCAGCATGCTGCCGACATTCAGGTTGAGGCTGAACGGTCCGGCGCCGCGCAGCTCGTGCGGGGCCGACAGCAACGCCAGCATCCGGCGGTCAAGCACGCGGGTCAGCCGGCGGAACAGCCAGGCGTCGGCCTGAGCGCTCCGGCCGGGTGCGAGCGTGGCGGTCAGCTCCGAGATCGACAAATAGCGCTTTTCCCAGGCGAGTCGCACGTGGCTGCCATCTAGCCGGTAAATCGGTTTGCGCCGGGCGAAATGGGCTAGGTCGGCTGCGGCCAACTGCCGCTCCATGGCGGCCAGGGCAGCGGCGTCCAGCGGCACGAGCGGCGGCGGCAATATGGCGGCTGAGGCGATCCGTAGGCGGCGCGGCGCAGCGTCGGCCGCCTCCCCAAACCCGGCGGCGGTCAGAAGGGCGGCGCCGTCCCGTGGCAGCTCGAATAGCCGGATCAGGCTCTGCACGGCCGACGGACCGATGCGGAACCCGTCTCCAAGCAGTTGTTCCAAAGCGTCGAGAGACTGTTGCAGCGGCTCTGGCGCCGTGCCGCGCCAGGACACCGCCAACCGCCCCATCGGCAGGTCGTGCATACGGGCGCGTTCGGCCGTCATCAATGCATCGAACGCCGCACGCGTCAGCCGCAGGTGGTGCGTCCGGGTGAGACGCGCCGGCAGCAGGTCGGTGCGCAGCAGCAGCACCCGGCGCTCAACGCCGGACGCCGTGCAGTCGCGCACCAGATGATGCAGCTCCTCAAGACCATGCGTGCCGACCGGGACCATCGACTGAGCATGGATGCCCTTTCCGGTAGCTTGCGGGTCCACCGCCTGTTCAGCGGACGGCCCGATCCATCCAGGGAACCCGGTGCCGCTCATGCCATAGCCTGAGCACGGATGGCGAGCGGGGCCGCCGCGTCGAGCAGCGTTGGGTTGGAGCAGCCCACCCGCCCAGCCGTTCCGGTGGCGGACGCCCGCTCCATGCACTGCCGCAGCGAGCAGCCGCTGCCCTGGGCGCAGGCCCCAATGCGTCCCGCCGCCAGCATTGCATCGACATGGCGGCCCTGGAACCGGCGTATGCCGTGCGCCAAGCCCCAGCTCAACGCCTCCTCCGTCTCGGCGCGATGCAGCACTACGCGGTCACCGCCCAGCGCCATGACCGCCTGATCCACCGCGGATCCGGCCTCTGGCAGCCGCGGCGACCAGTCGAGCTTGATGAGGTCCGGCTCCAGCACCATCGGCATAGTCAGCATCAGCGCGTGATGCGACACGCCGTCCAGCACGAGCGCCAGCCCGGCGAGGCGAAGGCGGGTGCGTGCGGTCACGAAGGCCTCCGGGTCCGCGCAGGCCTCTACGAGCGGGATCTCCACCCCGACCCGAGTGCCGATCGCCCGGCAGGTCGCAGCGAAATGCGCAAATCGGTCGGACAAGATGCCGGATAACGTCAAGTTGAGGTGCAGGGTCGGGCCCAGACGCCGTGTCCCGGCCGTCAGCGGACCGTTCACCTGCAGGTCTTGGCGAAGCACGTTCAGCATTCGCCCATCCAGGCGGCTGGCCAAATGGCGGAACAGGAACGGGTCCGCATTGGCCTGACCGGTGGCGGCGATCCGCGCTTCAAGCACCGCGACGGAGAAGGTGATCTCCCGGAACAAAGGCTGCAGACGACCCGCGTGCCCCGGCATGACCAGGACCGCGGTCTGTTGCTGCATCAAATCGGTGATGCGGCTGTGCTCGATGACCGACTCGATTGCGCCGATCGCCTGGACGCTGCCGTTGAGTTCAGGCCGCTCGGGCTCAGGCGGCGTATCCAGCAGCCTGGCCTGGGCGTATTGCAGCACCGCCGCGCCATCCCGGGCCATCGACCATAGCGTGGTCAGGCCGACGGGGTCGGGCACGTCCACCAGAAACAGCCGCGCCAGCGTTTCCGTTATCGGAGTTCCTGCGGCGTCGGAGCGGAACAGCAGCAGCAGGTCGTCGTTATGCAGTGCGAACACCTGGCCCTCCTGTCGCTGAGCCGCGTCGTCCAGCACGGCGCGGGCGATGCGGCGGTGGTGGGCACGCGGCGCCAAAGATGCCATGTGCGATAAGCTCGACAGCTGTGACAAATGCAGCACCAGCGCCATCCGGCCCTGCGGCGCGCGCAGGGCACGCTCCACCGCATCGAGCAGGTGCCGTCCGATATGGTGTGCCGCTAGATCGGTGCGCCCATGTGCGCTGGCGATGGTGCTGACAGATTTCAGTGTCGTAGTCCCCGCTTGGTAGAGATAAGATGCCGCATTATGATTACTAACAGGTTAGCGAATTTCGCGTCGGTCTTTGGCGTGCGGCCTCGGGCGCCAGGTTTGCCGCGGCTGGCGCCGGGTCACCGGGTCTATGCGATCGGCGATGTGCACGGCCAACTCGTTCAGCTGCGGGCGCTGCATGACGCGATCCGTCAGGACCTGGCTGATCATCCAGTCAGCCGGCCGGTGCTGGTTCACATGGGCGATCTGATCGACCGCGGTCCGAACTCCGCCGGAGTGCTCGCGCTGCTGCAGGCCGGTGCTCCGGTGCATGACGTGCCGACGGTGAACCTGATGGGCAACCACGAGTGGATGTTCCTGTCAGCCTTGGCGCTGCAGGAGCAGCGCGAGGTGGATAACTGGCTCGACAATGGCGGTGTCGAGACCTTGGCGAGCTGGGGCATCCGGCCATCCATGCCGCCGGCGCGCTGGCAGGAGCTGGTGCCCCGCGCGCATGTCCTGTTTCTCAGCAGGCTGGCGGCGCGGTATCAGCGCGGCGGCTATATGTTCGCGCATGCCGGGGTGCGGCCGGGCGTGCCGCTGACGCAGCAGACCTGGTCTGACCTATTATGGATCCGAGAGCCGTTTCTCGACCGGCGCGGCGTCTTGCTGCCCGACGCGCCCGATTTGGTCGTCGTGCACGGCCATACGCCGGAACCGGAACCCACCGTGCGCGCCAACCGCATCGGCATCGATACCGGGGCAGGCCGCGGCGGGCCGCTGACCTGCGCCGTGCTGGACGGCGACGACGTGCGTTTTCTGCAGGCGAAGGGGTCCGGCGTGCGTGAAAGGCCCAGGTGACCGCAACGCAGACTTGCCAGGCACGCAGGGGGCGGGTAGCCCATGATGATGCACACTTCCCAGCCCGGCGATGACCCAGCCCAGGAGCCCGCAGCCGGCGATCCCACGGGGCTCGATCACGAAGGCCTGGCCAACGCCGTCCGCCGCCTGGCGCGCACCAGCGTCATGGTGATCGGCGACGTGATGCTGGACCGCTACGTCTATGGCACCGTGGAGCGCATCAGTCCCGAGGCGCCGATCCCCATCCTGACGGTGGAGCGCGAGGTCGCGGTCCCTGGCGGCGCAGGCAACGTAGTGCGCAACTTGACGGCGTTGGGGGCCGCGGTGGCGTTCGTGTCGGTGGTGGGCGACGACCAGGCCGGGTCGGACCTTACCGGCCGGGTCGGCGGCCAGCCGGGCGTCGAGCCGTGGCTGCTGGTCCAGGGCGGGCGCGCCACCACGGTCAAGACCCGCTACATCAGCCAAGGCCAGCAGCTGCTGCGATCCGATCGGGAGGAAACTGGGCCGATCAACCCGAAGCTCGCCGAGCGCATGATGCGGGTCGCGCGGGATACCCTGGCGGCCACGTCGGTCGCCATTCTGTCCGACTATAATAAGGGTGTGCTCGCCGGCGACATCGCGACGCAGCTCATCGCGGCGGCAAAGGCCGGCGGACGCCGCGTCGTGGTGGACCCCAAGGGGCCGGACTACGCCCGCTACGCCGGCGCCGACGTGGTGACGCCCAACCGGCGGGAGCTGGCGGAGGCGACGGAGATGCCGGTTGATAGCGAGGCGGCGATCGTCGCCGCAGCAACGGTGCTACGCGACGCGCATGGCTTCGGCGCCGTGCTGGTGACCCGCGCCGAGGACGGCATGACCCTGCTGGACGCCGACGGCGTGCATCATTTTCCGGCCGAGGCGGCGGAGGTGTTCGACGTGTCCGGCGCCGGCGATACCGTAGTCGCGACGCTGGCGGCGGCGATGGCGGCGGGGTTGCCGTTGCTAGTGGCGGCACGCCTCGCCAACATCGCGGCCGGCATCGTCGTCGGCAAGGTCGGCACCGCGGTGGCGCGGGAGGGGGATCTGCTCTCGGCACTCACGCCCCAGGGCGGCGCGCTGCGCAAGGTGGTGACGCTGGAGGCCGCGGCCGAGCAGGTCGAGCGCTGGCGCCGCCGGGGCTGGCGGACCGGCTTCACCAATGGCTGCTTCGACCTGCTGCATCCCGGCCACGTGCATCTTTTGGAACAGGCGCGCAGCCAGTGCGACCGGCTGGTGGTCGGGCTGAACTCCGATGCCAGCGTCCGGCGGCTGAAGGGCAGCGCACGCCCCGTGCAGCCGGAGGCCGCGCGTGCGGCAGTGCTGGCCAGCTTGTCCGCGGTCGATCTGGGGTGCATCTTCGACGACGACACCCCAGCCGAGACGCTGGCCGAAATACGGCCGGAGCTGCTGGTCAAGGGCGCCGACTACACCGTGGACGCCGTGGTCGGCGCCGACCTGGTGCAAGGCTGGGGCGGCCGGGTCTGGCTGGCCGAACTGCTGCCGGGCTTTTCCACGACGGCGACGGTGCAGCGGATGGCGGCTGTGCGGAGCGCCGGGTAGCGCTC
>JANXVC010000329.1 GCA_025351925.1 Rhodospirillales bacterium | reverse complement strand
TTCCGCTGGTCGAGGTGCCGGAGCTGTCCCGCGGCTCCGGCGTGCTGCTGCAAAAGCATCGTGAGGGCAAGCTGGCGGATGCCAAGGTTTTTCGCATTGCCGGCGGGCTGACCTGGCGGTTGGGCGACAAGACGCGCACCGAGACCGGCTTGCAGGACTGGATTGGCTCGCGCGGCCAGGCGGGCCGGATGCCGCCGAACGGGTTCCCGAAAACCGGGCGCTTTAGCTAGTCCCCGGCCAGCTGGGCACCGGCCATCGGCGAGGCCATCCGCAGCAACGGGCCGACGCCCGGCGCCGTGTCGATTGCCAGGACAGCGTCGGCCAGGTGCGCCGACCGGTCCTCGCCCAGCACCGCGGCGGCGAGCGTCATGAACTTCTGCCGGAGCTCGTCCTGCGTGAGAAAATTGCCCGGCTCGCCTTTGGGCGTCACGACGAAGCGTTGATAGGTCCGGCCCGCGGCCACGATGGTCAGCTTGCCCGCCATGTTCGCGGGAAATTCGGTCTGAGCCTCGGCGTCCCACTCGCAGGTGATCCGCGGCAGCAGGGCTCGGATGCGGGGGTCGTGCAGCAGCGCGTAGCTGTCCCAGCCCATGCTGCCGGTGACCAGCGCCGATGCGATCACGAAGGGTCCGCTGAACTGGCCGTCCACCACGTTCTGCGGATCAGCCTTTTGCGCTGCGGGCGCGCCGATCAGCAGCATGCCGGACTCGGGCAGGCCGAGCGTCACGCGCTCGATGATGGCCGGGTCGATGGCGTGCTCGGCCCGCAGCATCAAAGCAGCGTCGATGCCCGCATGGCCGTAGCGGCAGGACGGGTAGGGCTTCACCGCCGTCTGCATCAGCTCGAACTCGGTGCCCAGCCCCTGCACCGCCCGCGCGGCGTTGGGGGAGGGAGCGTAGGCGTTGAGGAAGCCGTGCTTGCCCTCTAGCGCGTCGGCTGCGCCCTTGAAGCCCTCCCGCGCCAGGGTCGCTGCGGTCAGCCCCGCCATGCCAGACCAGCCGACCTGGAAGCGTTTGGTCCAGGCGCCGTTCGCCAGGAACTGCAGGCTGCCGGCCGCTTGGCTGAGGGCGATGCCGAGGGCCGAAGCGATATCGTCTGCGTTCAAGCCGAACACCCGTCCAGCCGCAGCGGCGGCGCCGAATACGCCGCAGGTCGCCGTGGGATGGAAGCCGCGGGCATAGTGCTCGCCCGCCGGGAGTGCCAGCGCTGTGCGGCAGGCGACCTCGTAGCCCGCGATGATGCCCGCCAGCACGTCGGCGCCGCTTGCGCCGGTCATTTGGCCAGCCGCCAGCGCCGCGGCGATCACCGGGCAGCCTGGATGCAGCGACCCGGCCGCGTGCGTGTCGTCGAAATCGAGCGAATGGCCCAAGGCGCCGTTCAGCAGCGCAGCGCCGGCCGGGGTGTAGCGGGCGCAATCGCCGAACACACCGCTATTCCCGGCCGCCATGCCGAGCGCCCGCACGGCGGCGAGCATCGGCGCGGTGCTCTCGGCGTCATGCCGGGCGCGCACGATGTTGCCGACAAGGTCGAGCACGAGAAATCGCGCCCGCTCGACGACCTGCGGCGGCAGTTTCACGATCGAGATGGCGGCGCTGAAGGCGGATAGCTCGGCGGTGATTCCCATGGACGTCTTTCCCATTGCCTTTTGGCTCATTCTGCCTCGAAACGGGCGCGGGTCCAAGCACATTGCCGGTCGGGGCTGCCATGTGGCACACTTGCGCAATGATATATCGCCGCACGCTGCTGCTATCCGCCCCATTCGCTGCTTCTGCAACGCTCGCTTCTTCGGCAACGTCAGCCTGGGGGCAGGACGCTTTCGGGGCGTTCGTGAACGGCGTCAAGGCCGAGGCTCGACGCGCCGGTATTCGGGATGCCACTCTGCAGCAGGCCTTCGCCGGGGTGGAACCGAACCAGCGGGTGATTGAGCTCGACCGCCGCCAGCCGGAGTTCACGCTGACCTGGCCCGAGTACCGCGCCCGGGTGCTGCCGGATAGCCGGCTGCAGGCCGCCCGCGAGAACTACGCCCGCGAGCGCAGCCTGCTGGCGCGCGTCGAAGAACGATACGGCGTGGATCCGCTGATCATCATGGGAATTTGGGGCGTTGAGTCGGCGTTCGGCACCAACAAGGGCAATTACCGGCTGGTCGAGGCGCTCTCGACCCTGGCATGGGAGGGGCGGCGCGCGGCGTATTTCCGCGGCGAGCTGATCAATGCGCTACGCATCCTCGACCAGGGCGACGTGACGCCCGCCCGCATGACCGCTGGCTGGGCCGGTGCGATGGGACAGCCGCAGTTCATGCCGAGTTCATATCTGCGGTTTGCCGTGGATTTCGACAGCGATGGCCGGCGTGATATTTGGGATAGCAAGCCTGACGTGTTCGGGTCGATCGGCAACTACCTGGCGAAAAACGGCTGGCGACGCGGTGAGCCCTGGGCGCAGCCGGTCGTGTTGCCCGCCGGTTTCGACGTGGCCAACGCTACGCACGATAACCGCCGGAGCGTGGGTGAATGGACGCGCATGGGGGTGCGGCGGGTCGATGGGCGAGGGTTTGGCCACGCCGACACTTCGGGCGCGGTCGTCGTGCCAAGTGGGGCTGCGCCAGGGGAGGGGTTCATGACCTATGCCAACTTCAATGTGATCCGACGATACAATTCGCCAGACTTCTATGCGCTCGTAGTCGGATTGCTCGGCGACGCGGCCGCTTGAAGCGACATGCGGCACGATGGGCATTGCTGGCACCATTGTTGCTGACCGGATGTGGCCTGTTTCACCGGACAGCCTCAGCACCGGCCCCACAGCGTCGCTACGCCATCGGCAAAGCCTATCAAGCTGGCGGCGTTTGGTATTACCCGCGGGAGGACTTCCGCCTGGACACGACCGGCTTGGCGACCGTGCTGCCCGAGCGGTCCGGGTTAACGGCGAATGGCGAGGCCTGGGATACCATGGCGCTGGCCGGCGCGCACGCCACCCTGCAGTTGCCGGCGATCGCTCGGGTTACCAACCTTGAAACCGGGCTGCAGACCCTGATCCGGATCAATGATCGCGGTCCCGCCAATCCCGGCCGCTTGATCGGCCTGACCCGGCATGCGGCGGAGCGCCTCGGTATCCTGCCCGATGCAGTCGCACAGGTGCGGGTGCAGGTCGAGTACGGGCCGAGCCAGGCGCTACGCGATCAGTTGCAGGGCAACGCCGGCCTGGTGATCGCGAATGCGCCGCGCGAGGCTGTACGGTCCGAGGCACTGCCGCCGCCGCCCGGGCTGAGGCAATCAGTTCGCGTCCGCACCGTGTCGGCGACGGTGCCGGTGGCAGGGGTCAGCGTCGCACCCGCTGTTGCGCCGGCTCGGCTACCAGATATCGTTATTCGCGTGCCCGTCAATCCCGGCCAGCTTTGGCTTGACGCGGGCGAGTTCGGCCATGCAAGCGACGCCAACCGGGTTCAGGCCCGCCTCGCGACACTGCCCGCCATGGTGGACCGTGTGCAGCGGGGCGGCTCCGGGACTTTCCGTGTTCGGTCGGGCCCGTTTCACACGGTGAGCCAGGCGGACTCGGCGCTGGACCGCGCCATGCGGGCGGGAGTAACCGATGCACGTATCGTTATTGAGTAGGGAGCGCCGGGCATGCTGAGTCGCCGTCAGGTTTTGGCCGCTGGAGCGGCGGTCGCGGCGATGCCCGGCGTGGACGCGCTGGCGCAGCAGCGCCGGGCGGCTTCGCAAGGTAAAAACGCCGTTGCGGCGCCGGCTGGCACGCCTGCAGTCACGCCGCTCGGCCCGATTGATACCGCCGCCCGGTTCGCGCTGATCCTCGACTTCAACACCGGCGCGACCTTGCTGGACAAGGCGGGCGACACGCCGATGCCGCCGTCGTCGATGACCAAGCTTATGACCGCGTATATCGTCTATGGCATGCTGAAATCCGGCCGTATGACGCTGACGCAGGAGCTGCCCGTGAGCGAACGGGCCTGGCGCATGCAGGGCTCGAAGATGTTCGTGCCGCTCGGCGGCTCCGTGAAGGTCGAGGACCTGATCCGCGGGGTGATCATCCAGTCCGGCAACGACGCCTGCATCGTGCTGGCCGAGGCGGTGTCCGGGTCGGAGGAGGGATTTGCCGAGCTGATGAATACTAAGGCTAAGGAGCTCGGCCTGACCGCGTCCAACTTCCGCAACAGCACGGGATGGCCCGACCCGCAGCAGCGCATGTCCTGCCGCGATATCGCGACGCTGGCGCGGCGGCTGATCACCGACTTCCCGGAATATTATAGATACGATAACGAGAAGATTTTTCGATATAACGGCATCGAGCAGCAGAACCGCAATCCGTTGGTGCAAAAGGGCGTGGCGGACGGCCTGAAGACCGGGCACACCGATGAGGGCGGCTATGGCCTGGTCGCCAGCAGCGAGCGCAGCGGGCGGCGCGTGGTCGTCGTAGTGAACGGCCTGACGTCGATGCATCAGCGCGCGGAGGAAAGCGAGCGGCTGCTGGAATGGAGCTTCCGCGAGTTCGAGAACGTGACGCTGTTCACCGCCGGCGACACGGTCGAGTCGGCGAAGGTTTGGCTCGGCGCACGCCCTACAGTACCGCTGGTGGGTGGCCAGGATTTGGTGCTGACCATGCCCCGGCAGTGGCGCCGCAGCGCGAAGATCGAGGTCGAATACGCCAACCCGGTCCCGGCGCCAGTCAGCCGCGGCGACGTGCTGGGCAGGCTCACGGTATCCGGCCAGGGCGTGCCGGCGATGGACGTGCCGTTGCTGGCCGGCGCCGACGTGCCGCGGCTGTGGCTGCCGGGCCGGGCGGTGGCGGTCATGTCGCGCTATGTTACCGGGTCCTGACGCCGGGGTGTTCATTACATTCGAGGGCGGGGAGGGGGCTGGCAAGTCCACCCAGGCGCGGATGCTCGCCGAGGCGCTGGCGGCTGCTGGCGAGCCAGTACTGTGCACCCGCGAGCCCGGCGGTGCGCCCGGCGCCGAAATCCTGCGCGGCCTGTTGCTGGCACGCGAGCACGACTGGTCGCCGGCGGCTGAGATCTACCTGCATTTTGCCGCCCGCGCCGAGCACATCGCGCGGACGATCCAGCCGGCACTCGCGCGGGGCGACATCGTCATCAGCGACCGGTTTGCCGACTCGACGATGGCCTACCAGGGCTATGGCCTCGGCGCCGACCGCGCCCTGATTGCCGCGTTGACTTGCCTGTTGCCGGTCCGGCCCGATCTCACCTTCATGTTGCAGACCTCTCCAGCCGTTGCCGCCAACCGGATTGCTGGGCGTCGCCAGGCGCTTGACCGGTATGAGGCGATGGGGACAGCGTTCCACACGCGGGTCGCCGACGGCTTTGCTGAGATCGCCGCTGCGGAGCCGGACCGCTGCATCACGGTTTCGGCCGATGGCACTGTGGATGACGTGCACCGGGCCGTCCTCGCCGTCGTCGCCAGCCATCGGTCGCGCGTAGTATGACCGTCCCCGCGCCGCGCGAGAATCCGTGGCTTGAGGGCCATGCCGCCGCGGAGACGGTCATGAACGATGCGATCCGGGCTCAGCGCATCCACCACGCCTGGCTGCTGACCGGACCCGAGGGCATCGGCAAGGCGACGCTGGCCTATCGGTTTGCCCGGCGCCTGCTGGCCGGACCCAACGTGCCAGCGGCTTGCGTGAACGACCCGGCCTTCCCGGTGTTCCGGCGTGTCGCGGCGGGGACCCACGCGGACCTGCTGACCATCGAGCGCGAATGGGACGACAAGCGCAAACGCCTGCGGTCCGAGATCGTGGTGGACAGCGCCCGCGGCGTCGCGGACTTCCTGCGGCTGACCCCGGCGGAGGGCGGCTGGCGGCTCGTGGTGGTGGACGGGGCCGAGCACCTGAACCGCAATGCCGCCAACGCGCTGCTGAAGGTGCTGGAGGAGCCGCCGCCGCGCGCCGTGCTGCTGCTGGTGTGTGCGTCGCCGGGCCGGCTGCTGCCGACGATCCGCAGCCGTTGCCGGCGGTTGCGGCTTGCCGAGCTCGGCGCTGCGGACATGGAACGCGTGCTGGCCCGCTGCCTGCCGGACATGGATGCGGCGGGGCGGGCCGCGCTGGCTGCGTTGTCGGATGGCTCGCCGGGCCGTGCGGTTGCGCTGGCGGAGGAGCAGGGCATCGAGATCGCGGCACTGGTGAGTGACGTGCTGCGGGCGGTGCCGAGCCTACCGGTGCTGCGCGCCCATGACGTGGCGGACAAGCTGGCGCGGAGCGACGCTGGGTTTGCGACCTTTATGGACCTGCTGCGGGATGCGATCAGCGCTGCGGTCCGCAACGCCGTCCGCGGCCAGGGCGATGCCGGTCAGCAGCGGCTGGCAGCTCTCAGGCCCCTAGCCGAGTGGGGCGATTTGTGGCACGCGCTCACCCGCCTGCAGGACGATACCGAGCGGTTCAACCTGGACAAGCGGCATGCGATCGTCTCGAGCCTGGATTTGCTGAACGCCCCATGACCAAGCGGTTCTACGTCACGACGCCGATCTACTACGTCAACGGGGCGCCGCATATCGGCCACGCCTACACCTCGGTCGCGGCGGACGTGCTGGCCCGGTGGAAGCGGCTGGACGGCTACGACGTGTTTTTCCTGACCGGCACGGACGAGCATGGTCAGAAGGTCGAGAAGGCCGCGCATGACGCCGGGCTGCAGCCGCAGGCCTTTGCCGACCGGATCGCGGCGCAGTTCCAGGACCTGTCCACGCTGATGGGCCTATCCAACGACGATTTCATCCGCACGACCGAGGAGCGCCACAAGCGCGCCTGCCAGGAGCTTTGGCGCCGGCTGCGCGCGTCCGGCGACATCTATCTCGGGCACTACGAAGGCTACTACGCCGTCCGTGACGAGGCTTTTTATAACGAGAGCGAGCTGACGGTCCGGCCGGACGGCAGCCGCGTCGCACCGACGGGCGCGCCGGTCGAGTGGGTGAGGGAGCCCTCGTATTTCTTCCGCCTGTCGGCCTGGCAGGACCGCCTGCTGGCGCTGTATGAGAACGAGCCGGAGTTCGCCTCTCCCAGCAGCCGCCGGAGCGAAGTTATGAGCTTCGTCCGCGCCGGGCTCAACGACCTCTCGGTCAGCCGGACCAGCTTCACCTGGGGCGTGCCGGTGCCGGATGATTCGGATCACGTCATGTATGTCTGGGTCGATGCCCTGACGAATTATCTGTCGGCTGTGGGATTTCCGGACACCGACGCCCCGCGCTGGCCATTCTGGCCGGCCGACGTGCATATCGTCGGCAAGGACATCATTCGGTTCCATGCCGTGTATTGGCCGGCGTTCCTGATGGCGGCCGGGCTGCCGACGCCGCGGTGCGTGTTCTCGCATGGCTGGTGGACGGCGGCGGGCGAGAAGATGAGCAAGTCGCTGGGCAATGCCGTCGATGCTGCACGGCTGGTCGGGACATTCGGCCTCGACCCGGTGCGATATTTCCTGCTGCGCGAGGTGCCGTTCGGCAACGACGGCGACTACAGCGACGCGGCGCTGATCCGCCGGATGAACGTGGAGCTGGCGAATGACCTTGGCAATTTAGCGCAGCGCACGCTGTCGCAGGTCGCCAAGAACTGCGGCGGCACGCTGCCGGCGCGCGGCGCCGCGACCGTGCAGGACACCGCATTGCTCGAAGCCGGGCAGGCGTTGCCGCAGGCCGTGCGCGACCGTTTGGAACGGCTCGCATTCAACGATGCGCTTGAGGACGTGTGGAAGGTAGTCCGTGCGGCCAACGCCTATATCGACCACCAGGCGCCTTGGGCGCTGCGCAAGACCGACTTGGCCCGTATGGCGAGCGTGCTCAACGTGCTGGTCGAGGTGATCCGCTGCGTCGCCACGGTGCTGCAGCCCTTTATGCCGGGCAGCATGGCCGTGATGCTCGATCAGGTCGGCGCGGGCCCGGACGCGCGGGGCCTCGCGGACCTCGCATCGCCGCTGCCGCCGGGTTTGGCGCTGCCGGTGCCGCAGGGCGTGTTCCCGCGTTATGTCGGTGAGGCCGGGTAGGGCGCTGATGCTGATCGATTCGCATTGCCATCTGGATATGTTCGAGGCGTCCGAACTGGACGGCGTACTGCAGCGCGCCGCGGCGGCCGGGGTCGGCGAGATGATCACCATCAGCACCCGGCTCGGCCAGGCCCCGGATCTCATCGCCCTGACCCGGCGTCCAGGCGTGTGGTGCACCGTCGGCGTGCATCCGCATAACGTGGGCGAGACGCCGGTGGCCGATGCGGCGACCATCGCCGGCCTGGCCGCAAACTCTCGGGTCGTTGGCATCGGCGAGTCGGGGCTCGACTATTTTTACGACAAGGCGCCGCGCGACCTGCAGCAGGCGAGCTTCCGGCAGCACATCCGCGCGGCGCGCCTGGCGGGGCTTCCGCTGGTGGTCCACGCCCGTGACGCGGACGAGGACATCGCGGCAGTCCTGCATGAGGAGTCGGATGCTGGCGGGCCATTCCAGCATGTCCTGCATTGCTTCAGCTCGGGCCGCGGCCTTGCAGAGGCCGCGCTCAAACTGGGCGGGTACATCAGTTTTTCCGGCATGCTGACTTTTCCAAAATCCACCGGGCTGCGCGACATCGCCCGCGATGTGCCGGCCGACCGCCTGCTGGTGGAGACGGACGCGCCCTTCCTGGCGCCGGTGCCGCATCGCGGGCGCCGCAACGAACCCGGCTACGTCGCGGACACTGCACGCGTGCTGGCTGGACTGCGCGGCCTGGAGCCTGAGGCGCTGCAGGCGCTGACGACCAACAATGTTCGCGCCTTGTTCACCCGGATGGCCTAGCTGTGCCCCGCGTAACGATCCTTGGCTGCGGCGGCTCGGCGGGCGTGCCGCAGATCGGCGGCGCTGACGGACGCGGCGACTGGGGCGCCTGTGATCCCAACGAGCCCCGCAACCGCCGTACCCGGTCAAGCATCCTCATCGAGAGCGACACGGGCGAGCGGCTGCTGGTGGACACGTCGCCCGACATGCGCACGCAGCTGCTGGCCTGCGGGGTGCCGCGGGTGGACGCCATCCTGTTCACGCACGCACACGCGGATCACGTGCTCGGCATTGATGACGTCCGCATCCTGAACCGCTTGGTCAACCGGCCGATCGAGGCCTTCGCGACGCCGGAAACCCTGGCCGAGCTGGATAAGCGTTTCGACTACGCATTCAAGCCCTTAACCCAGTCGTATTTCTTTCGCCCGGTGCTCACGCCGCGGGCCGTCGAGCCCGGACAGACGGTCGAGATTGCCGGGCTGCGGGTTCAGGTGTTTGAACAGGACCACGGGTTCATACCGACGCTCGGTCTGCGCATCGGCGGGTTCGGCTATTCGACCGACGTCGCGACTCTGGACGACAACGCGTTCGCCGTATTGGCTGGGGTGGACACCTGGGTGGTCGATTGCTTTCAGCGGCATGCGCACAAGACGCACGCGAATTTGGAGCAGGTCCTGGTGTGGGCGGAGCGTTTGCGGCCGCGCCGGGTGGTGCTGACGCATATGGGCTACGACATCGATTGGTCGTGGCTGACGCGCCGTCTGCCGTCGCACATGGAGCCGGCCTATGACGGGATGACGCTGGAGGTTTCCGTTTCTGGGTAGCCTGACTTTCCATAATATGCATTATCGGACTGGACACTGCGGGTAGCGTGTCGGCTACGCCAACAAGAATCGACGTGACCGCAAAGCTCTGCCATGCTGCATTCGTCGCGTGTCGCACGCCTCACCCATACCAACCACCCCAGACCCAGTTGGCCAGTTCATTGCACGCTGGGATGGCACCGGCATGGCGGAGCGCGCCAACTACATTCCATTCCTGTCCGAGCTATGCGACGTATTGGGCGTGGACCGGCCCGACGCCGCAATCGGCAGCGTGGGATTCTACCGGTTTGAACGCGGCGTGGATCACCATGAGCACGACGGCAGCATCAGCCGGCGGCGCATCGACCTCTACCGACGCGGCTGCTTCGTCTGCGAGGCGAAACAAGGCGGCTTGTTGCCGCAGCAGACGGCGCTGTTCGGGCGGGACAACGAGGCGGAGCGCCGCGCCAACATCCGCAACACCCCGTCCTGGGTGCGCTACATGCAGGTCGCCAAGGGCCAGGCGGAGGGTTATGCCCGCGACGTGCCGCCGCATGAGGGCCGGCCGCCCTTCCTGATCGTCTGCGATGTCGGCTTTTGCTTTGACCTGTATGCAGACTTTTCCGGCACCGGCGGGCACTATGCACAGTTCCCGGACCGCGAGCGGTTCCGCATCTACCTGCCGGACCTGCGACGGGCGGAGGTGCGCGACCTGCTGCGCCAGATCTGGACCGATCCCAAAACCCTCGACCCCGCGCTGCACCGTGACCAGGTCACGCGGGACATCGCGGCGCTGCTCGCCAGGCTGGCGGCGGCGCTGGAGGGCACCCCTGCCCGGCCGCGCCATGCGCCCTCCCACGTCGCGACATTCCTGATGCGCTGCATCTTCTGCATGTT
>JANXVC010000344.1 GCA_025351925.1 Rhodospirillales bacterium | reverse complement strand
CTATCGCAAAACCGCCAGCCTCAAGCCACACCGTGACTTTTTTCCATTTTTCGATCCCGCGTCGCGCGGGATTTCTTGCTGAGCCGAACGCTAGAGCCGAGCCAACCGGTGTGTCAAGCGGGCGTGACGTAAATCGAACTTGACACTTGATGTCAGGGCGCTTCAACTTAGGGAGGGACGCAAGATGACGGGATCGATGGGACAGCCACTCGCCATGCAGGACTACCGGACGGAGGCCGACGCGATGGGCGCGGCACGCCGGCAGTCCGCGCGGGCGCGCTCGGCTCGACAGGACGATCAGCAGCGCCGGGCCATCCTGACCCGGACGGTCGAACTCGACGTCATACCGCGGCTGCTGATGGCGCATCCGACGCCGGTCGTGCCGACGCCGACGCCAGCGGCCCTGCTGGTGACTGCCATGCACGTGGCCGACCTCGTCGGCCTGGTGCTGTCGCGTGCCGAGCCGGAGGCGGTGGCGTTCGTCGAGGGCATGCACGATCAGGGTGCGGCGGCCGAGTCGATCTACCTGGACCTTCTTGCCCCCGCTGCACGGCGCCTGGGCGAGATGTGGGAAGACGACACCTGCGACTTTACCGAGGTCACCATCGGCCTCTGGCGCCTGCAGAACGCGATGCGGGAGCTGAGCCCGTCCTTCCTGCGCTCCCCGGACACCCGCACCAACGGGCCGCGCGCCCTCCTGGTGCCGCTGCCTGGCGAGGCGCACACCTTCGGCTTGTCCATGGTCTATGAGTTCTTTTGCCGCGCCGGCTGGAACGCCTGGAGCGGCCCGGTCGCATCGAGCGCCGACCTGCGCAGCCTGGTGCGGCACGAGTGGGTCGAGGTCATCGGCTTCTCACTGGCGTGCGACGAGAAGCTGGACGTCGTGCGGGCCGAGATCCGGTCGGTGCGGCGCGCCTCGATGAACCCGGGCCTCGGCGTCCTGGTGGGCGGGCCTGGATTTACCGCGAACCCGCTGCTGTCCGCCGAGGTTGGCGCGGATGGCACAGCAACCGACGGCCGTCAGGCGGTCCTGCAGGCGCAGGCCCTGGTTGATTCCGCGGTCAAACGTCGATAACGGTTGATCCCCTAGCGTAACGGGTCCGCCGCCTCGACTACTGTACGACCTGCATGCCCCTACCGGCATGCGGCAACGAGACTAGGGCTGGGGCGGGGAAACGAGGCGTGCACTGGGGGATCTCGGCACTCGTGAAAACTTTCGTATCACCACAGACGTCGCTGGGTGACCTCGACGCGTGCTCGGTTGCGGCGCTCATTGCGGCGTCGTCTGACGTGACCCTGATCGTCGATGCGGACGGCCGGATACGCGACACGGCGTTCCAAAGCACCGAGCTGCTGGACGATCTGAACGAGAGCGCGCACTGGGTCGGCCGCACCATGGCGGCGACCGTGGCCCCAGACAGCCGGTCGAAGGTCGAGGCCCTGCTGCGCGAGGCGACGACCGCGGCCGAGCCGAAATGGCGCCACATCAACCATAGTACGGCGGACGGCCGGTCGGTGCCGGTGCTGTACTGCGGCGTGCAGATCGGCGTGGACGGCCGCATCGTGATGTTCGGCCGCGACCTCCGCGTCATGTCCGCCCTGCAGCAGCGCCTGATGAACGCGCAGCAGTCGATGGAACGCGACTACTCCAAGCTGCGCGACGTCGAGATGCGCTACCGCCTGTTGTTCCAGCTGTCGTCCGAGGCCGTGCTGATCCTCGATCCCGCCAAGGGGCGCGTGCTGGAGGCGAACTCGGCGGCCCAAAGCATGTTCGGCACCGCCGCCGACGATATCGTCGGCCATACGACGGCCGAAATCTTCAACAACGACAGCATGCAGCTCGTGCAGGGTCACCTCGCGGCGATCCGCGCCGGTACCCGGCCAGAGGACGTGTCAGCCCAGCTCATGCGCGGCAACGAGCCGGTGCTGGTCAAGGTGTCGCTGTTCCGCCAGGACAACGCGACGCTGTTCCTGATGCGGATCTCCCCAATGTCGTCCGTGGTGCCGGCGCTGCCAGACGTGAAGACCAAGCTGCTGCGCGCGGTCGAGAGCGGGCCGGACGGCTTCGTAGTGACTGACCACGAAGGCGCGATCATCGCCGCCAATGCGGCGTTCCTCAATATGGCTCAGCTGCGCGACGAGAGCGAGGCGCGCGGCAGGTCGCTTGACAATTGGGTGGGCACCAGCGGCGTGGACCTCGACGTGCTGACGTCGAACCTGCGCAGCCGCGGTTCCGTGCAGTTCTTTGCGACGACAATGCGCGGCGAGGCGGGCTCGGTGGCGCAGGTCGAAATCTCGGCGGTGTCGATCCGCAACGGCGGCCATCCATCGTTCGGCTACGCAATCCGCAACGTCGGGCCACGGCTGCAGGGCGAAACGCGGGTGGCCCGGCAGTTGCCGCGCTCCGTCGAGCAGCTGACCGAGCTGATCGGCCGCGTGTCATTGAAGGATCTGGTGCGCGAGGCGACCGAGGTGATCGAGCGGCTGTCGATCGAGGCGGCGCTGGAGCTCACCAACGACAACCGCGCCTCGGCCGCCGAGATGCTGGGGCTGAGCCGGCAGAGCCTGTATGTGAAGCTGCGGCGCTACGGCATCGGCGACCTCGCCGCGGTGGAGCCGAGCTGATGCCCGCGTTCTCCCTCACGGCGCAGCCCGCCCGGCCGAGTGCGGCCGCGGTGCTGGAGCTGCTAAAGCCCATCACCTGGTTCGCGCCGATGTGGGCCTTCGCCTGTGGCGTCGTGTCATCTGGCCGGCCGATCGGCGGGCGCTGGGCACTGGTGCTGGCCGGGGTAGCGCTGTCGGGGCCATTGGTATGCGGCACCAGCCAGGCGGTGAACGACTGGTTCGACCGTCACGTGGACGCGATCAACGAGCCGAACCGGCCCATCCCGTCCGGCCGGCTGCCGGGGCGCACCGGGTTGATGATCGCGATTGCCTGCACTGCGTTGTCGCTGCTGGTCGCGGCCGCCCTGGGGCTCTGGGCGTTCGGCGCGGCGGTGGTTGGGATCGTGCTGGCCTGGGCCTACAGCGCGCCGCCGGTGCGGCTGAAGCAGAATGGCTGGTGGGGCAACCTCGCGTGCGCCGCGTGCTACGAGGGCCTGCCCTGGTTCACCGCCGCCGCCATCATGGCGGGTACGTTGCCGAACTGGCGCATCATCGCGATAGCCATGACCTATAGCGTCGGCGCGCACGGCATCATGACGCTGAACGATTTCAAGTCGGTCGAGGGCGACCGGCAGACGGGGGTGAACTCGCTGCCGGTGCTGCTCGGCGTCGAGCGCGCGGCGGGCTTCGCCTGTCTGGTCATGGCGCTGCCGCAGATCGCCGTTGTGGGCCTGCTGCTGGGCTGGGGCCATCCCGTGCACGCGGCGGCGGTTGCGATGCTGCTGCTGGTCCAGGTCGGGCTGATGGACCGGTTCATGTATGATCCGCGCGGCCGGGCGCCTTGGTATAACGGCACTGGGACGACGCTCTATGTGGTCGGAATGCTGGTCACCGCCTTTGCCTTGCGCTCGATGGTGCTGGCGTGACGCAGCAGGGCATGACGCGGCCGATCGGTTGGCTCGGCATTGTGCGCCTCGGCCTGGTGCAGGCCGGCCTGGGGTCGATCGTCGTGCTGACGACCTCGACGCTGAACCGCGTGATGGTGATCGAGCTCGCCTTGCCGGCGCTGATCCCTGGGGCGCTGGTGGCCTTTCACTACGTGCTGCAGGTGCTGCGGCCGCGGCTGGGCTATGGGTCGGATTTGGGCGGGCGGCGGACGCCGTGGATTCTAGGCGGCATGGCGGCGCTGGCGCTCGGCGGCATGGGCGCTGCCGGTGGCACGGCGCTGATGGCGACGCATCTGGCAGCAGGGATCGGCGTCGCGCTGGTGGCTTTCGCGCTGGTGGGCGTCGGTGTCGGTTCCGCTGGGACGGCGCTGCTGACCCTGTTAGCTAAGCGGGTTGATCCCACGCGCCGGGCTGCGGCGGCGACGATCGTCTGGCTGATGATGATCGCCGGCATCGCGGTGACCGCGACCGTCGCGGGCAAGCTGCTGGACCCGTTCTCGCCGGAGCGCCTGGTGATCGTGACCTCGGTCGCGGCGGCGGTCGCCTTCGTCGTGGCGGTGCTCGCCGTCTGGGGCATGGAGGGCGACGCCTCCCAGCCGGTCGCCCTGCCCGCTGCCCAATCCGGCGGCTTCCTCGCGGCCCTTGCAGAAATCTGGGCGGAGCCGCAGGCCCGGCGCTTCGCCATTTTTGTCTTCGTCAGCATGCTGGCCTACAGCGCCCAGGAACTGATCCTCGAGCCGTTCGCTGGCGCGGTGTTTGCGTTGACGCCGGGTCAGTCCACCGGGCTGACCGGCCTGCACCACGCCGGCGTGCTCGGCGGCATGGCCCTGGTCGCCGTGTGCAGCGTGCTGGCCGGCGGGTTCCGCGTTCGGGCGATGCGGATTTCCACGGTCGGCGGCTGCGTCGGCTCGGCGGTGGGGATCCTGCTGCTGGCGGCGTCCGGGCCGCTCGGACTGGGCTGGCCGCTGCGCGAGGGCGTGCTGCTGCTCGGCGGCGCCAACGGCGCGTTCGCGGTATCGGCGATCGGCTCCATGATGGGCCTGGCGAGCAACGGCCGCGCCTCGCGCGAGGGCACGCGGATGGGGCTATGGGGCGCCGCGCAGGCGCTGGCCTTCGGCGCGGGCGGCCTGACCGGTACGGCGGCGAGCGACCTCGCGCGTCACGTGTTCGGCTCCCCGGCCACGGCCTATGCGGCGGTGTTCGGCATGGAGGCCGTGCTGTTCCTGGCCGCCGCGCGCCTAGCTATGGGCGTGTTCCAAACGCATGACACTGAGACGGCCCGTCGCCCGGCCGTCAGCAACAACGCCGTGCAGGCAGGCTAGGAGGCATGATGACCCAAGCAGAAAAATTCGACGCGGTCGTGGTCGGCGGCGGCCCAGCGGGCGCCACGGCGGCGGCGGACCTCGCCCGCGGCGGACGCTCGGTGCTGCTGCTGGACCGCGCCGGGCGCATCAAGCCGTGCGGCGGCGCCATCCCGCCGATCTGCGTGCGCGAGTTCGGCATTCCGGACAGCCTGATCGTGGCGCGCGCGACCGGCGCCCGTATCGTGGCGCCCTCGGCGAAGGAGGCCGACATGCCGATCGACGGCGACGGCTACGTCGGCATGGTGGACCGCGAGACGTTCGACGAATGGCTGCGTGAGCGCGCGGTTGCGACCGGCGCCGTCCGCTGCACCGGCGCGTTCGACCGCATCAGCCACGACGCCGACGGCACCACGGTCGTGCACTACACGGGTCCGGACGGCGCGGGCGAAATCCGCACCCGCACGGTGATCGGCGCGGACGGCGCGCGGTCGAACGTCGCCAAGCAGTGCGTGAAGGGCTGGGAGCACGTCAAGTACGTCTTCGCCTATCACGAGATCATCCGTGCGCCCGAGCCGGCTGCGTTCGACCGCTCGCGCTGCGACGTGTTCTACCAGGGTGCGCTGTCGCCGGATTTCTATGCCTGGATCTTCCCGCACGGCGACACCATGAGCGTCGGCACCGGGTCGGCCCGCAAGGGGTTCGGCCTGCGCCCGGCGATCGGCGCGCTGCGCAAGGCAAGTGGGCTCGATGCGTTGGAGACCATCCGACGGGAGGGCGCGCCTATCCCGCTGCGGCCGATGAAGCGCTGGGACAACGGTCGCGACGTCGTGCTGGCCGGCGACGCGGCCGGCGTGGTCGCCCCAGCGTCGGGCGAGGGCATCTACTACGCGATGCTGGGCGGAAGGCTGGCGGCGGAGGCGGTCGAGGCGCTGTGCGCGACCGGGGACGTGCGGTCGCTGCGGCTGGCGCGCAAGCGGTTCATGGCGGCGCACGGCCGGGTGTTCTGGATCCTCGGGATGATGCAGTGGTTCTGGTACTCGAGCGACAGCCGGCGCGAGAAGTTCGTCAAGATGTGCCGGGACCCGGACGTGCAGCGGCTCACCTGGGAGTCCTACATGAACAAGAAGCTCGTGCGGCGCGACCCGATGGCGCATGTGCGGATTTTCCTGAAGGACACGGCGCAGCTGCTCGGGATCGCGCGGGCATGACGGCTCGGGCCCTAGGCGGCCGGCGATGGCGGCCGGTCGCCGTCGCGGCGCTGGCGGCCACCGCGGTGGCGGGGCTGGGCGCATCGGCGACCGACATTGGGCCATGGTACCAGGCGCTGGTGAAACCGTCATGGCAGCCGCCCGACTGGCTGTTCGGCCCGGTGTGGACGCTGATCTACGGCCTGATCGCGATTGCGGGCGTCAAGGCCTGGAACGCCGCCCGGGACCGCCGGCATGGCTTGAACATCGTCGGCGTGTTTGCGCTGAACGCGTTGCTGAACGTCGCGTGGAGCGAGCTGTTCTTCAATTTCCACCGTCCGGACTGGGCGCTGTATGAGGTCGTGGCGTTCTGGCTGTCGATCATTGTGCTGATTGTCACAGCGGCGTCCGCGACGCCCGTGGCAGGCTGGCTATTGGCCCCATATCTCGCCTGGGTGACCTTCGCTGGCGTGCTGAACCTTGCCGTGGTGCGCCTTAATGCGCCGTTTTCGTGAGTTTTAACCGGCGCCGACGCGCCCAAGACAACAGCGCCGCGCGCGTAGGGGAGTGAGGATGGACTTTTTGTTGGACCAACTCGACGGCGGACACACCACCTCGCTGGCCGAGCCGCCCGAGGCCTGCCTGCGCGCCCAGGCGGCGGCAACCGCGCGGCGCGCCAGGGTCATTCCCACAGTTAGGCCGCACCATCCTGGCCTGCCGCTGCGCGTCGGCACCCGAGCCTCGCCGCTCGCCTTGGTACAGACCCGGGCGTTCCTGACCCTGCTCAGCCAGTTCTGCCCGGTGCTGCGCGGCATGGACGTGTTTCAGGAGCACGCGATCCGCACCACGGGGGATGCGACGCAGAAAACCGGCGAGCATCTGGCCGACATCGGCGGCAAGGGCCTGTTCAGCAAGGAGATCCACGAGGCGCTGCTGGACCGCCGCATCGACTTCGCGGTGCACAGCCTGAAGGACCTCGAGACCGAGCTGCCGCCGGGCATCGTGCTGGCCTGCGTGCTGAAGCGCGAGGACCCGCGCGACGCGCTGATCCTGGGTCCGGACTGCGAGATTCCGGAGGGCGATGACCCCTACGCTGCCCTGCCGCACGGCGCCGTCGTGGGGTCGAGCAGCGTGCGCCGCGCGGCGCAGCTGCTGCACGCCCGGCCCGACCTGAACATCCAGAACATCCGCGGCAACGTGCACGGACGGCTCGATAAGGTGAAGCGCGGCGACTACACGGCGTCGCTGCTGGCGCTGGCCGGCATGCGTCGGCTGGGGCTGGAGGACGAGGCCTCGGTCGTGATCGATCCCGAGGTGATGGTGCCGTCGGCGTGCCAGGGCATTGTTGGAATTACGGTGCGGGCCGGCGACACCGATCTGCAGGATCTGCTGGGCGCGATCGAGGACGTGGACGCGCGCTGCATGGCGACCGGGGAGCGGGCGCTGCTGGGCTCGCTCGACGGGTCGTGCCGCACGCCGATCGGCGGCTATGCGCGGCTGCTGCCGGACGGGCGGGTGAACCTTGTGGGCCTGGTCGCGCGCACCGACGGCAGCTTCCTGCTGAAGCGCAGCCTGGAGTGCCTGCGGACCGACGTGGGCCGTGCGGCGCTTGAACTCGGGGACAGCCTGCGCGCCGACTGCCCGCGCGACGTGTTCGCCTGAGACGCGAATGAGTGCTTGGAGCGAGGGCCCCTCCGAGCGTATCAGCACGCATCATGCCTGTCTCATGCCAATCAACAGCGAGGACGGAACTGCGTCACGCGACGGCGGCGGCGCATGAGCGGCTGCATGAGGTTCCGGTCTTTGCGGCCCTCGCGGCAGGCCGGCTTGACCTTGCGGCCTACGTCAGCCTGCTTGGCCGGCTGTATGGGTTCCACGATCCGTTCGAGGCAGCAATCGACCTGGCCCGGCCCCCGGGTCTGCAGCCTGCTGAGTGGCGCCGGGCGCATCTGCTGCAGTCCGACCTGGCAGCCTTGGGTCAATCCGACGCGGCGATCCGGCAACTGCCGCGTCATCCGGTCGTAGGCAGCCAGTGGACCCCAGCGCGTTCGATGGGCGCCTTGTATGTGATCGAGGGCTCGACGTTGGGCGGTCGTCTGTTGGCCCGGCAGCTCGATCACTTGGTGCCGGCAGACGGCGATTGCGGGCGGTCCTTTTTGTTGGCCGGCACGGATACCGGCCACGTGCGGTGGCGCGACTTCTGCACGGCGCTCGACCGCTGCGGCACCGATCCGGCGTCCCGGGCCGAGATGGTGGCGGGCGCCATCGAAACATTCCGGTGCTTCGAAGCCTGGTTTGTCTAAATATCGACAATGAGACCTTACAGGCGGCGCGGATGCCGCCATCTGCATCGTGATGGAAATGGGATTGCAGCAGCCATGTCAGGCATGAATTTTGCCCAACCAGACGTCACGTTGGTCCTTGACGACGCAGGTATCATCCGCAAAGCGACCCTGTCGAACTCCGTATCGGAGGAGGGGATGGATGCCTGGCTGGGCCGGCCCTGGATCGAAACGGTCGGTCAGCTCGGCACTGACGAGATACGGCAGATCGTCGAGGACGCACGATCGAGCGGCGTGTCGGCGTTTCGCCATGTCTTGCAGCGCTTCCCGAGCGGGCTTGAGCTGCCGATGGAATACACGACGATACGCGTCGGCGGCGCGGATGGCGGCCTGCTCGCCATGGGCAAGAGCCTGAACGTCGTGGCCGAGCTGCAGTCGCGGCTGGTGGCGGCGCAGCAGGCGACCGAGCAGGAATACTGGAAGCTGCGCGATGTTGAGACGCGCTACCGTTTATTGTTTGATGCCTCGACCGAGGCCGTGCTGATGATCAGCGCCGAGGATTTCCGCGTCGTCGAGGCGAATCCGGCGGCGGTGCGGTCGCTTCACTTGGCGCCCGGCTGGGATTTCCGCGAGGGCTTGGCTGCGGCGGAGCGCGACGTGTTCTTGGCCATGCTGCAGCAGGTCCGCGAGCATGGCCGCGCGC
This sequence comes from Rhodospirillales bacterium, assembly GCA_025351925.1. Classification (GTDB taxonomy): domain Bacteria; phylum Pseudomonadota; class Alphaproteobacteria; order Acetobacterales; family Acetobacteraceae; genus CAHJXG01. Next base: position 20,621 of record JANXVC010000344.1, on the reverse strand, counting down.
CGGGCATCCTGATGCGCATGGGCCCGCAGCGCGAGGCCTGGACGGTCCGCGCTACCCTGATGGCGGCTGAACCCGGGTTGCGCTACCTGCTGCACGTTGCTCCAGCCGGTGTCCCCGCCGGCGTCATGACTGCGGCGCCGAAGCCCGCGCCGTCGCCAGCTCTCTCGATCGACACCCTGATCGACCGCCTGCCGGACGCCTTTGCCGCGATCAATGACCGCGGCGTCGTGCTGCGCGCCAACCGCGCCTTTCTTGACCTGGTCCAGGTTGCGGTCGAGGGTGCAGCCCTGGGCGAGAGCCTGGGCCGCTGGCTGACGGAGCCGAATTGCGACGGTGCAGCGCTGCTCGGCATTTTGCAGCGCAACCGGTCGGTTCGGCTGCTGCCTATGACGCTCACCGGGGATCTAGGGACTGAGATGCAGGTTGAGGTTTCCGCCGCCGGCAACACGGACACCAATCCGGCGTATTACGGCGTGATGCTGCGCGACGTGAGCCGCCGTGCGGCGTATCCGTCGGATGACCATCTGTCGGCCGTGCTGGGCGCGGTCACCGAGCAGATCGGCCGTACGCCGCTGCTGCAGGTCGTGCGGGAGACTTCGGACGCGGTCGAGCGGCATTATATCAAAGCAGCGCTGCAGCGGGTCGATGGCAATCGCACCGCTGCCGCCGAGATCCTGGGCCTCAGCCGGCAGAGCCTGCATACCAAGCTCAACCGCTACGCCGCGGTGTCTGGTTCGGACGGTGACGCCGACCTGACTGGCTGACACGAGGGAGCCGCCTTTTGCCGTCTAAGCGTGCCGCGCCGCCCGCCTTTGGTCAGGCGGACCTGACGAACTGCGAGCGGGAGCAAATTCACCTCGCCGGGTCGATCCAGCCGCATGGCGCATTGCTGGTGCTGCGTGAACCCGGCCACGTCATCGTCCAGGCCAGCGTCAACGCCGCCGCTTTCCTCGGCCTGCAGCACGACCTGATCGGCCGGCCGATCGACACCATCGAGGGCGACCTCGCGCGCTGCATCAGCCCGCATCTCGACGTGCCGCTGCTGAGCACACTGCCGCTCGCGGTGCGCTGCCACGTCGGCCCGACACGAACCGCGTTCGACGTCGTGCTGCACCGCCCCCCGCATGGCGGCCTGGTCGTGGAGCTGGAGCATGCCGGCCCTGGCGTTGACCGGTCTGGCCAGGTCGAGGACGCGCTGCGCCGGACGCTGCAGGCATCCTCGCTGCGGGCGCTGAGCGACGAGACAGCGCGCATCTTCCGCGACCTGACCGGCTATGACCGCGTGATGGTGTATCGCTTCGATGATGCCGGCCATGGCGAGGTGCTCTCCGAGGAGCGCATGCCGGCGCTGGAGCCGTATCTGGGCAACCGGTATCCCGCGACGGACATCCCGCAGATCGCCCGGCGGTTGTATGAGCGGAACCGGGTCCGCGTGCTGGTCGATATCGGCTACAAACCGGTGCCGCTGGCGCCGGACGCGCTGCCGGACACTGGGCAGCCGCTGGATATGTCGCTGTGCTCGCTGCGCAGCGTCTCGCCGATCCATGTGCAGTATTTGAAAAATATGGGCGTTGGCGCGACGCTGGTGGTGTCGCTGATGGCCGGAGGGCATCTCTGGGGCCTGGTGTCCTGCCACCACTACGCGCCCCGCGTGGTGCCGTTCGAGACGCGGACCGTGTGCGAGCTGCTGGCCGAGGCGGTGGGCACCCGCATCGCGGCGTTGGAGAGCTTCGCACGCGGCCAGGCGGACATCGCGGTTCGCCGGCTGGAACAGCGATTGATGGAAGCGATCCCGCGGGAGGGCGACTGGCGCAACGCCCTGTTCGGGCATCCGCAATCGCTGCTGCAGCCCGTGGGCGCGACCGGCATTGCTCTTTTGTTCGAGGGCCAGGTGCAGACGGCCGGCGAGGTGCCCGGCACTCTGGAGCTGCGCCGGATCGGGGACTGGCTGGACGCCAAGACCGATGCGCCGATTGTCTGTGCCCCGTTGCTCGCCACCATGTCGCTGGGTCTCGACGAGCCCGCCTTTGCGGCGCTGAGCCCGGTGGCGAGCGGCATCGTCGCGGCCCCGCTCTCGGCAGTGCCTGGCGAGTACCTGGTATGGTTCCGGCCGGAGCGCGTGCGGACGGTGACGTGGGGCGGCGATCCGACGAAGACCGTCGTGGCCGGCGGCACCCCGTTCGACCTGTCGCCCCGCCGCTCGTTTGCGCAGTGGCACCAGGTCGTTGAGCAGACCTCCGATCCCTGGACCGAGGCGGACCTGGCCGCGGCCCGGCTGATCGGCGACACGGTGAAAGATGTGATCCTGCAGTTCCGTTCGGTTGGGCTGCTGATCGCCCAGGATCAGCTCAACCGCGTGCAGCGTCAGGTGCAGGCCGCTGAGGCGCCGGTGGTGGTGGCAGATGCGGCGGGCCGAGTGCTTCTGGTCAGCGACGCGTTCCGGCAGCTGCTGACCATCCCGGCCCCGCCGCCCGAGACGTTGGCCGACCTGCCGGCCATGTTCGCCGACCCGCCGGCGATCGAGCGCAAGCTGCATGACTTGCTGGAGCGCCAGGCGACGTGGCGTGGCGATGCGATGCTGGCCGGCGCGCATTCCGTCCAGGCCCGTCCGGTTCAGGTGCGGGCGGACCCGGTGTTCTCCGCGCCGGGCCGGGTTACGGGCTTTGTGCTGCTGTTCACCGACCTTACGGAGCAGCGCGCCGCTAAGGCCGCGCGCCAGCGTTTCCAGGAGCGCATCTTCGAGCGGGGCCGCCCGATGTCCACGCGGCTTGACGCCAAGGGCGACCTGTTGTTTCAGACCCTGCTTTCCCATGTGGTCGAGAATGCGCAGCTTGCGGCGCTGGAGATCACCGATGGTGGGGAGACGGCGCGGATGCCGGAGATGCTTGAGAGCGTGCATGCGTCCGTCACCCGCACACGGCGGGTTTTGGAGCACCTGATCTGGCACTCGACCTCGGGGCAGGGGGAGCCATGACCTGGACGATCGCCGTTGCTGCCCTGTCTGCCATCGTGCTGGCCGGGGCCGGCGGGTTGGCCACCGAGATTGGGCCCTGGTATCGCGCGTTGCGCAAGCCGACGTGGCAGCCGCCGGATTGGGCGTTCGGTCCCGCCTGGACGCTGATCCTCGGCATGGCGGCCTGGTCCGGCGCGCTCGCCTGGGAGGCGGCGCCCAATGCGGCCGGACGGCTTGAGGTCGTCGTGCTGTTCGCGGCCAACGGCCTGTTCCATTTTCTCTGGAGCCCGCTGTTCTTCCGCCTGAAGCGTCCGGACTGGGCGCTGTTCGAGGTCGCCTTTCTGTGGCTGTCGTGCCTCGCGCTCATCATTGGGCTGGCGCGGTTCTCCACCACGGCAAGCCTGCTGATCGTGCCCTATCTGCTCTGGGTCAGCTTCGCGTCCTGGCTCAACCTCGCGATCGTGCGGCTGAACGGACCCTTCCGCTAAGGCATTTACAGGCTGAATGTTATGTTATAGCAGTTTGGCGATGCGCCCGGTCGTCATCGCCCTGCTGTTTCTGCTATGTGCTCCGGCCTTGGCGGAAACGTCGCTGCGAATCGTCGCGGCCGAGACCGTCTATGGCGACGTGGCCGGGCAGCTCGCTGGGCCGCATGCGGCGGTCTCCAGCATCCTCAGCGATCCGGCGCAGGACCCGCATCTTTTTGAGGCCAGCCCCTCGGTCGCGCGGCAGATCGCCGATGCGGCGATCGTGGTGCTGAACGGTGCGGACTATGACCCGTGGATGCGGCGCCTGCTGGCGGGCAGCGCGCGGGCGGCAAACCGGCAGGTCGTGGACGCGGGCGAGTTGGCCGGACGCCGGTCAGGATCGAACCCGCATCTGTGGTTCGACCCAGCGGTCATGCCCGTCGTGGCCCGCGCCGTGACCGCTTCGCTCACGCGGGCCGACGCGGAAAACGGTGCGGACTACGCCACGCGGCTGCAGGCGTTCATGGCGTCGCTCGCTCCCATCGACGCCCATGTCGCCGAGCTGCGGTCGCGCTACGCCGGCCTGCCCGTGACGGCGACGGAGCCGGTGTTCGGGCTGATGGCCGCGGCGCTGGGCCTAGTCGTGCGGAATGAGCGGTTTCAGCTCGCGGTGATGAACGACACCGAGCCTCGCCCGTCCGACGTGGCGGCGTTCGAGGCTGACCTGCGGCAGCATCGCGTCCGAGCACTGTTCTACAACAGCCAGGCGAGCGGCGCCGCCGCGCGTCGTATGGTGGCGCTGGCCCGTGCGAACAAGGTCCCGGTGGTTGGCGTAGCCGAGACCAAGCCGGCCGAACTCACCTACCAGGCCTGGATGCTGACCCAACTCGACGCGCTGGACCACGTGCTGGCCGCCCCGTGAGTGCCATCGCGCTCAACCGCCTCACGCTGACCCTGGGCGTCCGGACCATTCTCCGCGACGTGAGCCTGGCGATTCCATCCGGGGAGTTCGTCGGCGTCCTGGGACCGAACGGCGCCGGCAAGACCACACTGTTCCGCGCCATGCTGGGCCTGGTGAAGCCCAGCGCCGGCAGCCTGACCATCCTGGGGCACCCGGCGGCGCGCGGCACCGCCGGTATCGGCTACATGCCGCAGACCCGCAGCGTTTCCGGTGTCATGCGGCTGAGCGGAACAGCGTTCCTGGCCGGCGCGCTGCACGGCGAGCGCTGGGGCCTGCCGCTGCTGGACGCGGCCGGGCAGGCCGATATAAGCCGCGTGCTGGACCTGGTGGGCGCCGGCAGCCTGGCGCAGCGGCCGATGCGGGCGCTGTCGGGCGGGGAGCGGCAGCTGCTGCTGCTGGCGCAGGCGCTGCTCGGCCGGCCGCGCCTCCTGCTGCTGGACGAGCCGCTGCTGAACCTTGACCCCCGACACCAGCACGGCATCGTGGCGCTGGTCCGGCGCCTGGCCGGGGAGCTCGGCATCACGGTGCTGTTCAGCGCGCATGAGCTGAACCCGCTGCTGGGCGCGATCGACCGGGTGCTCTACCTCGGCGGTGGCCAGGCGGCGATCGGCACGGTGGACGAGGTGATCACCGGCCCCGTGCTGTCCCGGCTGTATGGCGCCGACATCGAGGTGGTGCGGGCCGGCGGACGCATTTTCGTAATGTCCGGCGGCCAGGAGGTCGAGCGCGCGCATGCCTGTAGTGGCGGCGTGCACGCCGGCGAAGTGCATGCTTGAGTACGACTTCATGGTCAACGCGGCCCTGGCCGGCACCATCGTGGCGGTGGTCGCGGGCGTCGTTGGCTACCTGTTGGTGCTGCGGGGCCAGACCTTCGCCGGGCACGCCTTGTCGCATGTGGGATTCACCGGCGCGACCGGCGCCCTTTTGGTCGGGGCATCGCCGCTATGGGGCATGGTCGGCGTGACGGTGATTGGCGGCGTCGGCATGGGCCTGCTGGGCGAGCGTGCGGAGGGGCGGGACGTGGCGATCGGCATGGTGCTGTCGCTGTCGCTCGGCACCGGGCTGCTGTTCCTGCATTTCTTCACGGCCTACGCCTCGCAGGCGACGGCGCTGCTGTTCGGCAGCGTGCTGGGCGTCGATGCCGAGACGATCTGGACCCTGCTGGGCCTGGGCGCCGTCAGCCTGCTGGCGCTCGTGGTGATCGCCCGCCCGCTGCTGTTCGCCAGCCTGCAGCCCGAGCTGGCCGAGGCGCGCGGCGTGAACCTGCGGCTGATGTCGGTGCTGTTCCTGGCGGTGGTTGCACTGGCGACAGCGCTATGCGTGCAGGTCGTGGGCGTACTGCTGGTGTTTACCTTATTGGTCGCCCCGGCGGCTGCGGCGCACCGGTTGGCGTCCCGGTTGGGCTACGGGGTAGCGTTGTCGGTTGGGCTGGCAGTGACGCAAACCTGGGCCGGGCTGGCGCTCGCCTACGCCACCGATTGGCCGGTCAGCGTCTGGATCACCGCGCTGGGCGGGGCCGCATACCTGCTGGCGTGCCTCTCAGTGCGCGACTGACCCCGCGCAGGCGGCGCAGGTGCCCTCAATCTCAATGGTCGCATGCGCCGGCGTGAAGCCCTTGGCGGCGGCGGCCAGGCCGACCGCGTTCGCCACCGCTGGGTTATCGACCTCGTCCACCGCGCCGCAGGTATTGCAGATCAGGAACTGCGCGGCGTGGGTATGCGACGCGCCCTCATCGCAGCCGATGAAGGCATTCAGCCGCTCGACCCGGTGGATCAGCCCCTGCTGCAGCAAAAAATCGAGCGTGCGATACACCGTCGGCGGCGCCGCATTCCAGCGCGTCCCTCGCAAACGGTCGAGCAAGCCATACGCCGTGACCGGGCCCTCCGCCGTGAGCACCAGGCCCAGCACGTGCCGGCGCAGTTCGGTGAAGCGCACGCCGTCCCGCTGGCACGCGGCGGCGGCGGCGTCGAGTCGGCAAGTTACGTCCGCGCTATCCTTCACGCTGCCCTGTCCTGCTCGTGCCATGCTTCAAGGTATAAGGAGCGCCATCCATCCGCTCAATGTCGCGAGGGCACGCAATAGTCGTTGGGACAAAAGAGGGGGGGACATAAGGGAATGTACACGGACGTCATGCTATAGGCTTGTTGTATGGCAGCATGGCCGTGTCGCTGGGAGTCGCATGAGAAACGCACACGTGAGCCATACCCGCCTGACCCACCCACCTGCGGCGCGATCCTAGCGCGTGTCCAGCTTGTTGGCCCGCTGGATCGGCGAGTGCGTGCATCGTGCCTGGCTGGTGCTGCTGATCGCGCTGCTGCTGGCAGGCGGCTGCATCTGGCTGGCGGAGTCCCGGCTGGAGGTCACCACCGACACCTCCCGCCTGTTCTCGGCCAGCCTGCCATGGCGGCAGCGCGGCATGGAGCTGCAGCGGGCGTTTCCGCAGAACGAGGATCTGCTGGTCGCCGTGGTGGACGGCGCCACGCCGGAGGAGGCCGAGGCAACGGCCAACGCACTCGCCATCAGCCTCGCCGCCGATACGGTGCACTTCAAGGAGGTCCGCCAGCCCGACGCTTCCCCATACCTGGAGCGCAACGCCTTTCTGTTCCTGGACCAGGCGCAGCTCTCGGCGCTGCTGGACCACACGATCGACGCGCAGCCCTTCCTGGGTCAGCTCGCCGCCGATCCCAGCCTGCGCGGCCTGCTGGGCGCATTGTCGCTGATCGCCGAGGGCGTGCGGGCCGGTCAGGCGAACCTCGAGCCGTTCGAGCCCGCGCTCAGAGGCTTTCACACCGCGCTGGCGCAGGCGGCGGCGGACGCGCCGCAGCCTTTGTCCTGGGAGCGGCTGCTGGCCGGGCCGGTCGCCGATCTCGCCGGGCAGTATCATTTTGTGCTGACCCAGCCGCGGCTCGACTACGGCGCGCTGGAGCCCGGCGCCGCCGCGACCCAGGCGATCCGCCGCGTCGTGACCGGGCTGGAGTTCGTGCAGCGCGGCCGCGCCCATGTGCGGCTGACCGGGTCGGTGGCGCTGGAGGACGAGGAGTTCGCGACCGTTGCCCAGGGTGCTGTCGCTGGGTTGGCCGGCAGCATGGTCCTGGTCGCCGTGCTGCTGTTCCTGGCGCTGCGGAGCTGGCGGCTGATCGTACCGGTGCTGCTGAGCCTCGCTTTGGGCCTGTTGCTGACCACCGGGTTCGCGACGCTGGCTGTCGGCACGCTGAACCTGGTCTCGGTCGCCTTTGCAGTGCTGTTCGTCGGCATCGCGGTCGATTTCGGCATCCAGATCACCGCGCGCTTCCGCGAGGAGCGGCTCCATAGCCCGACGCTGCCCGCGGCGCTGGACCGCACCGCGCGCCGTGCCGGACGGCAGGTCATGGTCGCATCCTGCGCCAGCGCCGCCGGGTTCCTGGCTTTTACCCCGACGGACTTCGTGGGCGTCGCCCAGCTCGGCCTGATCGCCGGCGTCGGCATGCTGATCGCGTTCGCCTGCACCATCACCGTATTGCCCGCGCTGCTGGTGCTGTTCGAACCACGGATCGGGGCCGAGGAGGTAGGTCTCAAATGGCTGCGTCCGCTCGATTATCCCCTCGTGCGTTTCCGCAAGCCGATCCTGCTCACCTGCGCCATGCTGGCCATCGCCGGCGCTGCTGCGCTGCCGCGGCTCGTGTTCGATGGCGATCCGCTGAATACCAAGGACCCCACGACCGAAGCGGTCCGCACGCTGCATGCGCTGATGGAGGACCCCATCACCAATCCCTACACGATGGAGGCGCTCGTCGGCTCGGTGGACGAGGCCGCCAGCCTGGCGGTGCGGCTGCACACCCTGCCGCTGGTAGATGATGTGCTGACGCTGCGCAGCTTCGTGCCGGAGGATCAGGCCGAGAAGCTGCCGCTGATCGCCGACGCTGCGTCGCTGCTGGGTCCGACCTTGGACGTGGACCCGCCCGGGCAGTGGCCGGACGCGGCTGCGCTGCGGCTGGCGGCGCAGTCCGCGGCGGCAGGGCTGGACAGTGTGCGGGACAAGCTGCCGCCGGGCAGCACCTTGGGCGCGATCACGGCCGACCTCGCGACCCTGGCCCGAGCGCCCGACCGCACCCTGCTGGCCGCGAACGCCGCGCTGACCCGGTTCCTGCCGCCGCAGCTCGATCGCCTGCGCCGGGCATTGGCCGCCACGCCGACCACCGAGGCCGACATCCCGCCCGACATCGCCCGCGACTGGGTGCTGCCGGATGGCCGCGCCCGGCTGCAGATCGTGCCGAAGCGGAGCGCCATGGGCAGCGACGGCCTGCACCAATTCGTGGCGCAGGTGCACGAGGTGGCGCCGAACGCGGCAGGGGCGGCGGTGTCGATCACCGCGAGCGCCGATACCATCGTGGCCGCGTTTCGCTCAGCGGCGATCTGGGCGCTGCTGGCGATCACGGTGATCCTGATCGTGGCACTGCGCCGGGTCGTGGACGTGGCGCTGGTGATGGCGCCGCTGCTGCTGTCATCCATGCTGACGGTGCTGATGGCGGTGCTGCTGCCGCTGCCGCTCAACTTCGCCAACATCATCGCCCTGCCGCTGCTGCTGGGGGTAGGCGTGTCATTTAACATCTATTTTGTCATGAACTGGCGCGCCGGCCGCACCTACCCGCTGGGTTCGGCCACCGCGCGGGCCGTGCTGTTCTCGGCGCTGACCACAGCCACGGCCTTCGGCTCGCTCGCCCTGTCGCGGCACCCCGGCACCGCCAGCATGGGCGCGCTTCTGCTACTGAGCCTCGGCTGCACGCTGTTGAGCACGATGCTGTTCGTGCCGGCCCTGCTGGCCCAGGTGCCGCGCACTCCCTGATTGCCCATCGGTGCGCTCACTCCGCCATCCACGCCGCTTGGCGCCAAACCTCGGGGATGGCGTCCCACATGGCGCGATAACCCGCCCGCACCTGCGGACTTGGGTGCGCGCTCTCCAGCACGCGCAGGCCGTTCAGAACGGGACGCGCCCGTGCCGCGGTCCGGCCGACCAGCATGGCCGTGTGCAGCCGCGGCAGCAAAGGGAGAAGGTTTTGCAGCTCTTGGAGCCCGGCTGCCCGCTCTGACGCCGTAACGGCGATCGTGCCGTTCCACCAAGGGATGACGTTCCAGATCACCGTGTCGTGCCGCGGCAACTGGGCCTCCAGCATGAAGCGGCGCATGGTCTCGGCCGTCATGCCGTCATTGTCCCGACTGACGAAGCCAGACCCTTCGCGGACCGGACGCCTCAGCGAGGTCATCGGACCCGGTTTTTCCAATAGGAACAGCAGTCGGGCATCGATGCCGCCGTCCAGGGGGTCGAAATCCGGAACCTCGACTTCCCGGCGGCTCCGCAGGCGGGCGGCATAGGCTGTGAGGGGCGCGATATGCGGCAGTGACAACATGACATGACGCCGTTGCCGGACAGCCGGGTCGCGCAACGCACGGGGATGGTCATCAGGCTGGTGCAAAGCTGGAAGTGTCGCCGTTTGTTCGAATAGAAAGCAGCCTGGGGCGCTTGGGCAGCCCCAGGCTGGAGGACGCTATGCTTGAACTACTTCGCGGGCTGCGGCACGGTCTTTTCGAAGGCGCCCGAGGGCTGCCCGCCCGTGGAGCCGCTTGGGGCGGCCGGCTGACCCTGCGGGGCTCCGCTCGGCGAGACGCTTCCGGTGGACCCGACCACTCCGGTCGCCGCAGCGCCCTGCGACGTCGTGGCGGCGCCGGCCGGGAGGCTGTTCGCTGGCTCCGGCGCGCTTTGCCCAGCGTTGGGGCTCGGCGGCGTCTGCGTGGCGCCGGTTTGGGCTAGCGCCGGACCAGCAATGATTCCGGCGATGAGCATGGTCGCGGCAAAGGCGGTCAAAACGGTTCTACGCAAGATGATGATCCCTTAATTTGTTCTAGGCACAAAGCAAATCTATTGCCGAATCGGCACGAGACGCACCGTGCAGATGCCTGTAACCGGCCAAACCCCGAATGGTTCGCCTACGTTCGGTTACGATGTGAAAAATATCGGCTGGGATTGTGGTTCTCGAATTCCGTGCGCCTTTATGGAGTCCGCGGTCAGAGCGCTGCAATGATGCCAGCAGCCTTTTGCTTCCACCCTTCCGTCGTTGCGAGCCGCCCTCGCGGCGCGGCAATCCAGGGGCCGCCAGAGGTCGCACTTGCTGGCCTGGATTGCCGCGTCGCTGCGCTCCTCGCAATGACAGCAAGCAGTCAATGCAAAAGGCTGTTGGTATGAGATAGACGAGGCGCGGTTGTCCCGCATGCAACTGTCCGGGCTCCCGGCGCGCTTCCCTCAAACTGTAAACCCAAGAGGAATGTCGCAATGTCCGCTCGCAGCACCGTCAGCTCACTTGGCAGCGCACTTGGCCATGGCCGGCAGGCAAGCCAGTTGAGGGAGCAGCTGCAGGGCCTGCTGCCCGATAGTGCCAAGCCCGTCGCCGAGACCGTGACGCGCGAGGCCGGCGACGGCATGCAAAAGCTGCTCGACTACGTCCGGCTCGCGGCCGAGTATCAGGAACCCATCATCGCCCTGATCCGCCGGCTGATCGGGCGCGCTCCCGAAGTGACGACGCCCGCCGTGTTGCAGCCGCAGCGGCGTTTCGGCTGGCGTTTGGTCGTCGCGGTCGGCGTCATCGCGGGCATCGGCGTGCTCGCCTCGGAGATGTCCAAGGCGAGCCGGAGGCCAGCCCGGGATGCCTGATCCCAGCCCTACGGTGACGCAACCAAACGCCGAGGCCGGGTCCGCGCCGGTGGCGGATTCGTCCCGCGGCATGACGCTGTTCGTCATGACCGTCGCCACCCTGTATTTCGGCAAGGAGGTGCTGGTTCCGATCACGTTGGCCCTGCTGCTGGCTTTCGTGCTCGCCCCGCTGGTGGGATTGCTGCGGCACCTGCGCCTCGGCCGGGTGCCGTCGGTACTGCTCGCCGTGCTGGTCGCGGTGGGTCTTGTCCTGGCGCTTGGCGGCGTCATAGGTACGCAGCTCGCGCAGCTCACCACCAACCTGCCGCAATATGCCGAGACGGTTGAGCAGAAGATCGCAACGGTCCGCCGGGTCACCATCGGCCGGATTTCGGCCCTGACCGACAAGATCGGCAACCATGCCGGCGCGCCCGCGTCCGACACGCCGCGGTCGGAGCAGGCGCCCACTGCGCCACAGACGGCGGCCCCCGCCGCACAGCAATCCAGCTCGACGCCGCTCGAACTCGCCCAGCGCTATTTGTCGCCCGTGCTATCGCCGCTCGCGACGTTCGGCATCGTGTTCGTGGTGGCGATCTTTGCGCTTTTGCAGCAGGAGGACCTGCGCGACCGGCTGATCCGGCTGTTCGGCACCACCGACCTGCACCGGGCGACGGTCGCCATCGATGATGGCGGACGGCGGCTCAGCCGGTATTTCCTGACACAGCTCTGCATCAACACCGGCTTCGGCTGCCTGATCGGCATCGGGCTGTATTTCATCGGCGTGCCGAACCCGGTGCTTTGGGGCATCCTCTCGACGCTGCTGCGCTTCGTGCCCTATGTCGGCGCGTTCATTTCGGCGGTGCTGCCCGTCGGGTTGGCTGCCGCGGTGGATCCCGGATGGACGGTGCCGCTCTGGACGCTGGGACTGTTCGTCGTAGCCGAGGGAGTGACCGGGCAGATTGTAGAGCCATTGGTATATGGCCACAGTACCGGGCTGTCGCCATTCTCGGTGATCGTGGCGGCGATCTTCTGGTCATGGCTATGGGGGCCGATCGGCCTGATTCTTTCCACGCCTCTGACGCTGTGCCTGGTCGTGCTGGGACGCCACGTGGACCGGCTGGAGTTCCTGGACGTGTTGCTGGGCGACACCCCGGCGCTCACACCGATGGAAAGCTTCTATCAGCGCCTGCTCGCCGGTGATCCCGACGAGGTGCAGGAGGAGGCCGAGCGGACGCTGAAGCAGCGGTCGCTTTCGACCTATTACGACGAGGTCGCGCTGAAGGGCCTGCAGCTTGCTGCCAAGGACAGCCAGCGCGGCGTGCTGAATCACGCGCAGCTCGATCATGTCAAACGGACCATCAAGGCCCTGGTAGATGAGCTGGCCGGGCACGACGACGTGCAGCCGTCGCCAAAGCCGGAACAGCCGGACGACAGCGCGCTCGCCCCGGCGCCGCAGCGGCGCGAACTGCCCGACAACCCCACGCCGGACGGCATGGCGCCCGCCGGGGCGGAACTGCCGCCGGCCTGGCAAGATCCCGCTCCTGTGCTGTGCGTCGCCGGCCGCGGTCCGTTGGACGAGGCCGCCTCCGCGATGCTGGTGCAGCTCCTCGGCAAGCACGGCCTGGGCGCCCGCCTGACGCCCTACGAGGCGGCGTCCCGCGATCAAATCGAGCGGCTCGACGTGACAGGAGTGGCGATGGTTTGCATCTCCTACCTCGATATCAGCGGCAGCCCGGCGCATCTGCGCTATTTGATGCAGCGGCTCCGCCGGAAGCTGCCGAAGGGCACTCCGATCCTGGTTGGGCTCTGGCCTGCCGAGGAGGCGGCGTTGACCGACCAAGTGATCCAGAAGGAGATCGGCGCCGACTACTTCACCAGCTCGCTGCGCGACGCGGTCGATGCCTGCCTGAAGGCCGCCCGCCACGCCGTTTAGCGCCGCTTTTTACTTCGTGGCGCCAGCGCCGTGTCGTGCGCTTCTGGTTTCACATTCCGAAGCATCGTCGCGAGGGCGTCGGCGAGCTGACCGAGCGCCGTGCTCATCGCCGCAACCAGGTCTGCCGTCTTGGCGCTGGCGGGCTGCACCGTCAGGCGCACGACACGCGTTGCCGCCGAGGCGCGGGCCCGCCCGCGCGACACCGCCACCTGCGCCAGCAGCACGACCATGCCCGACGGGTCGGCGTCGAACCGCTGGATGTCCATCTCGATCGTCGCATCCGCCTCCGCCGTAATCGATCCGGCCGAGGTGAACACGCTGCTGCCGGGCAGGCGGGAGTTCAGGTCCTCGGCCAGGATGCGCGCGAACAGGTCGCCCAGCGGCTCGCCCCACCGTTCTGCCCCGGTCAGACGGAGCGAGTAGGCGCTGTTGGACCGCACGATCTCCGGGCGGTCGAGGTAGCCGGCCAGGCCGGGGCGGCGCAGCTCGACCTGCGCTGGAGCGCCGCGTTGGGCGGTGCCGGGTACGGCGGCCAGCGTGTAGATCGCAGGCTCCGCCGAGGTGCACGCGGGAACGGCGCCGGCCAACGCCAGCGTAAGGAGACGACGTCGGGCGAGCGTCATTGTACGGAAGACAAGCCGGCGCGGCCGCGCACCAGGGCCTCGGGATGCCGGTCGAGGAAGTCCGCCAGCAGCCGGATCGACCGCGCAGTATCGCCAACCTGGGTCATGGCCCGCTCCAGCTCTCGTTGAAATTGCGAATTATTGCCGTAGCTCGCGTCGATCGACCCAAAGGTGCGTCCAGCCTTCGTCACGGCCTCCTGCAGGCTCGCGGTGATCTCCGGCAGGCGGCGCAGCGTCGGGGTCAGCCCAACGTCGGTCTTCTTCACGAGCTCCTGCACGCTGGCCATCGCACCGGATGCGGACCGCAGGGCGCCGTTAAGGTTCTGCCCAATCTGGTCGAGCGGCAGCCGGTCCAGCTTGCCCGCAATGTCGTTGACGGCGACTAAGATGTTGTCGAGCCCGCCGCCGTGGTTCGGCAGCACGATGACGTCGCCCTCCATCACCAAATCGACTGGCTGGGGGTTTGGCACGAAGTCCAGCGCCACCACCCGCTGCCCAGTCAAATAGCTGGCGGTCTGCAGCTGCGCCCGCATGCCGTGCTTCAACAGGCGGCGCGTCACGTCCAAGGTGTTGTCGGACTTGATTGCGTCCTCGCTCATAATGCGCTCGGGCTGCACCTCGAGCCGCACCCGCACTCGGGCATCGCCGGTAGCCGGGTTCAGCTCCAGGGCGACCTCGGTGACGGTGCCGACCTGGATGCCGAAGAACTCGACGGAGGCCCCACGCGCGAGACCACGCACCGAGCTCTCGAAGTAGGTGACGAACGCCTGCTTGGTGCTGTAGCCGGAGGCCTGCGCCTCGGCGTAGTTGTTATAGAGCGGGAACTCGGTCCCGGGCTCCGCCTCCGCTGCTTTAACCTCGCCGCGGGGCGAGTCGAAGGCGACCCCGCCGGACAGCAGAGCCTGCAGGCTCGCGACCTCCGCGTGCACGCCCTCGTTGCCGAGTTGGACCGATAGTCCCGAGGCGTTCCAGAAATGCGTGCCCTCGCGCACGAATGCGTCGTAGGGGGCGCGGATGAACAACTGCACCGTCACAGGCCCGGTCCCGTCGCCGATGTCGTAGCCCAGCACCTCGCCGACCGTGATGTCGCGGTAGAACACCGGCGCGCCGGGTCCGAGCGAGCCGATGCGCTGTGCCTTGATGGCGAAGGTGCGGCCGGGCTCGCCGGTGCGGACGCCGGGCGGCTGCTCCAGCCCGGTGAAATCAATCCGCCGCGCGCCGTCGCGGCCGCCGGGATCCATCTCGATATAGCTGCCGGACACCAGCGTCTCGATCCCGGCCAGGCTGCCGGAGCTGATGCGCGGCCGCACCACCCAGAACCGCGCGTTGTCGGTGAGGTAGGGCTCGGCCTCCCGCCGCATGCGGACGGTGACCATGACATGGGACATGTCGTCCGACAGGCGGATGGTCTCGACCTCCCCCAGCTCGACCGCCTTGTGACGCACCCGGGTCTGCCCGGCGGTCAGGCCGTCGGCGCTGCGGAAGCTGAGGGTCACGACGCTGCCCTGCTGCGATACGGTGCGGTAGCCGAGCCAGGCGGCGATCACGGCGGCAACCAGCGGGATGAGCCAGATCAGCGAGATGCGGCTGCGCCGGACGGTGGCTGCTGGCTCGCCGGAGGCGCCAGGCTTGCTTGAAGGTTCAGGTTTGCCTGGTGGTTCAGGCGTGCTGGAGGGCGTCACGTCGTTCATGCCTCAGCCTCTGCTGCATCGCATCCGGTTTGACCAGCCGCGTCCCACATCAGGCGCGGATCGAAGCTGAAGGCAGCCAGCATCGTGAGGATCACGACGCCGGCAAAACACACCCCGCCGAGCCCGGGGATGACCGAGGCGAGCAGCCCCATCCGCACCAGCGCCACGAGGATGGACAGCATGAACACGTCGATCATCGACCAGCGTCCGATCACATCGACGATGCGATACAGCCGCGTGCGGTCCCGCAGGCGCCCGGCCGCGCGCCGCTGCGTCGAGATCAGCAGAACCGCCAGGCTCAGCAGCTTCAGCACCGGCACCAGCACGCTGGCGCCGAACACCAGCAGGGCGAGCGGCCACATGCGATATTCGATCAGCTCCTGCACTCCGCCGAGGATGGTGCTGGGCTGGCCGCGGCCAAAGCGGATGACGGTCATGACGGGATAGAGGTTGGCCGGGATATAGAGCGCAGCCGCCGCGAGCAGCAGCGCCCAGCTCCGCGCGAGGCTGTCGGGCTTGCGGATGCGCAGCGGCGCGTTGCAGCGTGGGCAGCGGGCGCCTGGCGGCGCGCGGCTTACCCGGCCGCAACTGTCGCAGCCGATCAACTCGCCGCCGCCCATGGGAGCTGGCGTGCGCCGCCGCCGCCCGATCGCCTCCCATAATGCGTGCTCGTCGAGCCATGCATCGGTCGCGACGATCGCGAGCATCAGCCCACCGAGCGCATAGAGCGCAATACCAACCTGCACCTCGGCCAGCGCCGCCAGGCGGGTATAGGCGACGAAGGTGCCGAGCAGGAAAACCTCGATCATGGCCCAGGGCGTGAGACGCTTGCGCCAGCGCTCCATGGCGGCGAGGGTGGATGGCGCGGTCTCGATGCGCAGCCCGATCAGCACACCGGCGGTGAGCCCCAGTTTCACCAACGGCGCCAGCAGCGTGGTGGCGAGGACGACGATGGCCAGCTGCCAGATTCCCTGGCTCTCGAAGGCGCCGGGCAGCGAGGTCAGGGTTGTATTCCGCTGCTGGCCGGCCAGGCGCAACCCGAGCAGCGGGGTGGTCGTCGAAACCGCGAACAGCAGCAGCCCGGTGACGCTGAACGCGAGCGTCGTGCCGAGCGCGTCGCGCCGCCGCCGGCGCAGCAGGGCGCCGCATCGGGTACACTCCGCGACTTGGCCGGGACGCATGATCGGCACGGCCTGAAACAGCCCGCACTCCGGGCATTCCCGCATTGCGGCGTCTGGGCCGGTCAGGGCATGAGACGCAGTATGGGCATGAGGCGCAGTATCGGACATCTTCGGACCAAAACGTGAGTCCGCGCCACGCGTTCCGAGATCGGCTGCGGCGGCGCGGCATAGGGTTGTTGCATAACACATACGGCTGCGGACCGGCATCCCACGCAGCCATAAGGCCTGGGCCAGTTGCGGTGACCGGCGCGCCCGGCTATATCCCGCGGCAGGCGGCCGACGTAGCTCAGTGGTAGAGCAACTGATTCGTAATCAGTAGGTCCTCAGTTCAATCCTGAGCGTCGGCACCAGGGTTTCCAGTTTGCGTTTGTCAGCGCCTCGCCTTTGGCCGACACTTCCTGTTAAAGGCAGGACACGCGACATGCTGCTTACCAACAAGACCGCCATCATCTCCGGCGCGGCCAGTGTGCGCGGCATCGGCCGCGCAGCCGCCCGCCTGTTTGCCGAGCACGGCGCCCGTGTCGCCATCCTGGACTTCGACCGCGCCGCCGCGTCGGAGGCCGCCGCGTCGCTGCCGGGCGACGGCCATATCGGCCTCGCATGCGACGTGACCGACAAGGACGCCTGCCTCGCCGCAGCCCGGGAAACATTGGCCGCATTCGGCGGCGCCGACATCCTGGTCAACAACGCCGGGATCACCCAGCCAATCAAGTTCCTAGACATTGAACCCGGCGACTACGACGCTGTGCTGGACGTCAGCCTGCGCGGCACGCTCTATCTCAGCCAGGCGCTCATCCCGTCCATGCAGCAACGGCGCACCGGTTCCATCGTGTGCATGTCGTCGGTCTCGGCACAGCGCGGCGGCGGCATCTTCGGCGGCCCGCACTACTCGGCGGCCAAGGCCGGCGTGCTGGGCCTGGCGAAAGCGATGGCGCGCGAGTTCGGGCCGGACGGCATCCGGGTGAACTCGGTCACGCCGGGCCTGATCCAAACCGACATCACGGCCGGCAAGCTGACGGAGGCGTTGCGGGCGGAGATCTTGAAAGGCATCCCGCTCAACCGTTTGGGCGAGGCGGCGGATGTCGCGGGCGTCTGCCTGTTCCTGGCGTCCGATCTGTCGGCATATCTCACCGGCGCGACGATCGACGTCAATGGCGGCATGCTGATCCATGGATAAGCCGGGGGTCGAGCGGAATGACTGACGCAGCGCGGTCCAACACGTCCCTGGCCGAGCGGGCCTACCGCATCCGCCGCAACGCGCTGCGCATGGGCGAAGTTCAGGGCCAGGGCTATGTCGGCCAGGCGCTTGGCGTCGCCGACATGCTGGCGGTCGCCTACTTCCACGCGCTCCGCTATCGGGCTGCCGATCCGGCATGGGACGGGCGCGACCGTTTCCTGCTCTCTGTCGGCCACTACGCGATCGCGCTGTATGCAGCACTGATCGAGGCCGGAATTATCCCGGAAGACGAGCTGGAAAGCTATGGCTCGGACGATAGCCGGCTGCCGATGTCCGGCATGACCGGCCACACGCCCGGCGTGGAGATCAGCGGCGGGTCGCTGGGCCAGGGTCTCGGGGTCGCCGTGGGCATGTGCCTCGGACTGAAGCGCAAGGCGTCGGACGCGTTCGTCTATAACCTGCTGTCGGACGGCGAGCTGAACGAGGGCTCGACCTGGGAGGCGGCGATGAGCGCGGCGCACTGGAGGCTGGATAATCTGATCGCACTGGTTGATGTGAACAACCAGCAGGCCGACGGTGCGTCGTCCGGCGTTCTGGGGTTCGAGCCGCTGGCGGCCCGGTGGGAGGCGTTCGGCTGGCACGCGCAGCGGGTGGACGGCAATGACATCCCGGCCCTCGTCGCCGCGTTCAATACGGCCCGGTCGCTCGACGAACCCAAGCCGCGCGTGCTGATCTGCGATACCTTGATGGGACGCGGCGTGCCGTTTCTGGAGACGCGGGACAAGGCGCACTTCATCCGCGTTGACGCTGACGAGTGGACCAAGGCGCTACACGCGCTCGATGCCGGGAGGACCGCATGAACGAAACCGTGCCGCTGACTGAGCGGCCCGCCCCGGCGCCCGCCAAGCCCCGCCTTACCACCTCGGCGATGATCGCGTCGCTGGCGGCGGAGGGCCAGCGCACCCGCCCGGCGCCGTTCGGCCACGCTTTGGCAAAACTCGCCCAGAACCGGCTCGAGATCGTTGGTCTGACCGCCGACCTCGCCAAGTACACCGACTTGCACATCTTCGCGCAGGCCTTCCCTGATCGGTTCTACCAGATGGGCATGGCCGAGCAGCTATTGATGAGCGCCGCCGCCGGGATGGCGCGCGAGGGCTTCCTGCCGTTTGCCACGACCTACGCGGTGTTCGCTGCGCGCCGGGCCTACGATTTTATTTGTATGCAGATCGCCGAGGCGAACCTACCGGTCAAGATCGTCTGCGGCTTGCCGGGCCTGACCAGCGGCTATGGCCCGAGCCACCAGGCGACTGAGGATTTGGCGATCTTCCGCGGCCTGCCGAACATGGTCATCGTCGATCCCTGCGATGTTGTGGACATCGAGGGCGCGGTCCCGGCGATCGCCGACCATCCGGGTCCCGTCTATATGCGGCTGCTGCGCGGCAGCGTGCCGGTGGTGCTGGACGAGTACGAGTACCGCTTCGTGCTCGGGCGTGCGGCGCTGCTGTGCGACGGCGCGGACGTGCTGATTATCTCATCCGGCTTCATGACGATGCGCGCGCTGGAGGCGGCGAAGGCGTTGCGCGCCGACCGGATCGACGCCGCGGTGCTGCACAGTCCCACCATCAAGCCGCTGGACGAGGCCGCTATCCTGCGTGAGGCCGCGCGGCCCGGTCGCCTTGTCGTCGTGGCGGAGAACCACTCCGTCATCGGCGGCCTGGGCGAGGCGGTTGCCAGCCTGCTGATGCGCTCCGGCGTTCACCCAGTGTTCCGGCAGATCGGCCTGCCCGACGAGTTCCTGGCCGCTGGGGCGCTGCCGACGCTGCACGACCGCTACGGCATCTCGACGAGCGCGATAGTGGCTCAGGTGAAGGAGTGGCTGGCATGAGCAGCGCGAACACCGCCGGCACGGTCGGCTTCGTGGGCCTGGGCGCCATGGGGCTGCCGATGGCGTTGAACCTGATCCGCGCCGGCTACACCGTGCGGGGCTTCGACCTCAACCCGGCGGCGCTGGCGGCGCTGGGCCAAGCCGGCGGCATCGGCGTCGCCTCGGCGGCAGCGGCGGCAACCGGCGCCGACACGTTGATTTTGATGGTGGTGAACGCTGGCCAGGCCGAGGCCGTGCTGTTCGAGGCCGGTGCCGCCGAGGCGCTGCCGGCGGGCGGGTCCGTCATCGTCATGGCAACCTGCCCGCCGCAGTCGGTCGCCGCCATGGGCGTTCGGATAGAAGCGATGGGCCGCCGGCTGATCGACGCGCCGGTGTCGGGCGGGGTCGCGGGGGCCATTGCGGCGTCGCTCACCATCATGGCGGCCGCACCCGCCGCCAGCTTCGCCGCGGTGCGCCCGGTGCTCGACGCGATGGGCGGCAAGGTTGTGCATGTCGGCGAGCGGCCGGGGCAGGGCGCGGTGGTCAAGACCGTCAACCAGTTGCTGGCCGGCGTGCACATTGCCGCCGCTGCCGAGGCCCTGGCGCTGGCCGGCAAGCTCGGCATCGACACGGCGATCATGCTGGACATCGTGAGCGGCTCGGCCGCGTCGAGCTGGATGCTGCGCGACCGCGGGCCGCGCATGCTGGAGGACGATCCCGAGGTGCGCAGCGCCGTCGATATCTTCGTGAAAGATTTGGGCATCGTCATGGAGGCCGGGCGCGACGCCAAGGCGGCGCTGCCGCTGGCCGCGGCGGCGCATCAGCTTTTCCTGGCGGCCTCCGGCCAGGGGCATGGCAAAGCGGACGACAGCCAGCTTATCCGGACGTACAACCAGCTGAACGGGAAAACTATTTAAGGCGCCAGGTTGTCCGGCCCGAAGGAGTGCGGCAGCAGCTCGGCCAAAGTGGTGCGCAGCAGCGTCTTGCCGGCGGCGTCCACGATATGGATGAGGGTCTCCGGCGCGGCAAACTCCCGCAGCTTCTGGCGGCAGCCGCCGCAGGGGGTGCAGGGTGCGCTGCCGCTGCCGGCCACCACGATCTCGGCAATGC
>JANXVC010000269.1 GCA_025351925.1 Rhodospirillales bacterium | reverse complement strand
GTACCGGATTTGGTGATGTCGATGGCCGGGAAGGTGCGCTTATCCGACAGCTTGCGGTCCAGGATGATTTCGGAGTTGCCGGTGCCCTTGAACTCCTCGAAGATCACCTCGTCCATTCGGCTGCCGGTGTCGATCAGCGCGGTGGCGATGATGGTCAGGCTGCCGCCCTCCTCGATGTTGCGGGCGGCGCCGAAGAACCGCTTGGGCCGCTGCAGCGCATTGGCGTCCACGCCGCCGGTCAGCACCTTGCCAGACGACGGCACGACGGTGTTGTAAGCGCGAGCCAGCCTTGTGATGCTGTCGAGCAAGATCACTACGTCACGCTTGTGCTCGACCAGGCGCTTCGCCTTTTCGAGTACCATCTCTGTCACCGCGACGTGCCGGGTCGCCGGCTCGTCGAAGGTGCTGGCGACGACCTCGCCCTTCACGGTGCGGGACATGTCCGTCACCTCCTCGGGCCGCTCATCGATCAGCAGCACGATCAGGAAGATCTCGGGGTGGTTCGCGGAGATCGCGGTTGCGATGTTCTGCAGCATAACCGTCTTGCCGGTGCGCGGCGGCGCCACGATCAGCGCGCGCTGCCCCATGCCGATCGGCGCGATCAGGTCGATGACCCGCGGCGTCATGTCCTTCCCCGGTCCCTTGGCGACCGATTGGAAGTTCTCAACCTCCATTTTCAGCTTCCGGTCGGGATACAGCGGCGTCAGGTTGTCGAAGTTGATGCGGTGCCGTACCGCATCCGGCGGCTCGAAGTTGATGGTGTTGACCTTGAGCAGCGCAAAGTAGCGCTCCCCGTCGCGCGGCGCGCGGATCTGGCCCTCGACGGTGTCGCCGGTGCGCAGCGCGAAGCGGCGGACCTGGTTCGGGCTGATATAGATGTCGTCCGGGCCAGGCAGGAAGTTGGCCTGGCTGCTGCGCAGGTAGCCGAAACCGTCCGGCAGGATCTCCAGCGTGCCTTCGCCGTAGATCGCTTGGTCATTGTCGGCGAAGTTCTTGAGAATCGCCACCATCATGTCCTGCTTTCGCAAGGACGATGCGTTCTCGACTTGAAGGGATTCGGCGAAGCTCAGAAGGTCGGCCGGGGATTTGGCCTTGAGTTCGGCGAGGTGCATGCGGCTGCCTCAGTGTATCTTGATGTGCGGAACGGGACGTGATGCCAGCCAGGATTCCGCAGGTGCGGTGGCAAGCGCTGTCCCGTGATGGGGGAGAACAGGGCCCAAAGGCCGCCGGTTCCTGGTATGGCAATGCCGGGCTCGCCCCGCATCGTCAGTTCTCAGTTGGCATCAGCAACCCGCGGCGTCAAGCGATTTCAGCGCGGTCGGTTAGAAAGGCTTTACGATGACCATAATGACAGCGACGATCATCAGCACCGTCGGCACCTCGTTCGCATAGCGAAAATAGCGGTGCGGCTTCTGATTACGGTCCTCCAGGAAGTCCCGCCGCCACTTGCCGGCCGCACCCTGAAAACCAGTCATCAAGAACACGGCCGCAAATTTCACGTGCCACCAGTTGAACGGTGACCACGCCACGATGCCGGGCGTGACAACCAATAATATACCGAACAGCCAAGTACTGAGCATTGCTGGCAGCATGATCTGTTTCAGCAGCCGGCGCTCCATGACCTTGAAACGCTCGCTCTCGACCGACCCGCGCGCTACGCCGCAGTGATAGACGAACAGTCGCGGTAAATAGAACAGCCCGGCCATCCAGGCGATCAGCGAGATCACGTGCAGCGCCTTGGTCCAAGGATAGACATACGCCAGAGCAGCGATGGTCATGCGGCGGTGCGCATCGCGGCCCGGAACAGCGCCGGCAACTCGGACAGCGCTTGGATGGGATGGGCGCCAGCCGCCCGGAGCGCCTCGCCGGGTCCGTGCGGGTCGAGACTGATGCAGGCCATGCCGGCGGCCAGCGCGCCGCGCGTGCCCGGCAGGCTGTCCTCGACGACGATGCAAGCCTGCGGGACCACGCCCTCCGCGGCGGCCGCGGCCAGGAACACGTCCGGCGCGGGCTTGCCGGCGGCGACGTCGCGGGCACTGTGGATGCGGCCCGCCACCAGCGACGCGAGGCCGGTGCGGGCAAACTTCACCGCCATTTCCTCGTGTGAGGAGTTGGAGGCGATCCGATACGGCAAGCCCAGCGCCATAGTGGCCTGCAGCGCAGCGGCGGCGCCGGGCATTGGCTCCGTCTCATTGGCCAGGGTATCCATCAAGCATTGACGAACGTGCTCCACCCAACCCGGTGGCACCGGCTGCCCTGTATGCGCCGTCACCAGCGCCGGCAGGTCAGACAGCCGCAGGCCCATGAATCGCGTCATGGCCTCGACCGCCGTTATAGGCCAGCCCAGTAAACTCACCTCGCGCGCCGTCACCCGCGCCGACGGGCCCTCACTATCCACCAGCACCCCATCGCAGTCGAAGATGACGAGGCGCAGCGGACTCGGTGTCACGAGACTTGCGCCAGCGCCGGCACTGGCTGGGGCGCACCGGCGCGGGCGTGTGGGCAGTCGCCGAACGGCTTCGGGCAGGTGCGGCCGCCGACGAAGCTGCACAGGCCGGGGCCGCGGCCGAGCGTCATGCGCACCAACTCGGCCAATGCCTCGATGAAGCCGGGATCGCTGTTCTGCGCCGGGCAGCGGAAGTAGCCCGGCACGCCCTCCTTCTCCGCCAATTCCCGATACTCGACGTCCAACTCGACCAGAGTCTCCGAATGCTCAGAAACGAAGGCGATCGGCACTACCAAAACCGCGGTCTTGTCATGCGCCGCGCGCTCGATCTCGACTTCGGTGCTCGGGTCGATCCACTTCTGCGGGGTGGCGCGCGATTGGAAACAGACGGTGTAGTCCAGGTCCGGCATGTCCAGCGAGCGGACGACCGCGGCCACCGTGCGCTCGACCTGGAACTGGTAGGGGTCCCCAGCCTTGACGATACTTTCCGGCAGGCCGTGGGCAGAGAACAAAATGCGCAGCGGAACCGAGGGATCGAGCGCGGCCCGGGCGTCGGTGTAGGCGCGGCGCACCATGGCGGCGGTGGCGCGGGCATAGCCGGGGTCGGAATGGTAGCAACACAGCGCACTGACCGGCGTGACCAGTCCAGCCTGCGCCGCCGCCTCCCGCCAGGCCGACAGGCTGCTGCCGGTCGTCGTGGTGGAATACTGCGGATACAGCGGCACCAGCACGACCTCGTCCGGCTCCCACGCCTTCACGTCGCGGGCGGCGGCGATGCTGAACGGGTGCCAATAGCGCATGGCGACGAAACAGCGGACGTTCATGTCCGATAGCTCACCCTCGAGCGCGCGGGCCTGCTCCTCGGTCAGTTCGAGCAACGGCGACTTGCCCCCGAGGATGGCGTAGTTGGCGGTGGCGGCCTTGACTCGGGCCAGCGCGATGATGCGGGCGAGCCAGGGGCGCACAAAGAACGGCACCCGCAGGATGGCCGGGTCTTTGAACAGGTTGACCAGGAATGGCCGAACCGAGGCGGGCTTGTCAGGCCCGCCGAGATTGAACAGAACGACGGCGATCTTGGGTTGAGACATAGCTGCCAACTTGGCCAGTAAGAAGCCCTAGTCAAGCGGCGATGCGGTCAAGCCGCCCTAACCTGCGCCACCAAATCCGCCACGTGCGACGGCGGCGTCTGCGGAACGATGCCGTGGCCCAGATTAAAGATGTGCGGCCGGCCCCGGACGGCGGACAGCACGCCGCGCACCTCCGCTGCCAGGGCCTCGCCGCCGGCCACCAGCGACAGCGGGTCGAGGTTGCCCTGGGTCGCCACCGTCGCAGGCACCAGTCCGGTCGCAATCGACAGCTCCGCACCGGTATCCAGCGCCACGGCGTCGACGCCGGTCTGCGCAGCATAGGCGCCGACCAGCACGCCGGCCAGCCGCGGGAAGCCGATGATGGGGGTGCCGGGATGCCGGATGCGCAGGGCATCGACGATGCGCCGGGTCGGCTCGATCACGTGCAGCGCGAACAGCCGCGGCGACAGCACGCCGGCCCAACTGTCGAACAGCATCACCACGTCGGCGCCGGCTACGATCTGCGCCGACAAATACTCGATGGTCGAGGCGACGAGCACGTCAATCAGTGAGGCGAACAGCACGGGCTCGCCATGCGCCATGCCGCGGATACGGGCGAAGTCCTTGGAGCCGCCGCCTTCGACCATGTAGCAGGCGACGGTGAACGGACTGCCGGCGAAGCCGATCAGCGTCGTCGCGTCGTCGAGCCCGGCCTTGGTACGCTGCACTGTCTCAAGAATCGGCGTGATCGCGCGCATGACTCGGCTGGGGTCCAATGCTGACACTTCCTGACTCGTGCTCAGCCGCGGCAGCACCGGGCCCTCGCCCTCCTTAAAGGCGAGGCCGTAGCCGAGTGCCCAGGGCAGCATCAGGATGTCGCTGAACAGGATGGCTGCGTCGAAGCCATAGCGGCGGATGGGCTGCAGCGTCACCTCGGCGGCGAGCTTCGGCGTGGTGCACAGGCTGATGAAGTCGCCCGCTTGGCCTCGCAGCTCCCGATATTCCGGCAAATAGCGCCCGGCCTGGCGCATCAGCCACATCGGCGGCGGCCAGACCGCCTCCCCTGCCAGAACGCGTAGCAACGGCTTTGTCATCGTGTGCTCTTACTGTTTAAAGAAAAAATCTTTATGAGTCATGGGGGAGTCGTAGGGCCTGTTAATCCAGGGGTACCCGGTTATCCCGGAGTTATCCTCCTCATGCCCACAGCTCTGGACTCTGGCAAGCCATTGTTTTTGGCTCTGTGCTTCCGGGGTACCCCATTCCCGTACACGATGCATCCGCGTACTATCCCCAGTACCCGCCGTTCCGCCAACCATCCCCGCTCACCCGACCGACTCATGCACGCGCCCCGCGAAAACCGAGTTATCCCCGCACTTCCCGCAATCCCGCTCTCCTGAAACACGGAGCCACCGACCATGAACTTGCATCTGGTGTCCGACGCCACCGGGGAGACGCTGAACAGCATCGCCCGCGCAACCGTCTCGCAGTTCGAGCACGCCTCCATCGTCTATCACCGATGGAGCCTGATCCGGACCCGCTTTCAGCTGCATCGCGTGCTGGAGGGGATCGAGGCCGAGCCCGGCCCCGTGCTATCGACCGTCATCGACAAGGCGCTGCGCAACGACCTGGAGACGACGTGCCTGCGGCTTGGTGTATCCGTGCTGAACGTGCTGGAGCCGGTGCTGGCGCTGCTGCAGGATCATATCGGCACTCAAGCGCAGTCCCGGCCGGGGCGGCAATACGTGTTGGACGCGGACTATTTCCGCCGGATCGACGCGATGCACTACGTACTCGCGCATGACGACGGCCAGGCGCAAGCCGGCATCGCTTCCGCCGACGTCGTGCTGGTGGGCGTGTCGCGCAGTTCGAAAACTCCCACCTCGTTCTATCTCGCCAACCGCGGCGTGAAGGCGGCCAACGTGCCGCTGGTGCCGGGCACGCCGGACCCGCCGGGGCTGGAGGCGCCAACCTGCCCGGTGATCGGACTCACGCTCGACCCGCCGGCGCTGATCGAAATCCGCCGGCATCGGCTGAAGCTGATCGCGGCCGGCAACGACACCGGGCGGGTGCGGCAGGATACCAGCGACTACGTCGATGTCGAGGCGGTGCGCGGTGAGCTGCTGTGGGCACGACGCCTGTGCACCCGCCGCGGCTGGCCAGTGATCGACGTGACCCGGCGCTCGATCGAGGAGACCGCCGCCACCGTCCTCCAGCTCATGGACGCCTGGCACGAGCGGCGGCGCAAGGAGGCAGCGGCCGTCCCGCCCCCGCCTGCCCCGCTGCCTGCGCCATGATGCAGGCGCTGATCCCGCCATTGATCCTGGCCAGCCAATCGACGGCCCGTGCCGCATTGCTGACCGCGGCCGGGTTACGTTTTGAAGTCCGGCCTGCCCGGGTTGATGAAGCGGCGGTGAAGCAGGCCTACCGTGCGGAAGGCGCCGACGCCGCCGACACCGCATTGACGCTCGCTGGACTGAAGGCGCGGCGCATCCGTGACCCTGAAGCGCTGGTGATCGGCGCCGATCAGATCCTGGTGTGCGGCGAGACCTGGTTCGACAAGCCGGCCGGCCTCGGTGGCGCCCGCATCCAGCTCCAGGGCCTGCGCGGCCAGACGCACCGCCTGGTAACCGCCGTGGTTTGTCTGCGCGGCGGCCGGGAGGTCTGGCGCCATCTCACCGAACCGCGCCTTCGCATGCGCGGGTTCAGCGATGCGTTCCTGGAGGAGTATCTGGCGGCGGAGGGCGACGCCATCCTGGCCTGCGTCGGCGCTTACCGGCTGGAAGGACTGGGCATACATCTGTTCGACGACGTGCAGGGCGAGCACTCCGCCATCTTGGGCCTGCCGCTCCTGCCGCTGCTGGGTTTCCTGCGCCAGCATGATATTTTGGCGGTTTAGCTGCCAGAGCCTGACCAAAGAGTAATCATAAAACTTCGGCTGGATTTATATTGGCAAATAATACAGGGATTGTTTAAGACCCCGTTTTGAAAGGTTGGCTTGGCTGACGTGACGGACTGATCGGGGCCGTCCTAGCAGCGTTCCAGAAGGTTTCCCCTTCCTGGAGCTTGCCATGTGGACGCCTGAGGATCGCGCGTTGGTCGGAGACTACGGCT
>JANXVC010000264.1 GCA_025351925.1 Rhodospirillales bacterium | reverse complement strand
CAAGTACATCTTCCCCGGCGGCTACTCCCCGGCATTGAGCGAAGTGCTTCCCGCCGTCGAGCGCTCCGGCCTGATCGCGACCGACATCGAGATATTGCGCCTGCACTACGCCGAAACGCTGCGGCAGTGGCGTCGGCGCGCGACGGCGAAACACGACGCGATTGCCGCCCTGTATGATGAGCGGTTCTGCCGCATGTTCGAGTTTTACCTCTCTGGTGCCGAGCTCGCCTTTCGGCGCAAGGGGCACATGGTCTGGCAGATGCAGCTGACTCGCGAAGTGGACGCCGTGCCGTTGACCCGGGACTACGTCACCGAAACGGAAAAACGGGTGGCGCGAGTACCACAACCGGTATGATCCCGGGTTTTATTCTGATTCTGTCCCCCTTATCCACAGCCGTCCACAGGCTCGCGCCCTGCCCGACGCACTTCGGATGGGCTAGGATGTGCCCGGATGAACAGCATCGATCCACCGCTGCTTGGCCTCTCGCATCGTCACCCGCCCTCGAATGATCGGGCGGAGATGGCGCTGCTCGGCGCGTTGCTGGCCAACAATAAAGCCTATGAGCGGATCAGCGAGTTTCTTGCGCCCGAGCATTTCGTCGATCCCGTGCATGGCCGCATTTACCAGGCGATCGTGCGGCGGGTGGAGGCCGGGCAGCTCGCCGACGCGATCACGCTGAAGGCGGAGT
This sequence comes from Rhodospirillales bacterium, assembly GCA_025351925.1. GTDB lineage: Bacteria > Pseudomonadota > Alphaproteobacteria > Acetobacterales > Acetobacteraceae > CAHJXG01. Next base: position 12,007 of record JANXVC010000264.1, on the reverse strand, counting down.
TCGAACATTCGGGCCTGCTGGACGAGGTCGGCGGCACCGCCTACTTCGCGCAGTTGCTGACGTCGATGGTCGGCATCATCAACGCGGGCGAATACGGCAAGGCGGTGCACGACGCCTGGCTGCGGCGTCAGCTGATCGACATCGGCGAGGTCGTAGTCAACAACGCGTTCGGTGCGGAGGCCGAGATCGACGGCCGCCAGCAGATCGAGCTGGCCGAGAGCGCGCTGTTCCGCCTGGCGACCCAGGGCGGCAATGATGGCGGCTTCGTCACGTTCGAGCGGGCATTGACCGAGGCGATCCTGGGCGCGGAGCGGGCGTTCCGCCGGTCAGGGCATGTCAGCGGGCTTACCACCGGGCTGCGCGATCTCGACAAGAAAATCGGTGGATTGCATACGTCGGACCTGATGATCCTGGCCGGGCGGCCGGGCATGGGCAAGTCCGCGCTCGCCACCAAGATCGCCTTCGGCGCCGCGCACGCTCTAATGCGGGAGGCGCGGGCGGAGGACCCGAACGGCGTTCCCAAGGGCTCGGTGGCGATTTTCAGCCTGGAGATGAGCGCCGAGCAGTTGGCGACGCGGCTTCTGGCCGAGGAGTCGCGTGTTAGCGGCGACCGCATCCGCCGCGGCGAGATCGGTCAGCGCGACTTCGACCGCTTCGTGCAGGTCAGCCGGGAGATCGCCGGGCTGCCGCTGCACATCGACGATACGCCCGCCATCACCTTGTCGGCGCTGCGCACCCGGTGCCGGCGGTTGAAGCGCACCAAGGGGCTGAGCTTGGTGGTGATCGACTATCTGCAGCTCATGCGGCCGAGCGTCGGCACCAAGCCTGAGAGCCGGGTGCTGGAGATCAGCCAGATCACCCAGGGGCTGAAGGCCATTGCCAAGGAGCTTGCGGTGCCGGTGCTGGCGCTGTCACAGCTTTCACGTGCGGTCGAGAGCCGGGAGGACAAGCGGCCACAGCTTTCCGACCTGCGTGAGAGCGGCACGATCGAGCAGGACGCCGACATGGTGCTGTTCATCTATCGCGACGAGTACTATCTACAGCAGCGCGCGCCGAAGCAGATGGCGTTCGACAGTGAGGACAAGTTCCAGTCGGCGCTCGACAAGTGGCAGCGGGACATGGAGCTGGTGCACAACAAGGCAGAGATCCTGATCGAGAAGCAGCGGCACGGCCCGACCGGCAAGATCGACGTGCTGTTCGAAGGCGAATACACCCGCTTCGCCGATCTCGACATCATACACGCGGGCGACGACTGATCTTGGCCTCCAGCGCCAGCGCCGTGCTGGAGATCGACCTGGAGGCCATCGCCGATAACTGGCGCACGATGTGCCGGCTGCATCCATCCGGGTCGGTCGCTGCCGTTCTGAAGGCCGACGCTTATGGGCTAGGTGCGCCAGTCGTGGCGCAGCATTTGTTCGCAGCCGGATGCCGGCACGTGTTCGTGGCGCATCTGGACGAGGCCCGCGCGCTCCGTCCCCTGGTCCCTCGTGCTATGCTGGCGGTGCTGAACGGCCTATGGCCCGGCGACGCGCCCGAGTACAGCGCGGCCGGGATCGCTCCGGTGCTGGGATCGCTGGTCGAAATCGACGAGTGGGCCACCCACGCGCGTGCGCTCGGCCGCATCCTGCCGGCGCTGCTGCATGTGGATACCGGGATGAACCGGCTCGGCTTGTCGCCCGAGGAGGTGGACACGCTGGCAGCGGAACCCGCCCGGCTCGACGGCGTCGGGCTGCTGTTTGTCATGACGCACCTCGTTTCGGCCGAATTGCCCGATGATCCCGTAAACGCCTTGCAGCGAGACCGTTTCGCTCGAGCCTGCGCCCGGCTGCCCGCGGCACCGCGCAGCCTGGCCAACTCGTCGGGCTGCTTCCTGGGTGCGGCGTTCGGGTCCGACCTCGCGCGGCCCGGCGCTGCTTTGTTCGGGGTAAATCCCCTGCCAGGGCAGCCTAATCCGATGCGGGCGACGCTACGATTGCGCGCGCGCATCCTGCAGATCCGAAATGTGCCGCTGGGCGCCCGGGTCGGCTATAACGGCGTCTGGACCGCGCAGCGGCCCAGCCGAATCGCCACCGTATCGGTCGGCTATGCGGACGGCTACCCCCGTAATCTCACCAACCGTGCGGCCGCGTGTTTTGACGGACAGGCGGTCCCGCTGGTAGGCCGTGTCTCCATGGACCTTTCTACCTTCGATATCACCGACGCGCCGGGTGCCGTAACCGGCAGTTGGCTGGACCTGATCGGCCCCGGCATGCCGGTGGACGAGGTGGCGCGGCGGGCCGGCACCAACGGCTACGAGATCCTGACCCAGCTTGGCGCGCGCTACCGTCGGGTCTATCTGGGCGCATGATCGATCCATTGGACGCGGTGGCTGCCGTCGGGCGCGGCACGATCGGCGCCGTACGCTCGACGGGAGCGGTGGCGCTGTTCGGCGCAACGGGATTGTCGCATTTGCTGCGGCCGCCGTTTTATGGCCGGATGTTCCTGCTGGCCTTCATCGAGTTCAGCTATTTCAGCCTGCCGGTCGTGGCACTGACGGCGGTGTTCTCCGGCGCGGTGATTGCGCTCCAGTCCTACACCGGATTTTCCCGCTTCGGCGCCGAGAGCGCCATCGCCGGCATCGTCGTGCTATCCGTAGTGCGGGAGCTCGGCCCGGTGCTGGCCGGACTGATGGTGGCGGGCCGTGTCGGGGCAGCGATGGCGGCCGAACTCGGGACGATGCGCGTCACCGACCAGATCGACGCGCTGGGCACGCTGTCCACCAATCCGATGAAATACCTGGTGGCGCCGCGGCTGCTGGCGGGGGTGATCGCGGTGCCGCTGCTGGTGGCGGTGGCGGACGTGCTCGGCGTGGCGGGCGGGTTTCTGGTCAGCACGGTGAAGCTCGGGTTTAATCCGTCGGGGTACCTGACCAGCACGTTTAACATCTTGACGACAACGGACGTCGTGGCGGGCCTGGTGAAAGCAGCAGCGTTCGGTTTCCTGATCGCGCTGATGGGCTGCTACCACGGCTATAACAGCAAGGGCGGCGCGCAGGGCGTGGGAGCCGCGACCACCAGTGCGGTGGTGGCGGCCAGCATCCTGATCCTGGCGTTCGACTACGTGCTGACCGAACTGTTTTTCGCGCGATGAGCGATCCCAAGATACGCATACGTGGGCTGACTAAGGCGTTCGGCGACAAGACGGTGCTGGACGGCATTGACCTGGACGTGGAGGCCGGCACCTCGATGGTAGTGATCGGCGGCTCCGGCAGCGGCAAGTCGGTGCTGCTGAAGTGCATCCTCGGCCTGATCGAGCCCGACGCCGGCAGCATTGCGATCGACGGCCGCGACGTGCTGCGCCTGCCGCGGCAGGAGCGGGAGCAGGTGAATGCCCGCATCGGCATGCTATTCCAGGCCGGGGCGCTGTTCGACAGCCTGACGGTTTGGGAGAACGTCGCCTTCGGCCTGCTGGCCCAGCACAAGGCTAACCGCTTCGAGGCACGCGGCCGCGCTGGAGCGATCCTGGCGCAGGTTGGCCTGGACCCCAGCGTCGGCGACCTGTCGCCGGCCGAGCTATCAGGCGGCATGCAGAAACGCGTGGGCCTGGCCCGCGCTATCGCGGCGCAGCCGGAAATCCTGTTCTTCGACGAGCCGACGACGGGACTCGACCCGATCATGGGCGCCGTGATCGATGGGCTGATCGTCGATTGCGTGAAGCGCCTGGGCAGCACAGCGATCGCCATCACCCATGACATGGCAAGTGCGACGCGCATCGGCGACCGGGCGGCGATGCTGTTCCGCGGTAAGCTGGTCTGGCAGGGCCCGGCGGCGGAGCTGCTGGACAGCGGCAACCCGCTGGTGGACCAGTTCACCCATGGCCGGCGCGAGGGGCCGATCCAGATGGAGTTGCGGCGCTGATTTAAGTTATGATGGGACTATGAAATACGCGCAAATCGTCGACACCGCCCGGGAGATCGTCGAACGCCACCCGTTCCCGGACTTCGTGACGCGGTTCGAGGTCCGGCTGGGCGAGTTCGACGGCGACCCCGCCATGTGGATCGTCTTTAAGACGCTGCCTGAGCCACCCGGCTGGAATCATCCCGAAATCGAGCGCCGTGTTCCTCTTATTAGCGCCTTGATCAACGCAGTAATGCCGGACTTGCTGGAAGCGTTCGACGACCGGTTTCCATACTTCCGCTTCGAGACCGACCGTGAGCTGAAGCCAGTCGCAGAGTGACCCACGCCGCCGAGTTTGTCAGGCACGCCCGCGAACTGATTGACGGCCGGTATGCCCATCCGGGCAGTACGTCCGACGATGTCCTGTTGCGACGGGCATTGTCGTCCGCTTGCTACGGATTGTTCCATCGGCTGACTATGGCAGGTTCAATGCCTTTTTCGGTCGGCGGTGAGCCGCTCCGCTCCCAGGCAGCGCGCGCATTCAGCCATTCCGCAATGCGCAAGGTCTGCGACGCTTATACCCGCTCTCCGGCGCGCCCATTTCCGCCAGGATTGGAGCACCTGAGTCCCAGCCTGCCCGATAAACGCCTGATTGGGGTAGCCCTCGCGTTCACACGATTACAGGAAGGTCGCCATGCGGCGGATTACGACCTTTCGGTTACGATCGAGGCTGCCTACGCAACGAATCTCGTCAGCCTGGCCGAAACCGCGCTCACCGACTTCGACGCCATCCAGTCCTTCCCCGAAACCACAGTCTTCCTCACCGCGCTCCTGCTCGCCGACCGCTGGACCCGGCGTGGCTAAGCCCGTCGCCCGCTACGTCTGCCAGTCCTGCGGCGCTGCGTATCCCAAATGGGCCGGCCGCTGCGACGCCTGCGGCGAGTGGAACACCTTGGTCGAAGAGACGGTCGAGGCCAGGCCAGGCCCCGTCGGTCGCGCCAGCACCGGACGGCGCGTCGCCTTCGTCGGCCTGCAGGGCACCACGGCGCCGCCGCCACGCGCCAACACCGGCATCGCCGAGCTCGACCGCGTGCTGGGCGGCGGCCTGGTGCCGGCCTCCGCCGTATTGGTCGGCGGCGATCCCGGCATTGGCAAGTCCACCCTTATGCTGCAAGCGGCGGCGACGCTGGCGCGGGCGGGGCGCCGGGTGATGTATATCTCGGGCGAGGAGTCGATCGACCAGGTCCGCCTACGCGCGCAGCGCCTGGGCCTCGCGGACGCGGCGCTCGAGCTCGCCACCGCCATCAACGTGCGCGACATCGCCGCCACCCTGGAGCAGGAGCGCGACCTCGCCTTGGTGGTGATCGACAGCATCCAAACCATGTGGCTCGACACCATCGAGAGCGCGCCCGGCACCGTCGCCCAGGTCCGCGCTACGAGCTTCGAGCTGATCCGGCTCGCCAAGTCGCGCGGCTTCTCCCTCGTGCTGGTCGGCCACGTCACCAAGGAGGGCGCGCTGGCCGGTCCGCGCGTGCTGGAGCACATGGTTGACGCCGTGCTGTATTTTGAAGGCGACCGCGGCCACCAGTTCCGCATCCTGCGCGCGGTGAAGAACCGCTTCGGCGCCACGGACGAGATCGGCGTCTTCGAGATGACCGAGCAGGGCCTGGCCGAGGTGCCCAACCCCTCGGCGCTGTTCCTAGCCGAGCGGCGCGGTAACATCGCGGGATCGGCGGTGTTCGCCGGCCTGGAGGGCACCAGGCCGGTCCTGGTCGAGGTGCAGGCCCTGCTGGCACCCAATAGCGGCGGGTCGCCCAGGCGCTCCGTGGTCGGCTGGGACAGCGGGCGCTTGTCCATGCTGCTTGCCGTGCTGGAGACCCGGGCCGGGCTGCGGCTGGGCAGCACGGACGTCTATCTCAACATCGCCGGCGGATTGCGGGTGAACGAGCCGGCCGCCGACCTAGCCGTGGCAGCGGCGCTGGCCTCGGCGGCGACGGACACGCCGACCAACGCCGCCATGGTATATTTCGGCGAGGTCGGGCTGTCCGGCGAAATCCGCCAGGTGGCGCAGGCCGAGTCGCGGCTGAAGGAGGCGCACAAGATGGGCTTCGAGATGGCCTGCCTGCCGCGCCGGGTCGCGCGCGGGGGACGCCAAGCGAACGTGCCGGATGGGCTGAAACTGGACGAAATCGGCCATTTGACCGATCTGGTCGCGGTGTTCACCGGCAAGCCAGCCAATAAAGCCTAGCTGTAATAAATTAGACACGGTTGGCGAATTCGACACGGCCCGGCTATACCCGCCCTGCACGACTTGGGACGGCTGCATGAATTGGGTGGACCTCGTGGTCCTGACACTGATGCTCGTCTCGGGCCTGCTGGGCGCCATGCGCGGCCTAGTGCGCGAGGTGCTGGGCGTCGCCGCCTGGGTGGCTGCCGCCTTCGTCGCCGGCCCCTATGGCGCATTCCGCTACGTAGCACCGTGGGTGCGCCGCCAGGTCGCTGATCCTGGCGTCGCCGACGCGGTCGCGTTCGGTGGCGTGTTCCTGATCGTTCTTATCTTGCTCTGGCTGGTGGTCCGCTCGCTCAGCAATGCGGTACGCGGGTCGGCGCTGGGCGGCCTCGACCGTACGCTGGGGCTGGTATTTGGCCTTGGCAGGGGTGCGGCGCTGCTGGTGGTGGCCTATATCCTGCTCGGGATCGGGTTGGCGATCGAGCAGTGGCCCGTCCCGATCCTGGAGGCACGCAGCCTGCCTATCATCCATCACGGCGCAGATTGGCTTGCCGAACAGCTTCCGCCGAACTACCGGCCCGCCGTTGCCCGGCCGCCGCTCGGGCGATCGACCACCGCCGCAAGTCTGTTGCGTGCCAGTCCCGTGGGCCGTGCCCTGGGCGTCCGGCCGTTCCGGGAGTAGGAGAGTGTCATGGTTCTGACCCAAGCCGAGCTTGAACCCCGCCTTGTTGAGCTTGATCCCCAACTTGTTGAGCTCGACGATGACAAGCTGCATGAGGAGTGCGGCGTTTTCGGTGTTTGGAACGTCACCGACTCCGCCGCCGTCACCGCGCTTGGCCTGCACGCCCTGCAGCACCGCGGCCAGGAGGCGACGGGGATCGTCAGCTATGACGGCCATCGTTTCAATAGCCACCGCGGCCTCGGCCTGGTCGGCGACAACTTCGGCCAGGCTAAGGTCATTGCCTCATTGCCCGGCGCCAACGCCATCGGGCACAACCGCTACGCCACCACCGGCGACACCATTCTCCGAAATGTTCAGCCGTTATATGCCGATTTCGAGTTCGGCGGGTTTGCGGTCGCGCATAACGGCAATCTCACCAACGCCAACGCCCTACACCGCGCCTTGGTCCGCCGCGGCTGTTTGTTCCAGAGCACGACCGACAGCGAGGTGTTCGTCCACCTGATCGCCATCAGCCTGTATTCGACCGTGGTGGACCGGCTGATCGACGCATTGAAGCAGGTCGTCGGCGCCTACTCCCTGGTGGCGCTGTCGAACGAGGCGCTGATGGGCGTGCGCGACCCGCTCGGCGTCCGTCCGCTGATCCTGGGCCGCATCGGCAACGAGGGCACCGGCGGTTGGGTACTGGCCAGCGAGACCTGCGCGCTTGACATTGTCGGCGCCGAGTTCATCCGCGACGTCGATCCCGGCGAGATCGTCGTGATCAACGATCAGGGCGTGCGCAGCATCAAGCCGTTCGGCAGCAGCAAGAGCCGGTTCTGCGTCTTCGAATACATTTACTTCGCCCGGCCCGACTCGGTGATGGAGGGCATGCCGGTCTATGACGCCCGCAAGCGCATCGGCGCCGAGCTCGCCCGCGAGAGCCATGTGGATGCCGATGTGATCGTGCCGGTGCCCGACAGCGGCGTGCCCTCTGCGATGGGCTACAGCGCCGAAAGCGGCATCCCGTTCGAGCTCGGCATCATCCGCAACCACTATGTCGGCCGCACCTTCATCGAGCCGACAGACAGCATCCGCAACCTCGGCGTGAAGCTGAAGCACTCGGCCAATCAGTCGGTGCTGAAGGGCAAGCGGGTGATCCTGGTGGACGACAGTATCGTGCGCGGCACCACCAGCCGGAAGATTGTCGAGATGGTGCGGGCGGCCGGCGCTGCGGAGGTGCACATGCGGATCTCCTCACCGCCGACGACGCATTCGTGCTTCTACGGCATCGACACGCCGGAGCGCGGCAAGCTGCTGGCGGCCCGGCATAGCGTGGACGAGATGGCGCGGCTCATCGGCGCCGACAGTCTGGCCTTCGTGTCGCTCGATGGGCTGTATCGTGCATTGGGCAAGTCGAACCGGGACGCCGCCAAGCCGCACTACTGCGACGCGTGCTTCACCGGGGAATACCCGATTGCGCTGCCGGATATGATGGACAACTCGGACCGCCAGCTCAGCCTGCTGACCGAAATGCGCTGAGGCCGCTGGATATGGCGCCTGCCTCGACCGACCGCGTCGCGTTGGTCACCGGTGCCAGCCGGGGCATCGGCGCCGCTGTCGCCATCGAGCTGGCCCGGCGCGGCGTGCATGTGGTCATCACCGCTCGTACCCAGGGCGGCCTCGAAGAAACCGATGATACGATCCGTCGGCAAGGCGGCAGCGCTACCTTGCTGCCGATGGACCTCATGGACGGCCCGGCGCTCGATCCGATCGGGCCGAGCCTATTTGAGCGGTTTGGCCGCCTTGATGTCCTCGTGCACAACGCCGGGGCACTTGGCCGCCTGACCCCGGTGCCGCATATTCTGCCGAAAGACTGGGATTCGGTCGTCTCGGTGAACCTGACCGCGACGTGGCGCCTGATCCGTACCTGCGGCCCGCTGTTATTGGCGGCGCCCGCTGGACGCGCCGTGTTCGTCACTACGGGCCGGGCGTCGGAGCCCCGGGCCTACTGGGGCGCCTACGGGGCGACGAAGGCTGGCATGGAGCACCTGGCGCTGACCTGGGCACACGAGTCGGTCACGACAAACCTACGGGTCAACCTGTTCGACCCCGGCATCGTCGCAACCCGCATGCGTGCGGACGCGATGCCGGGGGAGGATCGCAGCATCTTGGCGCAACCCGCCGAAGTGGCACCCGCACTGGCTGATCTGTGCGAGGCCAGCGAGGACCGGCATGGGCAGATCGTCCACGCCGGGAGTTGAGCCTACTCGGCCGCGCGGACTTGTCCCTCCGGCGCCCGCTCCAGCGCGGTGTCGTGATTGAGCACGAGGACGATCACCATCGCGATGAGGCCGAATGCTGCGAGACACAGCAGGCCGCCATCGAAACTGCCGGTGCGGTCCTTGATGTAGCCCATTAGATAAGGGCCCGCGAAGCCGGATAGATTGCCGATTGCATTGACGATGGCGATGCCACCCGCCGCCGCGGCACCCGACAGGAACGATGTCGGCAACGTCCAGAATACCGGCAGGCTGCCAAACACTCCGAACGCGGCAATGGACAACGCGATCATCTTCAGTGTGGGGTCCGCCAGGAACGCGGCGGCACCGATCCCCGCTGCGGCGACGCCGAGCGCTACCGCCGCATGACCCTTGCGCTCCTTCAGTCGGTCCGACCGGCGGCCCCAGTAGATGATGGCGAAAACGCCGACGATATACGGAATGGCGGTCACGAACCCGGTCTGCAGGTTGGACAGGCCGAAGCCTTTGACGATCTGCGGCATGAAGAAGCCGATGCCGTAGTTGCAGGCCACCGCGCCGAAGTACACCAGGCTCAGGGCCAATACCTTGGGATTGAGCAGGGCGTCACGGATCGAATAGTGCTTCACCGCCGTCCGCTGCCGCTCTTCCAAATCGAGCCGGGTGGTCAGCCAGGATCGCTGATCGGCTGGCAGCCAGCGTGCATCGCTCGGCCGGTCGGTCAGGTAGAAAAACACGACAAAACCCAGCAGCACGGCGGGTGCGGCCTCGATGATGAACAGCCACTGCCAGCCTTTCAGGCCCATCAAGCCATCAAAGCCGAGCAAATAGCCTGACACCGGTGCGCCAAGCACCGATGAGAGCGGGATCGCCGCCATGAAATAACCGATGATGCGAGCGCGATAGGCCGCCGGAAACCAGAGCGTCAGGTAAAAGATGATGCCCGGGAAAAAGCCGGCCTCAGCGATGCCTAGAAGAAAGCGAACGACGAAAAAACTGGTTTCACCTGTCACGAACGCCGTTGCACCGGAGAGGATACCCCAGCTTACCATGATGCGCGCGATCCATTTGCGTGCGCCAAACCGCTCAAGGAACAGGTTGGATGGGACCTCGAAGATGAAATAACTCAGGAAGAAGATGCCGGCGCCAAAGCCGTAGGCGGTCGCCGAAATACCCAGGTCCTTGTTCATCGTCAGCGCGGCAAAGCCGACATTGACCCGATCGAGATATGCAACGAAATAACAGATGATCAGAAACGGCACTAGCCGCGATGTCACGCGCGCAATCGTGCGGGCTTCGAGATCCATAGCCGTTCCCCCGGATTTGGCCCGCATTTGGCGGGGATTGTATCGCGGCACGGGATAGCCCGGACCCGGCCTTCAGCGTCCAGGTTCAGCGTTCAATTTGCAAGCTGGATTTTGAGACCGGCGCTACGCCAGCGGATCGTGGCCCCAGTTCATCAAAGACTTGCGCCAGCGCGAGCCTTCGATATCGCCCGCCGGGCGCTGCGCCAGATGGCGATGCACGTAGCCGATCACCTTGCGCATGTCGGCATAGTCGTCCGGCGTCAATTCAGCCTGCGGCAGCCGTTGCAGCTGCACGATGCGCTGGCCCATGTGGTGCCCAACCGACTCTGCCTGCGCCGGCTCCGTCACCCGCTGGCCGCCCGCAGTCATGCCCACGGACCGGCTCTCATCGGTCTCCAGCCAGCGCTGCAGTGCTGCCGGGGTCATATTCACGACCTTGCGGAACTCATGCAGCGTGTCCTGATGGTCGGGCGCTGTGGTCATGCGCGATGACCCAAGGCTGCGACCAGCTCGGCCTTCTTCATTCGAGAACGGCCGGTAATGTTGCGTTGCGCGGCGCGCTTCATCAACTCGGTGCGCGGCAGGTCGGCCAGCCTCGCGTCAGCGGTCTTTGCCGCGACATCAGGTGGCTGGGCGGAGAACTGTTTGCCCTTCGCTGTGTCGGCCCGCTTCTTAGCCGTGCTGCGCGCGTATTCCTGATCGGACAGCGCATCACGCGCGTGCTGCGGCAGGTACCGCTCGCCGGTCGCCTTGCTGGCTTCGCCGGATTTGGTGCCCCACTCCTCGCGGGTCCATTGCGCCAGGTGGTTATCCGCGCTCTTACGGCCCTTGTAGCCGCCGCCCTCGGCCTTGTAGCGCTGGACCGCCAGCTGCGCCTTGCGCGCGGACCACTCGCCGGCGCTGCCGCCCTTGTCACCCGCCGTTACCTCATGCTTGACCCGTTCCCAAAGGGCTGGGTCCGACCGTTCTGCCGACGATGCCATGCCGCCTCTCCTTGGCCCGGCAACGTCGCAAGACCCGACCGGGTTGCAAGAGAAAGCGGAGTGGCGACCCGGCCAGGCCGAACCCGCGCCGGATCAGTTCCCCTTGATGAACATATAGGCGTCCCCGTTCGGCTCCGTACCGAACGAGACGCCCAGGCGACCGCTGTCCATGTCGGCCTTGCTGTATCCCGCCAGTGTCATCGAGGCGATCGGCTTGCCTGACGCGAGCGCATGCAGCGTCAGGCCGGTGGCACCGGCTGCACCTTGGCCGTCCTCATAGTCGAGGACGAAACCTGTCGATGTCACGCCGAAGATCGTGACAGCGTCGCCCGCATGGAAGTTGACGACCGTGCTCCAGATATCGGCGCCCGCCGCGCGGTCATCGACGAAGAACGTGTCGTTCCCAGTGCCGCCGACCAGGAAGTTTGAGCCGGTCGAGCCATCCAGCACGTTGGTGCCGCCGGCGCGGCTGACGTCGATCGCATCCGTGCCGGGGCCGCCGCGGATGAACGAGCTCGGCGTGACCGCTGTGATGTTCACATTGTCGGTGCCTAAGACCCCGTTTTGAAAGGTTGGCTTGGCTGACGTGACGGACTGATCGGGGCCGTCCTAGCAGCGTTCCAGAAGGTTTCCCCTTCCTGGAGCTTGCCATGTGGACGCCTGAGGATCGCGCGTTGGTCGGAGACTACGGCT
>JANXVC010000262.1 GCA_025351925.1 Rhodospirillales bacterium | reverse complement strand
ATCGGACACAGAGAACGACCTGCTGCGCGCCCTCGCTGAGGCAGCGCGCTACCACCCGCCCTGCCGCGACCTGCATGCAGCCGGAGCGCCGCTGCCGCCGCCACGCATGATCGTCGCCGGCTGGGCCGCCCATTATCGCCAGCTCGCCAACGGACAGCGACAGATCATCAGCCTGAGGCTGCCGGGCGATCTCGTCAGGCCGCTGATGCAGATCCACCTGCCCTTGCCCTGCGCCGTCGCGGCGCTGACCGAGCTGGAGACGGTGAACGCCCAGCCGTTTGCCGACGCTGCGGCCGGGCTGACCCATCCCACCCTGGCCCATGCCATCCGTGTCATGGCGCACCTGGATCATATGCTGCTGAGCGACCAGGTCGTGCGCCTGGGCCGGCAGAATGCGAGCGGACGGTTCGCCCATCTCATGCTGGAACTGCAAGAGCGGCTGGGCCGCGTCGGTTTGGCTGATGCGGGCGGCTTTGCCATGCCGCTCACGCAGGAGGCGCTGGCCGACGTGCTCGGCTTCAGCGTCGTGCACGTCAACTGCACCATCCAGCAACTCCGCCGCGACGGCCTGCTGGATGTGCGGAACGGCATGGTGGTGCTGCTGCAGCGCGAACGCCTGGAGGACCTGGCGAACTGGACGCCGCCGGCTGGGCTTCCGGTCCAATAAGGAACAAGCAGACCACTATGAGTCTGCGCACAAATGACAATCTAAGCAGGGTTGTGACACGTAATAGGAAGGCAGACATGGCGTTGCAGGATTGGATCGAGCGGCTGCTTGCAACCGCGGCCGTACTCGGCGGCTATCCAACGGCCGCGCCGATCCCGCCGGTGACGGTGATTACGCAAAATGAGCTGTCCGACCGCGTCTGCGGCGGGTCCTGCGCAGTGAAGGGCGCGTTTATTCCCGGCCAGGGCCTGTTCATCATCAAGGAGCTTGAGATCGAAACCGACCCGCAGGATCGGTCGGTGCTGCTCCATGAGCTGGTGCATTATCTACAGCAGCTGAACGGCCGCTACGCCAATGAGAGCGCTTGCGACCGGTTTCGCGACCGTGAGCTGGAAGCCTATCGCCTGCAGGACGAGTACCTATCCCGCTACGGCCTGGGCGTGAGCAGCCTGACCGCAAGCCTGGAATGGCAGCCAGCTGTCTGCCTCGACCAGGACGGCCTAGGCGCGATACAAACTTTCCAACCCCGATAGGACAATCAGGCGCTGATTTGTGCTGCCTGTCAAAAACCGTTGGATAAAATGAGGGTTGACGATTAGGCTTCCGTTTCGGATAGCGCTGCGCAACGCTAGAGCTTTTTCCGATCAAAGCGGATCGGGAAAAATCTCTAGCGCTTCATTTTGACGAGCAACTTTATCCGACCAAAGAAGCAGATTGGTCGGACGTTGCTCTGGCTTTGATAATGGTATTTTACCCCATAGTTTGACGGCAGCGATGACAACGAACGTCGCCCACGAAAAATCGCGACGCGGATTATCAAAAAACGGAGGAGCATTCCATGAAAATCACCAAACCCATTGCTCGTGCAGCAACGCTGGCATTTGCCGCGGGGATAACGATTACGGCTGTTCCAGGATTGGCGCAGACTGTCGATACCGCCCGTATTGAGGCAGGCGGCGGCAATGACTGGCCGACCTATCACGGCAACTATAAGTCGTATCACTATAGTACGCTCGATCAGATCAACAGCAGCAACGTCAAGGATCTGCAGGTCGCGTGGATGCACTTCCCCGGACGCTCCACCCGCGGCGTGCAGTCGCAGCCGATCGTAGCGGATGGCGTGCTCTATTACACCGGCTCCTACAGCCGGGTATTCGCGCTCAATGGGGCGACCGGCGAGCTGATCTGGTCATACTTCCCCGAGCTGGACGACGCGCTGGTCGCCCGGCAGACCCACAGCCCGTACAACCGCGGCACGGCCATGGGCGACGGCAAGCTCTATGTCGGCACCGTGGATGGGCGGCTGATCGCGCTGGACCTGAAAACCGGCAAGCCGGTCTGGGATACCAAGCTGGTGAACAGCCAAAAGGTGACGGTCGGCTTCACCGGGGCGCCGCTGTTCGCCAAGGGCACCGTGGTGATCGGCAGCCAGGGCGGCGAGTGGCCGGGCCGCGGCCCGATCTTCGGCGTCGATGCGGCGACGGGCAAGCAGAAGTGGCAGTTCCTGACCGCGGGCGGCAACGACGACGACACGGCGGCGAAAAAGACCTGGGGCAACGATTCGTGGCGCACCGGCGGCGGCGGCGGGTGGATGCCCGGCACCTTCGACCCGGCCACCAACGCGATCTGGTGGGGGACCGCGAACCCCGGGCCGCTGTATGACTGGTCGGGCACGGACTACATGACCAAGGGCGCGCGGCCGGGCGACAATCTTTACACGACCTCGGTCATCGGGCTCGACGTCGATACCGGCGCCCTGAAGTTCTATCACCAGGAACTGCCGCACGATGCCTGGGACTTCGATAGCGCCGTGGGCGAGTTCATCTCGATCGACCGCGACGGCAAGCAGCTGATGGTGCATCCCAACAAGAGTGGCTTCATCTTCGTCTATGACCGCAAGGACGCGAAGGTCGAGAACGTTTGGCGCTTGGTGGACAACATCAACTTCGTCAAGGACATCACGCCGAAGGGTGAGCTGATCGGCCGTCGGGACTTTACCGCCGGCAAGCAGGACGAGGTGCTGTGCCCGCACATTTCGGGCGGCGTCAGCTGGAACTCCGGATCGTATGATCCGAAGAACGGGCTGTACTACAAGCTCGGCCAGGAATGGTGCATGAAGCTCAACGTGGTGAAGACCGCCGCCATCACCGAACCGCAGGCACAGCTGAACATCGGCGCCAACTTCAGCATCGCGAAGCCGCCGAACGGCGAGATTTCCGGCCATCTGGACGCGCGTGACCCGATAACCGGCGCAAAGAAGTGGGAGGTGCGCTTCCCCGAGCCTCCGCTGTCCAGCGTGCTCTCCACCGCCGGCAACCTCGTGTTCGTGCCGGACGCGCGCGGCGTCATCCACGCCTATAATTCCCTCGATGGCAAGGAGCTGTGGTCGCATAACGACGGCACCGGCCATCAGGGCGGGATCGTCAGCTACTCCGCAGGCGGCAAGCAGTATGTGGCGGTGGTCGCCGGCTTCGGCGGTATGGCAACCGACGACTACTCCACGCAGTTCGGCGAGCCCTACAAGAGCATGCCGAAGGATACTGGTGCATTGATCGTGTTCGGCCTGAAGTAGGCTGGACGACGAACGCCGGGGGGTGACCTTGCCCCCCGGACTTGCCTTTGCAGCGTCGAAGAGCGGGCGACCCCAACGATGATTCGAATGATAGTGACGGCCTGTGCGGCTGTCTTTCTGCTCAACATCTCGACCGTGGCCGCCCAGCAGGCCCCGGCGGGTGGCGAACCACTGGACGGCGAGACGCTGTTTGCGACCACTTGCGGCTGGTGTCACGCCGATGGCGGGCGCGAAGCCGGCAAAGGCCCGAAACTTGCGGCGAGTGAGCGCACCGACGAGTTCATCGTCCAGCGCATAAAGCATGGCAAGGAAGGCGCCATGCCGGCCTTTCAAGGCACCTACAACGACGAACAGATTGCCGAGATACTCAAATACATCCGCGGCTTGAAGGACGACCCGGGATGAGCCGCGCTGACCTGCGGCTGGCTATTCTGCTGCCGACGGTCCTCGCAATCGGGGCAGCGCTCGCCGGCGGTCGCGTCGCCGCCCGCTCCTTGGAGCAGATTCGCGAGAGCGGCAGCGTCGTCCTGTGCGCGCATCCCAACTCGCTGCCGTTCGCGAGCAAAACCGCCGATACGCCCGGATTTCAGGTTGAGCTGGCGCGGGCGCTGGCCGGTCAGCTCGGCGTATCGCTCGGGCAGGAGTGGATTGTCACGCCTTCGCAGGTCTTCCGCTCGAATTGCGACTTCGTGCTGGACGTGATCGGCGATCAGAGCGCGCAGTCGGAGTCGGGACTGCAGGTCTCCAAGCCATACTACCGCGGCGGAGTGGGGCTGGCCGTGCGGCACGGCAGCCCGGTGCATAGCTTTGCCGACTTGAACGAGCATACCAAGGTGGGGGTTCAGGTGGGCTCGACCGTCGCGATGCTGCTGAACCAGCGGAATGTTGGGATTTCGACCTTTGCGTTCGAAGACGAGATGATGGAGGCGCTGAGTACTCATGAGCTTGACGCCGCGGCGGTGACGGCGACGGTGGCGGGCTATTTCAACGCCACCCATCCCGACCGGGCGGTCACCATCATCCCGCCCGACGACACGCAGGCCAACACGGTCTGGAACCTGGCCGTCGGACTACGCCGACCGGACACCAAGTTACGCGAAGCGATCGATGCCGCGCTCGATCACCTCCGTGACGACGGAACGATCTCGGCGATCTACGCGCGCTACGGCATAAGCATCCGCTCGCCCTAGCAGGAGCGGGGATGTCCCAACCCTTATCTGCCCAGCCTGAATGCAGCCGAGAGTTGGGATCGTTGCAGTGATCGGGAGACGTTTAGCCCGGTGCAGCCCCCTGGGTGCCGACATAGACCGCATACAGTGACTGGCTTCCCGCGATGAATAGCCGGTTCCGCTTGGGCCCGCCGAAGGCGATATTGGCCACCACCTCGGGGATGCGGATGCGGCCAAGCAGCTTGCCCTCGGCGTTCCAAACCGTCACGCCGCTGTATCCGACATTCCGCCCGGCGTTGCTGGAGATCCAGACGTTGCCCTGCACGTCGCACCGTATCCCGTCGGGCCCGCATTTAATGCCGTCCACCATGCAGTCCGTGAACAGCCGCTGCCCCGACAGCCGGTTGTCGGCCCCAACCTCGAATGCGTGCACGTCGCCCTTGCCGCCCGCCCCCTGATCGCCGGGCCCTTTTCCGGTGCTGATGACATACAGGCGCTTGTAGTCCGGGGAGAATGCCAGGCCATTCGGGTCCGGCACCTGATCCTCGGTCACGACGAGGTCGAGCCGCCCGGAGGGGTCCAAGCGATACACGTTGGTGGGCAGCTCGCGCCGGCCTGCGACGAAACCGCCGGGCTGGCCGAGGGTCGGCTTCAGCCGTCCTGCCGCGTTGGACGGGCCACCCGCAATGTCCGGCGCGCCCTCATAGAGCTGCCCGCCATAGGGCGGGTCGGTGAACCAGACGCTGCCATCTGGATGCGGCACGGCGTCATTGGGCGAGTTGAGCCGCTTGCCCTCGAAACGATCTGCCAGGATGGTGATCGAGCCATCGAGCTCATAGCGCACGACCCGGCGGGTCAGATGCTCGCAGCTGATTTGCCGGCCGGCAAAGTCGAAGGTGTTGCCGTTGCTGTTGTTGCTCGGGCTACGGAAAACGCTGACATGCCCGTCATCCTCAATCCAGCGCATCTGCCGATCGTTGGGAATGTCGCTCCACAGCAGATAGCGGCCCTCGGCGCACCAGGCCGGGCCCTCCATCCAGAGCGCGCCCGTCCACAGCCGCTGGATGCTGGTGTTGGGCTGGATCAGGCCGTCGAAGGCCGGGTCAACAGTGAGGACGTCCGGGTCGGTGAAGTAGGTGGTAGGCGCGCCTCCAGCGCCGAAATCGCGCGGCGGCGTCGTGATGGTCGTGGGCGGCGCGGCTGGCCGCGGCTGCGCGGCGGCGCCCGACGCCGTGACGGCAAGCGCCGTAACGAGCGTGCGCCGCGATAAACCGATGACGCGCTGATCAAGCATGGCGGTGTCCCCCTGTTCTCCCGGCCTATGATCTGGCCGTTCCGGAATCTACTATGCCCCTAAAGTCCGGCCCGACATAAGTCAGCATTGCACCTAATTTTCGATTGGCTTAACCGCCCAGGGACAGCAACGCCGCTCGATACCCGGAGGAGGGCCTCTCGTGTGCCTCCCACCGGCATGTTGGAAACAAGGAAGCTGTATAAAAAACGAGGACAGCGGCGATTGCGGCTGGCGGCTTTCGGCAGCATGATCGCGGCTTCAGCGACCCGGCCCGCTGCTCCTGATCAACCATGCCGGAGGGGGAACGCACCATGACCGAGATCAGCAGGCGCAACGCTGTGTTGGGCACCGCCGCCGCAACCTTCGCAGGAGCAGTGCACCAAGCGAGCGCGCAAAGCGGGACCGGAGCCGATAAGACAGCGATCGATCGTCTCCTGCAGCAAGCGGTTGGCAGCGGGCAGGTCCCTGGCGTAGTCGCGCTGGCCGCGACCGATAAGGGATCGATCTACCAGGGCGCTTTCGGCAAGCGCAGTCTCGCGGCCGACGGCGCGGACATGACCCTGGACTCGGTGTTCTGGATCGCCTCCATGACCAAGGCGATCACCTCCACAGCCGCCATGCAGCAGGTCGAGCGCGGCAAGCTCGGCCTCGATCAGCCGATCAGCGACGTGCTGCCTGAGCTCGCGTCGCCGCAGGTGCTGGAGGGCTTCGATACCTCCGGCGCACCCAAGCTCCGACCCGCCAGGCGGCCGATCACGCTGCGTCACCTGCTGACCCACACGGCCGGATTCAGCTACGACATCTGGAACGCCAACACGGCGCGCTACGAGAAGATCGCCGGCCTGCCGGGCATCATCACCTGCAAGAACGACGCGCTGCGCACCCCGCTCGGCTTCGACCCCGGCGAGCGCTGGGAGTACGGCATCAACATCGACTGGGCGGGCAAGGCGGTCGAGCGCGTGAGCGGCCAGAAGCTCGGGGCCTACTTCCAGGAGCACCTGCTCGGCCCGCTCGGCATGGGCGACACCGGCTTCAAGCTTACGGCGTCACAGCGGGCGCGTCTGGTTGCGATGCACGCCCGGCAGGCCGATGGCTCGCTCAAGCCGATCGAGTTCGAAATCCCGCAGGCGCCCGAGTTCGAGATGGGCGGCGGCGGCCTGTATTCGACCGCGGCCGACTACATGCGCTTCTGTCAGCTTTTTCTGCATGCGGGCAAGGCGGAGGGCGGCGCTCAGGTGCTGCGGCCGGAGACGGTGGCGCTGATGGGCCAGAACCAGATGGGCGACACCAATGTCGTCAACCTCAAGACAGCCGACCCGGCCAGCTCGCTCGACGCCGAGTTCTTCCCGGGCATGGTCAAGAAGTGGAGCACCGCATTCATGCTGAATACGGCGGATGCACCCACCGGGCGCAGTGCCGGCAGCATGGCCTGGGCCGGGCTGGGCAACACTTTTTTCTGGATTGATCCCAAGCGCCGGGTGGCCGGCGTGATTCTCATGCAGCTTTTGCCGTTCGTCGATCCTGCCGCGATGCAGGCGTTCGCAGGTTTCGAGACTGCGAGCTACAAGGCATTGCAGGCGGCCTGATATGGCTGCTTGCCGTCCTCGTCTCAGGCTGAAGATCATGAACATGCGGGAGGAAAACGCGGTGCGGTAGATGCCGGTATAGACCCCCATCGGCACGCCGATCAGCAGCGCGAACACCGACGCGGCGAGCGCCAGTTCGAGGGTCGCGGGCATGCGTTCCGCCAGCAGGTCCGTGACCGGACGAGCGAGGCGGTAGCTGATGCCGAACTCGCCGTGCAGTGCCTCCCACGGGAACTTGGCGTATTGCACGAAGAAACGCTGATCGAGGCCGGGCTGACGCACCAGCGCGATGCGCTGTGCCTCGGTGTAATCGGTGCCGAGCATGATGGTGACGGGGTCGCCCACGAAGGCGAACACTCGATAGACCTCGCTCCCAGCCACGCCGGATGCGGGCCATGTGCAGCGTTAGAACGCTTGGGCGCATGCGCCAAGGGGGGTTGGGATGGCAGTAGGGGCTTAGTTTCGATGTAGCCTGCGTCCCTAAGCCGTCCTTCGCAGCGGCGGTTTAACCGACCAAAATTGGCCGATAGCGGAACGGCGGCTTTGAAGCGAGACGACGATAGGAGCGGACGTCTGAGACCGCTCTCTTACCGACACGTCTGTTATTCTGGTGAATGGACGTTTGCTAGGACGTGATCGTCGCACCCGAACGCAACCTTGCCCAAATGCGCCAACTTGTGCTAGGAACGTTGTCATAATGTGCCTCTTTGACCCGTAATCCCAGCTTGGGACAAATCGCTTTCTTCGGCTCGGGTAAGTGTGGCAGAGCATTAATCGTTCTACTCGTACAATTCCTTAAACAGATCCATCCTCTGAATGACTGCGAACATCGTGATCAGACCGCCTGACCTTCCTGATTTTGCTAAACCTCCGCTCAACGAGGTCGTGCTAGGTGTCCAGTTTGATACCCCGGCAGGTTATCAGCAAATTCGTGCTGGCGAGGTCTGGAAGCTATTTTCTGCCGAATTTCCCCAGGCGCAGGAGCTACCTCCTCTTCCGCCCAACTTTGAAACTTTCGGGCCGCAAGTCTCCATCGTGGGCTTCGGCGGGGTGGGGTTTTCTCCTATCATGAGTTTCGGGCCAGTGATGGGGCCTTTGCACGGTAGGTTTTGGTTTGTTTCTAACACGGGCGACCAGCTGATCCAGTTCCAGAACGATAGGCTGCTGCACAACTGGCGCAAGATTGTAGGTCAGGATAATTCATACCCTCGATATGAAATCATTTCCTCAAGGTTTTTGAATGAAATGCAGTCATTAGAGTCTTTTATGGCCAGCATACAGTCTCAGCCGCTTCGTATTACGCAGTGTGAGGTGTCTTACGTCAATCATATAAAGCCGCTCCCTGGCGAGAAGTTACAGAGCTCTGCCTGGTTAAATTTTTTGAACTTCAGTGAGGAGCCGGATGACTTCGCTATATCATTCCGAAAAACAATTTTGTCCGACAACGGGCAGCCGAGAGGACGACTGACTTGCGATAGCTCTACGGCCATTGAGCCAACCGGTCAGCACTTTATCTCACTTACCCTTACCGCGCGCGGCGCTCCGGAGCATCCATCCGTGCAGTCGGCACTCGAGTTTCTCAATCGGGGCCGCGAAATCATTTGCAAAACCTTCGCCGAGATCACAACCGATGCAGCGCACCAAGCTTGGGAGCGGACAACGTGACAAAGCTCGCAGTGGAGAACCTAAGGGGAACAGCTTCTAATCCTTCCGGCGGTGTGATAGTTCCGCTACGCCCTTTACATGCCCGTGTTCTCATTACCGAACCGGCTTCGGCCTGGCGAGCTGAGGTCGTGGACCGACTTAATCATGTGTGCCGTTTGCCCGTCGGTTGGGATGGCTACCGAGCCGGCCCGGTTAGCTTCAACACGGCACACTTTGCGTTTCGCGTGCTAGATGCCGTTTGTACACCAAATATTCCCACCCCCAGCATTGTGCCTGGCGTCTCGGGTGATCTTCAAATCGAATGGCATCTCATCACCGGCGACATAGAACTGCATATTCGTGCGCCGAACGATGTGGTCGCGTGGCGGCAAACGTCTGCCACAAGCCCGGATGGCGAAGAGCTCCTACTGACGAATAACTTCACTGAAGTTGCTGAGTGGATAAGAAGCCTTTTGGAGCCAGCGAGTGTCGCTATCGGAGCCGCCGCGTGACGCAAACGGTGTTGTTGCGCCGCATGACCATCCTGGCATTGCTGACGCTGACCGGATAATCCGTCGTATCTCCGCCGAGCATATTGTAACAGACGCCAAGGCGCCAGGCGGTAAGCGTGTCTCGACGCTTGCGTTTCAAAGCTCAACCGATGGCAACTGTGGAATGTCTGTTGACTTGGAAGCTCTAATTATCGAGGCAGGTCTGGACGCCCCTAGTTTTGTTACAAGTCCAAGATTTGTGGGATCGGTCTGGTTTCATGCCGCACACTTGAGGTCTGAAGCCTTTAAGGTTGGCTATGACCCCTTACCCGACAATCCTCATCACGGAGAGGTTTGGGGTTCGTTTACAAGAGGACGCAAGAACCGCTTGCTCGCCTCTGCACAATGGTTCGTTGCAATCCACGGCGTGTCCTTATCCTCCACTGGCTGAGACTATGGACATGCGTGATCGCCTACAATGTGAGGGCATCGGAGCGGGTAAAAGTGGAACAACCGGCCTTGGCCACACGATAAGGCGTCTCGCGCTATCTCGCGCGACAACCACCTCAGCGCGCTCCTGCTGATGGGTGAGTGCCACATAGTTCGCCGCTGAACGCCAATACTCGTTGTGGTATAGATACCTCTGGTCCAGGGTCTTGCCCGGCCCTTGTAGATCGTCCCCGCGTAACCGTGCCGGACGCCCTGGAAGTCGGCGCGCGAACACGCGCCGCGCAGATTTCCATCCTCAAAGTCTGGCTGCAATGTGCGAGCTTAGCGTAGCCCAGGTGTGTCCGCTTTCAGGAGCGCCTCAGATGCACGGCCTACCGGCATGGGCGCAATGCAGCCGTAGACGGCTAGAGGCTTCATACATCCGGTTCCCATTATAATAATCTGCTATTTATCGAGATGTACGGCTGCACCGGCTACCAACCCGCCCCTACGCCGCCAGCAGTTCCCCCACCCGAATACACCGCGACGTCTGCCCCAACCCCAGCGCCCGCTCAGCCGGGACCGCCGCAGTGCACTTCGAAATGGCCGCCGGGCAACGCGGCGCAAAGGCACAACCCGACGGCGGGCGGCGCAGGTCGGGCGGGCTGCCAGGAATGCCGGGGGTGTCGGCGCCGTCCGCCCGCACGACCGAGGCCAGCAGCCCCCGCGTATAGGGATGCGCGGGATCGCGCAGCACGTCGCGCACCGGCCCCCGCTCGACGATCTCGCCCGCATACATCACTGCCACCCGGTCCGCGACCTCCGCCGCCACGCCCAGGTCGTGCGTCACCAGCATCATGCCCATGCCAAGCTCGCGCTGCAGCGAGCGCAGCAGCACCAGGATTTGGATTTACACCGTGGCGTCCAGCGCCGTGGTCGGCTCGTCCGCCAGCAGCAAACGCGGGCGGCAGGACAGCGCCATGGCGATCACCACACGCTGCCTAAGCCCGCCAGACAGCTCATGCGGACAGGCGTCCAGCCGGCGCGCCGCGTCGGGCACGCGCACGAGGTCCAGCACCTCCAGCGCTCGGGCGCGGGCACTGGCGCGGCTGCCGCCCCGGTGCTGCAGCACGCTCTCGGCGATCTGCTGGCCGACGGTATAGACCGGGTCCAGCGCGGTCATCGGCTCCTGGAACACCATCGCCGCCGTGCCGCCGCGCAGGCTGCGCAGCGCCTTGCCCGACATCGTCGTGACGTCCTGGCACTCGACCCGCACGCCGCCGGTGATGCGCGCCTGCGCCGGCAGCAGCCGCATCAGCGCCCGCATCGACACGCTCTTGCCCGAGCCGCTCTCGCCGAGCAGGCACAGCACCTCGCCAGGGTTGACGCTCAGGCTGACGCCGCGCACCGCCTCCATCGCGTCCGGCCCGGCGCCGAACCGCACCCGCAGATCGTCCAGCTCGGCCAATGGGTGGGTCGTCATGCCGCGAGCGCCGCGGCGGAGTGGCCGGAGCCGGGGTGGACCATGTGGCAGGCGGCCTGGTGGCCCAACCCAGCTTGCCGGCGCCGGGGCGCGCTCGGCGCAAACCGCCTCGGCATGCGGGCAGCGCGTGCGGAAACGGCAGCCGCTGGGCGGGTTGGCGGGGGATGGCGGGTCGCCGCGGATCGGCGCCTGCTCCACCCGGCGGTCCGGGTCGAGGCTCAGTCGGGACGCGAGCAGCGCGCGGGTGTAGGGGTGCAGCGGGTTCGCGAACACGGCGTCGGCCGGGCCGCTCTCGGCGACGCTGCCGAGATACATCACCAGCACCCGGTCGCTGACGTGCCGCACCACCGCGAGGTCGTGCGAGATGAACACGTAGGTCAGGCCGAGATCACGCTTCAGGCGGGCCAGCAGGCTGAGCACCTGCGCCTCGACCGACTTGTCCAGCGCGCTGACCGCCTCGTCGAGGATCACCAGGCGCGGCTGCAGCGCCAGCGTGCTTTTGCCGCAGCTGCTTTCGCCGACGACGCCCAGGGTCTCGCCCTTCGACACGCTGAAGGACACGTCGTCCACCGCTCGCACCGCGCCGCCGTCGGGGATGGGGAAGTGCTTGCGTAGGCCGGCGGCGATCAGCATGGGCTGCGCCGGACCGCCGCGGTCTTGCGTGCTGCCGCTCATTTCAGCCGCACGTCCATGGCGGAGCGAAGGCCGTCGCTGACCAGGTTGAAGCACATGCTGGTGACGAAGATCGCCGCACCTGGCACTGCGCAGACCCAGGGCTGCACGTAGATTGCCTGGCGCAGCGTGGACAGCATGAGGCCCCAATCGGGGATCGGCGGATGCACGCCGAACCCAAGGAAGGACAAGCCGGACGCTAGCAGGATGCTGACGCTGACGAGGCTTGACGCATAGACCAGCACCGGCGCCAGCACGTTGCCCAGCAAATGGTGCCGCACGATCATCAAATGCCCGGCCCCCGTGGCCCGCGCCGACTCCACGAAATCGAGGTTGCGCACCTGGGTCGTCGCCGTCTCCGCCACGCGGCACACCGCCGGGATGAACACGAGCGCCAGCGCGATCATGCCGTTCAGCATGCCGCCGCCCATGGCGCCCGAGATGGCTACAGCCAGCAGCACCGATGGGAAGGCATAGAAAACGTCCGTGGTGCGCATCACCAGCGTGCCCATCCAGCCCCCG
Source organism: Rhodospirillales bacterium (assembly GCA_025351925.1). Taxonomy (GTDB): domain Bacteria; phylum Pseudomonadota; class Alphaproteobacteria; order Acetobacterales; family Acetobacteraceae; genus CAHJXG01. The sequence continues at coordinate 3,457 of JANXVC010000262.1, read as the reverse complement.
GCATAGCCTGCCAGCACCCCGAGCGACCCGCCGACCAGACCGGCAAAAATCACGGGTCCGACGCCCATCAGCAGCGAGGTACGCCCGCCGTAAAGGATGCGCGCCAGGATGTCCCGCCCGAGCTCGTCCGTGCCCAGCAGAGGCCGGGGAAGCCGAACGGCTTCAGCCGCAGGATGACGCTTTCCTTATAGGGATCGAACGGCGAGATCAGCGGCGCGAACACCGCCGCCAGCACGATCGCCAGCATCAGCAAGCAGAAAAGCACCGTCACCGGGTCGCGCCGCAGCCGCTGCCCGACCATGCCCCAATAACCCGGCCGCGCCGGCAGCCGGACCGGCGCCGCAGTTGCCAGGGTGAGCGTTTGGGTCGTTATGCGCGCCGCACCCGCGGATCGATCGACGCCTGCAGCAAATCCACGACGAGATTGGTCGCGACGAAGATCAGCGCCAGGCTGAGTATCGCGCCCTGCAGCACCGGCACATCGCGGTTGACGATGGCGCGGCCGAGCAACGTGCCGCTGCCGGGCCAGGTGAAAACGGGCTCCACCAGGATCGACCCGCCCATCAGATAGCCGAACTGCAGCCCCATCACCGCCAGTATCCCCGGCGCCGCGCTCTTCAGCACGTGGCGGACGACGGCGAACTCGGTTAGGCCTTTGGCGCAGAGCGTGGTGACAAAGTCCTGGCCGCGCACCTCGAGCACCGCGGCACGCGTGTTGCGGGCGATGATGCCGCCCAGCAGCTCCAAGATGTCGGCGCGGTTCAGCGCATAGTTCGCTGCCTTGCGCACCCGCACGTCGCGGAACGGGCCGCGCTCAAAATTGGCTGATACGACCGGTTATGCGGATACGAGTTGGTGACGATCCGCATGCCCGACGACTTCAGCCGGGGCAGCGCGTCGGGCGTCGGCGCCTCGACGAAATTGACTTGGCCGCTCAGCAGCGCTGCCGTCCGCGTGCTGGCTTCCGGCATCGGCAGCAGCACCAGCCGGTCCTGCTTCGGGATGTGGCCCTCGTCCCAGTAATCCTTGTTGGGCACCAGCTCCAGCCGCTCATGCGCGACCATCCGGTCGAAGCGGTATGGGCCGGTGCCGGAGGGCTGATCGGCCAGCGCCGCCCAGTCGTATTTCAGCGCTTCCACCCGGCAGCGGCTGGTCATCATGATAAAGCTGAGCCTCGTAGGGGAACATCGAGCTGGGCACCTTGGTCGTCAGCGCGACGATCTTGTCGTCCACCTTCTCGACCGAGGCGAAGTTCGGCAGATAGGCGCGCGACAGGGCGAACTGCTGCGGGTTCCACTGCGGCGTCTTCTCGTCATAGCGGCCGAAGTTCCAGACGACGTCGGCGGTGGTGAATGGGCAACCGTCGTGCCACTTCACGCCGTCGCGCAGGGTGAACAGCCAGCGCCGGGTGCTGGCGGGATCCACGCGCCATTCAGTAGCGAGGCCCGGCTTGATGACCGCGAGCATGTCGGCGCTGCTGAGGTCCCAGTTGATCAGCGCGTCATACAGGTTGGTCGCGACAAAGCGGAATCCCTCGAAGCCCTGGTCCGGGTTGCCGCCGGTCACCGGGAGGTCGCCCGCCGTCATGGCGACCGTCAGCACGCCCGACGCCTGCGCCATGGGTGCCGAGAGCAGCAGCGCAGCGGCTGCCGAACGTGCGAGGGACGAGAACCGGGCCATGCGCTGCCTCCTGCAAGACAGCGCAGCGTCGCAAAACGCCATTGGCACCACAACCAAAAATGGCATTTTATAGTGCAGTATCGACGTTCTGAAACGCAAATCGGTTATAAGATGCACAACAGCCTGAGATTTGGGCATTGGTGAAACTCGATCGATCGGGATCAGGATGCTACGTTGCGGCACGTAAACCGGTGACTCGAACCGCGCCGGTTTGGCACGGGAAATGTTGGGCCGCCAAATAGCATTTTGCAGGAGCGATCAATGACCGCAACGACATCGCTGGCTGACTTCGAGGCGCTGGTCCGGCGCGCCGGCCTCGCGATCACGCCTGCTCAGGTTGCCGAGTTGTATGTCGGCTGGGCGCATGTGGAGCCGATGCTGGCCCGCATCCGCGCGCCGGGACGGGGCCGCGAGGCCGAGCCGGCGCTGATCTTCCGGCCGGAGCCCGCGTGATGCAGACCCCCACCATCGCCGAGGCCGCCAAGCAGATCGCGGCGCGTGAGCTCTCGCCCGTGGAGCTCACCCAGCATCTGCTCGACCGCATTGCCGCCGAAGACGCGGCGCTGAACAGTTTTATTTTGGTTACGCCGGAGCGCGCGCTGGCCGATGCGCGGGCGGCCGAGGCGCGCGTGATGAAGGGCGCGTCGCTGGGCAAGCTGGATGGCATTCCCATCGCGCACAAGGACATCTACGGCACGGCAGGCATCGCCACCACGGCGCACTCCAAGCTGCTGGAGGGCTGGGTCCCCGATACCGACGCGACCACCGTTCGCAAGCTGGTGGAGGCCGGCACGGTCATGCTGGGCAAGCTCGCCACGCACGAGTTCGCCTTTGGCGGCCCGAGCTTCGACCTGCCATGGCCGCCGGCGCGCAATCCGTGGAACACCGACCATTTCACCGCGGGCTCCTCGTCCGGCACCGGGGCGGCGGTGGCGGCCGGGTTGATCCTGGGCGGCACCGGGTCCGATACCGGCGGCTCGATCCGCGGGCCGGCGGCACTGTGCGGCATCGCCGGGATCAAGCCGACCTACGGGCTGTGCAGCCGGGCCGGCATTCTGCCGCTGGCGTTCTCGCTGGACCATGCGGGGCCGATGGCCTGGACGGTGGAGGACTGCGCGATCCTGCTGCAGGCGATGGCCGGCTACGACGCAGAGGACCCGGCCAGCGCCGACCGGCCGGTGCCGGACTTCTCCGCTGGGCTTGCGACGGACGCCAAGGGACTGCGCATCGGAGTGGTGCGGAACTGGCACGAGACCGACCGGCCGGTCAGCCCCGCCGTGCAGGCCGGGATCGACGGCGCGCTCGATGTCTGGCGGGCGCAGGGGGCCGAGATCCAGGACGTCGTCCTGCCGTCGCTGTATGACTACCAGGCGGCGAACTTCGTCGTCATCGTTGCCGAGGCGTTCAGCGTGCACGAACCCTGGATGCGCGAGCGCTTCGGCGACTACGGCGAATTGCTGCGCGACCGCATGGCGTTTGGCGGGCTGATCGCCGCGACCGATTACGTGCAAGCGCTGCGGATGCGGCGGGAGCTGTGCGCTGCGACGACGGCTGCGGCACAGGGCGTCGATCTGCTGATCACCGCCGGCGCTCCGGCCGAGGCGCCGCGAATCGACGAAGTGCCGAAATGGGACAATTTGGCCCGGCCCGGCTTCACCGCTCCGTTCAACCTCACCGGCTGGCCGGCGATGTCCGTCTGCTCCGGGTTCGGGGTGGACGGCCTGCCGGTCAGCGTGCAGATCGCGGCAAAGCCGTTCCAGGAGGCGACGCTGCTCCG
>JANXVC010000190.1 GCA_025351925.1 Rhodospirillales bacterium | reverse complement strand
GCCGGTCAGGGCGCCCTTCATGTCAACAAGCGGCCCGACGACCGTGACGGTGGCGTTGTTGTCGAGGATGGACCCAGCCTGCGCGGTGATGCTGGCGGTGGCCTCGTCCGTGATGGTCCCTTCGAGATCGAGGGTCGCGCCGGGCTGCACGGTGACCCCGCCCCCTCGGGTGAGCACGAGGCCGTTCGGGACGGCGCTGTCGCCCACGAGGGTCAATACAGTCCCCGGACCGGCACTGGAGATCTTGCAGGCCAAAGCGGACACGCCGCTCGCGTCGATCGTCGCCGATCCCTGCGCCTGGATAGAGAAGAAGTTCTCGAGGTAGGCGCTCGATAAGAAAAGGCTTGCGGGGTCATTCTCCGCGTCGCCGATTGTTAGGCCCACGCCGTTGTAGATCGCACCGTCGAGGCCCTCGAGGCCGTTGATCCAGACCTTGCCGCTCGCGATGGTTGCCGTGTCACCCGGCTGCGGCGCACCCGGCAGGTCCTCGCTCGTGGTCGTCCACTGTGTGGGATCGGTCCAGTCGCCGGACCCGCCAATCCATGCGCGCGCCGCCATGCCCGTACTCCGGGAATTGGTTAACGCCAGACTAGTGAGGACGCTGGATGCAAGTCAACTTAGGCGTGCTGTCGCTGCGGCCATCGCCGCCTGCGCGGCATTCCCTCCGCCGCCGCGCCGAAGGTAAGCGCGCCATAGCAGCGTGGCGGCGATCACGCCGTTCATTAAATTCCAGGCGATGCCGTTGGCGAAGGCCAGGCGATACGACCCGGTATGATCGAAGATCGCTCCAGTCATCCAGCCGCCGAGCGCCATGCCGACGACGGTCGCCGCCAGCACGAGCCCCACCTTCGCGCCCGCGCCGCGCGCCGGGAAGTACTCGCGCACGATGATCGCATAGCTCGGCACGATGCCGCCCTGGAACAGGCCGAACAGCCCGGAGATCACATAAAGCGAGGTGAGCGAGTCGAAAAACAGGAACAGCGACAGCGACGCGAACTGCAGCACGGAGCCGGTGAGCAGGGTCGGCAGGCCACCGATGCGGTCGGCGACCCAGCCAGACCCGACCCGGCTGATGATGCCGAGCCCCAGCATTACCGACAGCATCTCCGCACCACGCGCCGGGCCGTAGCCGAGGTCGCTGCAGTAGGCGACGATGTGCACCTGCGGCATCGACATCGCGACGCAGCAGCCGAGGCCCGCGACCACGAGCAGCGTCACCAGCGCGCCCGGCGTCAGTCCCAGCCGCGCCTGCGACGTGGCGAACCCCGCGCTGGCGCCGACGCCGTCGTGCTGCACGGGGGAGGGGACGCGCAGCAGCCAGGCGAGCGGCGGGATCGTCAGCAGCATGACCGCGGCGATGCCGAGCTCGGTCGCGCGCCAGCCGAAGGACTGGGTCGCCGCGGCCACGATCGGCGGCCAGATTGCGCCCGCGACGTAGTTGCCGGCCGCTGCGATCGCCACGGCGAGGCCGCGCCGGCGGCGGAACCACAGCGACGCGTCGGCCATGACCGGCCCGAACAGCGCTCCCGAGCCGAGCATCCCGATCAGCACGCCGTGCACCAGCGCGTAGGTCAGCAGATCGTGGGTGCGGCTGGCGAGCGCGTAGCCGGCTGCCAGCATCAGGCCGGCGACGGCCGCGACCCAGGCTATGCCGAAGCGGTCGGTCGCCCGCCCCATCACGACGCCGCCGGCGGCAAAGCCCAGCATCGTGAGCGTGTAGGGCAGGGCCGCGCCGGCGCGTGCCACGCCGAATTCCGCCTGCACCGCCGGCAGCGTGACCACTACGGACCACATGCCGACCCCGCCGATCGAGCTCACAAGCAGCAGCAGCCCGAGACGCGCCCAAGATGCGCGGCTATCCAGCATTTTTCCTCCCCAGCGCCAGGTCGGAGCACGCTAGGTCAGCCTGAGCTTGGCGGCAATCAGGCCGCAGTAGCCCGGCGCTGATCTCCACACGGACTGGCGTTAAAAGGCGGCTGCTAGTCTTCTTTCTCGCTCGCGGCGACGATGCCCAGCTTCGCGCCTGAACGCCGCGTCGGGTATGGCGTGCCGTCCATCACGCCCTCCCACATCACCTCGTTCATGAGGTCCACCGGCACGCGGTCCTCTGCCGAGAAGTCGAAGCCGCGCGTCGCCTTCGCCCAATAGGCCGCGTCGTGCCGCGGCAGGATATCGGGGCCGTCCGCGAACTTGATCCCGGTGTCGGCCAGCGCGAGCGACGTCGTCTTCAGGATCGTCGAGGCGATGGCGTTGTAGTTCCAAGCGCCCGACGACGTGATGTCGAACACATCCGACATCGGCCGCTGATAGGCGGTGTTCAGGTTGATGTGCGGCGTGCCGAGAATATCCTCGATCGTGCGCAGCACGCTCACCTGGTTGTATCGCGTGCTGATCACCGCCCTTTTTTTCACGTATGCGCCGACGACATAGGTGGTGGAGCGATGCGAATCGACGTGGTCGGGACCGTCCTGGCAGTCGTCCTCGGTTACGATGATCACGGTGTCCTTGGCATACGGGCTATGCGCCACGGCCTCAACCAGGCGACCGACAGCCAGGTCGTTGTCGGCCTCCTGGGTGTCAGGCGTATTCACCCCGGCGAGCGCCGTAGCGAAGCTGCCGGTGTGATCATGGCCCAGGCGGATTGTCTCAAGGCTTGGGAGGTCGTTGTTGGCGATATACCCCATGAACTCGCGGTTCCACTCGTTGAAGCCCCACAAATCCGCGACGTTCATGTCGAAGCCGCGGAAATAGATATCGGTATAGGGCGCCAGGGTCGGGTTGAGCGCAGCGACCTGGACGACGCCGGACTCGCCCGCATTCTCGATGGGATTGCCGTTGGGGTAGGTGATGGGACCAATGTTGCTGGTCAGGAAGCCATAGTTCCGCACGGTCAGCCCGGCCTTCAGCACGGCGTCGAAGATGTAGCCGTTTTGGATGCCAAACGGCGCGTCGGCGCCCGCGACGTCGGCGATGCCGGGCAGCAGGTTCTCCGTGCCGCCAGGCAGGCTCGCCGAGCCTTTGGTGAACAATCCCTTGGTGGCCGCGTCGCGGTCGGCTGTCGTCGTGAGGCCGACCGGCACGTTGCGGTTCGCACCCTCGGCCTCATACGACAGCCCGCGGTTGACGCCGGCGTAGTTGAGCTGCTGCGTGATCTCCTCCGTGCTGGTGACCCGGCCGCGCATGGTCCAGGACCAGCCGTCCATGCTGCCGTCGCCGGGGTCCATGAAGTTGTCCAGCGTGACGAAGTTGTTTGCCAGCCGGTGGAAATTTGGCGTGATGCGCTTGCCGAACTGCGTAAGCGACGGATCGCCGTTCGCGCCGTTGGTGAGGTCGCCCAGGATCTGGTCGAAGGTGCGGTTTTCCTTCACCACGTAGATCACGTGCTTGATCTGCTGACGGAGATAGCCCATCACCGCCTCGTCGCTGGGGTCGGGCGAGACGCTGTAGAAGTTGTTCTGCGCCACCTTCGCCGTCATGCTCGGCAGGTCCGCGCTGTTTGGCACCTGGGCGCTGACCAGCGTCGCGTGCTCCAGCTGGAACTGGTACTGGTTCGACGCCCGTGCCGCCACGGCAGCGGCCGCGTTGCCGCCGGGGTAGGTGATGTTGGTGATCAGCGCCGTGCTGCCCATCAGGTGCCCGGGGTTCGGGCCGGTGTCGCTCTTGCCATTGATGATATACATCCACGTGCCGTCGGCGCTGAGGGCGATGTCCTTCGGTGCGTAGGCGGTTGGGATCAGGCCAGTGACGGTGTAGGCGTTGGCGCCGGTCAGCGGGATTACGGCGATGCAGTTCGAGCCGTCATTGACCGCGTACAGCGTCCTCTCGTCGTGGGAGAGCGTCACGGCGAAGGTCGCAGCGCCAGAGTAGTGCGGGCCGGTCAGGATCGCGGCCGGGGCGCGCGCGTCGATCTTGGCGGCGATTTGGTTGCTCGCCGTGTCGATCACCGCGACCTGGTCGGCGTTGTCCTGCGCCACATACAGCGTCGATTGCGCTTTGTTGAGCGTCATACCGTTCGCGTTGCCGTCGAGCTTGATGCGGGTGATCAGGCGCCCGGCGGCCGGTGAGGAGATATCGACGACGACCACCTCGCGGTCGCGGTTGGAGGACACGTAGGCGGTGCCGTTGTGCTTCACGACGACCGCGAACGGATACTCGCCGCCGGCGACGCCGCTCGTGCCCTCGTTGCCCGCGAAATACGGGCGCAGGTCGTGCTCATAGCGGATTGTCAGGGTAGCGGTGTCGATCACGCTGATGGAGTCGTTGAAGTTGTTGGCGACCACCAGCGTCGCGCCGTCGTCGGAGATGCCGAGGCCGCTGGCATTGGGCTGCACGCCCAGGCCAACGCCGACGCCGAGAACGGGAGGTGCTGCCGTCGGAGGCCCAGCCGCCGGCGGTCCGGCGCTCGGCGGCCCGGCGACGGGAGGCAGGGTGCTGCTATGGCCCAGGGCGATCTTGGCCGTCTGTGACCAGGCGCCGCCGGCTTTGGTGTAGGCATAGACCGCGTCGTCGTTGCCGCCGGCTGCATACAGCGCGCTGCCGTCCGGCGACCAGACCAGGCCGACATGGGCGTTCGGCTGCTGGATCACCTGGGTGAGCTTGGGCGAGGTCTTGTTGGCGCCCGCGACGTCATAGAAGAAGATATACTGCGTCGAGTTCGGCGCATCGACCTTGCCGGCGGTGTCATACAGCGTGTTCTGCCCGGCGCAGATGATCGCGAGCGTCGTGCCGTCCGGGCTGAGCTGCGACCGCACCGCCTCGCCGGCGACGAAGTTCGGATAGGCGGCCAGGCCGGGGTTCAGGTCCTGCTGAACCGCATTGGTCAGCGGCGCCGTCGGCGTGACGTACTGGCCGGTCGGCAGCGGAAGCGTGCCGTTATTCCCATCGATAAGCGTATCATCAGCGGCGTGCGCCAGTTGGGGCACGGCCAGCCATGTCGAGGCCAACAGGCCCGCCTTCAGCATGCGGCGATATTGATGCGAATTCAAAATATATCCTCCTTATCGGCGAGACGACTGCCTTGACGGGCGGGCGCGTTGTCTTGGCTCGCCTAACGATTCTTTGGTAACAGCCCACAACGGATCGGTCTTTGTTGGAAGAAAGACAGTTTGAAGAATTTTGCATTGTTCGCCTAGCCTACAGCGCATGACAGGTGAGATGTTTGGCCGCGCCCGCTCACCAAGTTAAGCCAGCTATTCACCCGATGCGCGTGGGCCCCATGTGGCCGCCCAGCCGTGGGCGCTAGCACTGGACTGACGGTCGGCGGCCGCCGCTCCGGGCCTCGACGCGTCGGGCGCCACTGAATGGCGCGTAGGATCTCCGATATGTAAACTAAGTTTATGCCGGACGGTATCTGGACAGTCCTCGTGGTCGAAGGCGAGCAGCCCGCCCAGGGCCTACTCGCCCGCTGCCTGCAAGAAGACTACCAGGTGCTCACCACCATCACCGGGCAGGCCGCATTCGATATCCTGGCCGACAACGAGGTTGACCTGGTCCTGTGCGACCTCGTGCTCCCGGAAAGGAGCGGCGTCGAGTTCTTCAGCCGCATTCGCGTTGCCAACCCCGAGGCCATGCGGGTGCTGCTCACCGACTGCCGCGACCCCGACGAGGTGATCCGCTCGACTAACGAGGCCGCGGTCTATCAGATCATGTCGCGAGCCTGGCAGTCGGACCAGCTCCGCCTGCTGATCCGCCGCGCGCTGGAGGGCCGCGAGCTGGCCCGGCTGCACCGTTATCTCAGCCGCGAGCTGAAATTTACCGACGAGGCGCTGCGCACGCAGAACCGTAGGATGACGACGCAGCTGCAGAGCGCCTATGAGTTCGACAAGCTGGTGTTCGCCAGCGACAGCATGATCGAGGTCTCCGACACGGCAGGCGAAGCGCTTGGCTATGACCGGCAGCTCAAATCCAACACGAGCACGCGACGCACCCACTCGCTGTTACGCCAAGGCAGCATGTTCTACGAACTCGTCCCCACCATTCCAGAGCATCGCCTACGGCCCCGGGTCGAACAGTTCGCCCACATGCCGGCGGCACAACCGGTGTTCAACGACATGTTCGGTGCAATCTGGAAATGAGGGGAGGCCTGAGCCGCCGCACCATCGATGACTACGCCGCACCCTGACCGCCAGTGTGCGAGCGTTTCGGCGCCGAGTTTCGAGGTGCCGATACGGTGTGGCAACATCTGTTTGTCACGCCAACTCTGTGACGCGCATCTGGCTGGGGCGAGTTCCGTTGCACTGATCGTGCGAGACGGCCCACGCTGATCGTGCCGCTGATCCAGCGGTCTGCCGGCGGCATGCTGCTGAAAATCCGCAACGCGGGCGGCGACCGAGTGCTGCATGCGCAGGAGTTCCTGCGCGAGCAGGGTGTTCCGCAGGATTTCGTGGAGCAGCGGTTTGCAGTACGCTGGGTCTCCGAACGGAGCGCACGCGTGATGAGCATTGGGCCTGCATTGTAAGCCTTCTTTGCAGTTCTCAAAACAGATTGACAATCAATTTGGCGACGACGTACCGTTGGGAGTATAAATCCGCGCATGGTTAAGCGAGCGGTCCCGGGAGGGTGCGATGGCGCAGACGGTACCCGAGTCACAATTTGACGCTGCATTGCGGGCGGTCGATTCCGAGGCGGAGACGACCGAGGAAAAGGCCGAGATGCTTATGGAGGTCGCCATGAGCATGCAGGCGCGGCCGAAGGCCTCTGACCAGCTGCAGCGCGCCATCGACCTGTATCGCCGGGCGCTCGACTTCGCCGAAGATGGATTACTGCGCGCGCGCATCACCGCGCGGCTGGGCACGGCGCTGCAGGCGCTGCCCGACGGCGGCCCGGATGCGCTGAAACACGCCCGCAACGCCTATGAGTTTGCGTTGCCGGCGCTCAGGATCAATGGCAAGCCCGCGGAGGCGGCTGAGGTCGAGATGAACCTCGGACTGGTGACGCAGGCGCTCGCCGGCGCCGGGGTTGCGCGGCTGACCGACGCGATCCAGTGGTATCACCGGGCGCTGCGGACCTTCACCCGCGCCGAGTATCCGCAGGAATACGCGATTCTGCACAATAATCTCGCCATCGCCTATTTATCGCTGCCGATGGCCGATGAGCGCGGCCGGATGCACGAGGCGCTGGCGGTGCAGTCATTCGAGGAGGTGCTCAGCGTCATCAATTTGGTCGATCATCCGAGCAAGTATGCAATGATCCAGAATAACTTAGGCAACGCGCTGCAGTACGCCACCAGCGGCCATGCGCTGGACAACAACCTGCGTGCGCTCGCTGCCTACGCTGAGGCGCTGAAGGTTCGTAACGAGCGCGATACTCCCGTTGAGTATGCCAATACCATCGTCAACAAGGCGAATGTGCTGCGCAACCTGCCGGATGATCCGGACCGGCCTGGGCTGGGCGGCGAGGCCGGCCTGCTGGCGGCGCGCGACCTGTATCGGGAGGCGCGCCGCATCCTGCTGGGCCTCCAGCAATCCGATAGCGTTGCGATGATCGACGAGGCATTGGCGGCGATCGCGCAAGACCTCGACGGCGCGCCGCGATCGGCCCCCGGATAACAGCGCTTTGGCAGGAGCTGGCGGGCGGGCAGCTGACCGTGGTCACCATTTTTATCTGGACGGGCTGCGCGTTCCTGGTGGCGGCGCGCTGGCTGGCATGCAGCTCGGTGGCAAGAATTTGGGCCGTGACCGGGCCGCGCTGATGGGCGCGATGTTTGGCCCGACCGGCGCGGTGCCGGGCATTCTGGTCGGCCTGATTATCCTCGCATTCAGATATAAGCCGGCAATGTGGCCAATGTTCACCAACTCGCTCCAGCTATTCATAAAAGGCAAGCTGTTCTGCGACCCGGCGTCGGTGCTGTAGCGCTGGCTGGTCGATTTTGCCGCCGCGTTCGTCGCGGTGACCGTGCTGGGCACGCTCGGCGTTCCCGTCTGGCTCGTGGTCGTGCTGCCGGCCTTCGGTGTCGGCCTGGCGCAACCGTACTTGTTTCGCGACCTGAAATACGACTGAGGACCGCCGGGTGAGCAGCGCCGTCTATGCCACTGCTGCCCGGCGTCGAGCGAAACGCTGCGGGAAGGCGTCGAGCGCGCGATCCACACCCACTGCCCCGAGATCATCCACATCCGCCAGGTCAGCAAAGGTCCGGCAAAGCCCGCCGCCGACGACATGCAGTTCATCAGCCCGTTGGCGGCCGACACGGACCAGGGCTGGACCGAGGCGGCGCTGCTGGCCGACATCCCGGAGGGCGGCGTCACCGAGCGGAAGATCTCCGGACGCTCGGTGCTGCTGAGCCGGCGCGACGGCTGGGTGAGCTGCTTTGACAATGCCTGCGTGCACCTGGGCATGCCGCTGGAGATGGGCGGCGGCGCGGAGGGCGGGCCGCATTGCCGTGCGGCTTGAAGGATAGGCAATGGCGACCGTCCTCCGCGTCAGCCTGCAGCCGGCGCTGAAGCACGCGGCGACTCCGTCGAGCCTGACGGTGCTGGATCGCGCCGGGCCGCTGGCCTGCCTGGGTGCGGCGGCAAGCCTTGACGGGCTGGCAATCCCCGTAGTGCCGAGTGCCGCGACGCTGTGATGTGGCACGGCGTGCCGGCCATGAACGGGTGCCCGGCCGATCTGGTGCTCGGGCAGCGCGATTTCGGCCTGCGCGATGAGAGTGGCGGCGTGCCGGCCTTGTCGAGCATGCGCTGGCCGCATGGCGTGACGCTGTGGGGCGAACGGCTTAGTGTGACCGACGCGGGTAATAACCGGATCATGCTTTGGGATGCCGTGCCCATCCGCGACAACCAGGCGTGCGAACGGCTGCTGGGCCAGCGTGTCCCGGCGCTGGTGGACCACAACCAGTCGCTGTACTGGCCGAGCGACGCGACGCTGCGCATGCCGTATGGGATCGCCGCAGCCGGGGATTGGCTGCTTGCCGCCGATACCGCGAACTCGCGGCTGCTGGCCTGGCACGCGGATGACGCCGGCCAAGGGGCCAAGGGGCGCGCCTTGATCGGGCAGGCAGGATTTGCCACGCCAAGGGCGACAACCGCTGGGCGCTGCCGAGCCGGGACAGCTTGTGCTGGCCGTATGGCGTCGCGGTGTCGGCTGGGCTGGCCGCGGTCGCGGATTCCGGCAACAACCGCGTGCTGCTATGTCGGCTTGCGCCGAAGCTGGCGGCGTGAACGACCTCGACATCATTGAGCGGGACACGGCCGAGCTGATCCGGGTGCGCGGCCTGGTGCAGGGCGTCGGTTTCCGGCCGACCGTGTGGCGGCTCGCGCGGCAGTATGGCCTGCGCGGCTGGGTGGCGAATGACGGAGATGGGGTCAGTATCCGGGTGTGCGGGTCCGCGGCGGCGATCGCCGGCTTTGTCTATGCCCTTCCGTCGGAGGATCCGCCGCTGTCCCGGATCGACCGGATCGAACGCGCGCCGCTTCCATGCGCAGCCGATCGCCTGCCATACCTGCGGTCCGCGCGTCTGGCTGGAACGCAGCGATGGGCGGGCGCTCGCGCTGGATGCCATCACGACTCTCGATGCCGTGGACGGCGCAGCCAGCCTGTTGATGCGCGGCCAGATCCTGGCGATCAAGGGCCTTGCGGGGCGCCGGCTTGGCCGGAGAGCCTGATTACAAGGAGGGCCGGTGGGAGGTGGGGCCCGGTCATCATTGCGGAGGGTCCATGGACATCGTCGGCATCGACATCAGCGTCGAACCGAGAGGTTCGCCGGACATGCACTGGCTTTGGCGAGGCCTCGGCCACCATCTTTTGGCCGAACTCCCCAACGTCGAACCGAGAGGTTCGCCGGACATCGCCGATTTCACGCCCAAAGCACTCGCCGCTTTCGTCGGCCTGTCCCCCCGGCCGTATTCCGCCGGCTTTGCCGGTGGAACCTTGACGACCTCCGCCCAGCGAGCATAGCTCCGGCACCTCCATACGTCGGCCAGGAAAAGTCAGCCGCATCGGCACGGAACGCCTGCGCAATACGCTCTACATGCGCAATACGCTCTACATGTGCGCTCTCAGCGCCAAACGGTCGAATAAAGCGCTTGCCGCTTTCGTCGCGCGCATGACCGCCGCAGGCAAACCGCCCAAGCTCATCCTGGTCGCCGTCGCCCGTAAGCTGCTGGTCTATGCCCACGCAGTCATTCATACTCAGAAAGCATTCGTATCTTCTCCGGATGCCCCTCCTTCCGCTTGACCCGCAACACGGTATCTCCGCTGCTATTCCACGCGCCGCGCGCGCGGAACCTTGACCAGCTTCGCCCACGCGGACACCATGTGCAGCGGCCCACGGTCCTTGCTGCGGTCGTGCGTGCGTCGCGAGGTCTTGCCGTCGATGGCGACGACCTCGGGGGCGGCGGGGGTCGGGGTCGGCTCGCGCAGGCCCTCGATCCAGGCAGTGAAACACTGGGCGAACAGCGCGCCATCGAGGGCGTTGATCACGTCGTTGAGGGTGTCGTGGCCAGACGTGGAGCGTCAGTCCGAGCTCGGGACGCCCGCCGTACACGGCAGCAGGCGGCGCAGGAACTCCTGATGCACCTGCCCCCAGCGCCTGATCTCCACAAAGTCCTCCGCTCCAGCCAACGTGCCGCACAACACCAAAAACAAGACCTCCGGCAACGGAAACAGTGAACCGCCCCGGGTTTGTCGGAGGCTCTAACTCTTGAGAGAATGGAGCCATGACGAAAAGAACACCGCCGTATAGTCCCGAGGTTCGCACCCGCGCGGTTCGGATGGTTTTGGAGCACCAGGGCGAGCATGGCTCGCAATGGGCGAAGCTGGTCAAGGTTCCAACGGCGTAGCCGGTGGAATACCAGCGGAGGGGGCGATCCAGTCGATCGCGGCGAAGATCGGGTGCTCGGGCGAGACACTGCGCAATGGGGTGCGCCAGGGCGAACGCG
>JANXVC010000183.1 GCA_025351925.1 Rhodospirillales bacterium | reverse complement strand
GCACGCCAGGCCGTGCTGGCGCCTCCGTTGCCGATCCCAACTCCGCGACCAGCACCGGAGCCGCCGCGCCCCGACACGCTAGCGCCGCCTGCACCGACGGTATGGCCGTCAAGCGGGTTCCGGATGTAGCCGGGCCGGACTAGGCCTGGGCGTCGGCAGCCGATCCCAGTCGGCGCTCCGGAAGTCACCCCGCCCGTTGAGATCTCTGACACAGATGCTGGCGACGCAGATACTGAACACAGCTTCAACCGGCCGTCGTGCGCTCGCACTTTGAGTGCGGGTTCCATGGCCCGAGCTCGTCGTGTTTGGCGACAACGTGTCACGGCGATTCGCCTCCGGCCGAATACCTGGCGAATGCCGGACGAACGTGCGGCGAACACCGAGCGAATATCCACCGAACATCCGACGAATAGGCTGGAAGGTCTTATGGACAATTGCACCAATGGTGCAGGCGACACGGCAAGCAAGCCACTTCAACAAACGTCTCATTACATGAAACAGCAGCCGGCATAGGTTGCTGAGTAGATCTTTCTTTGACCCCTTGACATCCCATACAGTTCGCGTCCACCTCGAATTAATCAGGAAACTCGCCGCCGGATGTCGAGACATGCTCACGCTTGGTTTCCGCCGGCAGCCTGGCCTTAAACACATCATGACGGAATCATGTGGACCCGTTGTGGTCTTCTTGGGGCAAACCAGAAGGTTGCCCCGATGTTTTTCACCACCTACTGTTCCGCTGCGGCTGGCCATATGCCCTTCAGGGGGCGTTGGTGCACGGAGGCAAGTGCGGACAGCACAGTCCCCGCCCCACACGGTTCAGTGGCGGAAGGAAACGGGCTTGGCTTCGCGGATCATGCGGTTGAGCACCTGGACAGCAAGGGCGACCTCGCCAGGCTGAGCGCATCGGCTGCGGGCGCGCAGCTTGGGCCCGATCAGGTGTTTGTAGCGGCCCATTGTTGTTTCCACATGATTGCGCTTCCCGTATCCGGTGGCGCGTTGCCAGCCGATGCGGCCCCGTTCGGCCATGAGCCGGATGTGGCGGTCGCGTGGGGTTTGTTGGTCCGGATCAGTCGTGCTCGGCACGGCGTCGGCCCGAGGTGGAATGACCACCTCGGGCGGTGACCCGGGCTGCCGGACAAGGGCGGCCTGATAGACGGGATCGCGATCGTAGGCGCTATCCGCGGTCACACTGGCCAGGGTGCCCTCGCACTGGCGCAGCAAGCTGGGCGCTTGCACCGCGTCGTCCTCGTCGCCGTCCGTCAGCACGTGCGCGGCGATCTGATCTTGACCCGCTCCTGTGGAGCCTTTCATGCTTTCGCAGGAGGCTTCTTTCATGCCCAAGACACATCCGCCCTATTCGCCGGAGTTCCGGCGCCAGATCGTTGATCTGGTTCCCACCGGCCGCGACCCGGCTGGAAGAGCCGGAGCGGGACGAGCCGAATGAGCCAGACTACAAGCCACCGCTGGTCCCGCCTCCCCAGATCCCGCCGCCGCCAATGCTTAACCGCACCGCGATAAGCTAGACAGGACAGTCCCGCACAACGGTGCCCCGCAATACCTAAGCCGCAACCGCAACCCGCTTCCGTGCGAGCTCAAGATCATGAGCCGTCTGCAGGTTCATCCAGAACTCAGCGCTGGTCCCAAACCGACGCTCTAGAAGGACAGCGGTATCCGCCGTGATGACACGCTCGCCATTGATGATTTCAGTGATGCGGTTCGGCGGCACAACGAGATCACGGGCCAAGGCGCGGGCGGATATGCCCATAGGTTCCATGAACTCGTGCAGCAGCACATCGCCAGGCGTGACCGGGGCCAGCCGCTCCCCCGTGGTGAGGTCTGACAGGTCGATGGTAGCAGACTCGTCGCGACGTATTGTCATGGCCAGCTATCCCTCAATGATAGTCCACAATCTCGACCTCGTGCGCCGCACCGTCGGACCAAACGAAGCATACCCGCCACTGGTCGTTCACGCGGATGCTGTGCTGCCCGATCCGCTCTGCCGTCAGGGCTTCCAATTTGTTCCCTGGTGGCAATCGCAAATCATCCAACCGCACGGCCGCATCCACCATTCGCAGCTTCCGACGTGCGGTGTTGGCGATGTCCGATGGAAACCCTTTGGGCGTCCGCCCCTGAAACACCGCCGCTGTCCGCTTGTCCCGGAAGCTCTCGATCATGATGTTATGTGACGCATACCGGGCGTTATGTCAAGCGTAACGGTGTTGGGCGTCATGATCAAACGAAAAGGGCCGGACCTTGCGGCCCGACCCCTCTATTCCGTCTGCTGCTCTACGCCGCCAACGCTATAAAGGTAGAGTGAGATACCGAATCATTGGTAAAAGTGAAGGTCTCGGCTGCATAATCGCCCGCAAGATGGAAGGTAAGAGTCGCACCTGCAGCGCCTGTGGTTGGGTCCTGCGTGAGCAGCGACAATGTACCGGCGCCTGGCGCGGCCTGAACATACGTCGCGTTGGGAATTGTCTCGTTCTCAAGCGTCACGCCTGAGTTGCGGCTTGAATTAAACCCGGCCAGGGTGCCCTCAAAGCGCATCGGTTGGTCAAGCTGAAGACTGACCTGATTTAGCCTGAATAATTCTTGATGGTTGGCGGGCATAGTACAAGCCCTTGATCTGGCGTAGGAAGTGGGTGCTGACGCCAATCCCGCCGATCTGGAGCACCATGCCCGCCAAGGTTGTATCTGGGACTGTCGCAAGTTTGGGGGTCGTAACATTATCGGGCTTGATTCGGTCGGAAGCGAGGCTCGTGCTGGTCGGTATCAGACACGAAACCGCCCCCGCCTACGCTACGCGCCACATCGTCCGGTGCCCGACAATGTTA
>JANXVC010000162.1 GCA_025351925.1 Rhodospirillales bacterium | reverse complement strand
CGACAAGAGCCGGTCCCGGATCATGCTGCTCTGGTGGGCGAAGGCGTCGCCGCTGTCTTGCAGCATGTTGGCAAGTGCGCCCTCGCTGATCTGCAATCCCAGGAGATCGGACATCAGCCGGGCCAGACGCTCGAACGGGATTGCCTGGGCGAAGCGCAGGTAAAGCACAAAGGCCCGCAGGTTCGCCCCGAACGGCGAGCCCGGCTCCAACCCTGCGGGCGGGCTCGCCTTGAACCGTCGCGCGCAGCATGGGCAGGTCCCGCCATACAGCGTCACGCGGGTGACGTCCGGCACGATCTCGGGGATCTCGATCCGGTCATAGGCTTGAACCGCTGTCTGGCAAACGCCGCTCACATTGGCTTGGCAATGGCTGCACCGCTCAGCCGGGACATCGCGCCGCCGCGTCGGATCGGGATGCAAAGGACGGTGCGCCCCCGCATGGACCCTGCCTTTCGGCTTTGCCTTGACGCTGCCGCTTGTCTTGTGTCCCTGGCTCGGCGGCACCGAGGAGTTGTCCGGCGTCTTGGACGGCAGCTTCAGCTTGTCGCGCAGCGTCGCATTCTCCGCTTCCAATGCCGCAACGCGGGCCGCCAACTCGTCAACACGCGCCAGCAGCGTCGTGATCAGCGCATCCTTCCCGGCGGCAGACAACGGTGGAACATCGGGCATCAAACGCATCAAGCCGTAGGATCACGACCCCGTCTTCAGGTCAACACAACGTCGCAACCGGATCCCGCAAAGCTTTGTCGGCGGTATTCAGCCATCCTGCTCATCGCTCATCCGAACAGGAGGGTGAGCAAATACGTTCGCGGCGTTGACGGGCAACCATCGCAAGCACGCGATGCGCCTACTCCGTGCTGGGACTTGGATTAACCCGGTTCGGATGCTGCTGGCGAAGTCGTCAGGTGGGGGCTGGCATCGCCATGAGTCGGACAAAGGCGGATTGGCGAGAGCATCAGGATGTCTGGGGTGCCCGTAAACAGCGTGGTCCCGCCAACCATTCTGGTCAGCTGCCGGGCCTGCGTCACCCGCCCAGCTTAACGCTAGGCACTGCTGCCTGCCATTGCGCGCGCCCCAGACATCCTGATGCTCCTATGTGGACGGCTCTGGGCCAGCAAGGCTTTTTCGTCTGCCAGGCGGCCAGGTTTGGCCTCTCGTCCGCTGCTGTCACTGGTCAATCGCGACCGAACCCGCGCGGAGGATCGATGGCCTGGAGTTCAGCAAGATCATGGTCACAGATTGCCTGCAACGCGTCGGCGAGCGCACCGTCTTGCAGGTTGGTCGGCAGCGCATTCAGCCAGCCTGCATACTGCATTTGCAAGTCTCCCAGTTCAGCGACCGCGTCATGCCACCGCCGTGCGCGGCTACGATGGTCGGTTGGGCGCCGCGTTCGGATCACCGGCGTGTCAGTTGTGCGCGCGGCACGGTAACGGGCCTGGCGTTCGGCATCGGTCATGGCTCTCTCGCCAACAGGCTTACGCGGCATGATCCCACCTCCAATCGTTATGTCACGAAACAAGGCCGTCGTTGTCTTCGGATCAGCAGTTGCCGATCGGCCTGAGTGAAAGATCCGGTCAGTTGCGCCCTTATGTCCGGCCTGTTGCGCGGCGCTTGCCGCTGGCCATCATGGGTGTGCGCTTGCGTGTCAGGCGCCAATCTCCACGGCGTGCTCAAGGCACAGGAGCATCAACGGCCTTGCCTGAACTGTCTTGACCACAGCCTTTCCCATCACGCTGATCAGCGCTTCCTGCCGGATTAGCCGGGCTTGCGCCCGCCGCCTACCACTTGCGCCAGACCGTCACGCCAGAGCTTCCGCTGCGGCTACGACGCGGCCCTTCGCATGGTAGACCTCTTTGCGCGTCATCACCCCCTCCGCCGGTATTCCAGCAGCTACGCTGCCGGAACCTTGACCAGCTCCGCCCAGGCGATGCGCGCCATTTTGTTGGCCAGCGCCACCGTCACCAGCCGGACAGGACGGCGTTGCAAAACCCCTCTGGTCCAGACCCCGGCGGCGCTGTTCCAGCCCGCAGCGCGGCGAACCATCGATGTGGCCCCCAGCACCAGAAGTCGGCGTATCTCCCGGTTGCCCGTCTTGGTGATGCGACCAAGGCGCGTCCTCCCGCCCGTCGAATGCTGCCGCGGCACCAGGCCCAGCCAGGCGGCGAAGTGCCGGGCGCTTTGGAAAACGCCGATGTCGGCGACCGTCGCCGCGATCAGGGAGGAGGTGATCGGGCCGATGCCGGGGATCGTCGCCAGACGGCGTGCGACCTCGTCGCGTCGGGCATGGGCCACGATCTCCGCCTCGAACGTCTCGATGCTTTCAGCCAGCCAGCGGCCCTGGTCAAGCAATCCCGTGACCGCCTGCCGCGCTGCCTCGGGAACGGTCTTGTCCGCATCGACGAGTTGCTTGAGCTCCGTGAGCTTGCCCATGCCTAATGGAACGGTCAGCCCAAACTCGGCCGCCAAGCCACGCACGGCGTTGGCCAGCATCGTCTGCTGCTTGACGAGCAACGACCGCGCCGAATGCAGGGCCAAGACGCCTTGCTGCTCCAAGCTCTTGATCGGCACGAACCTCACATCCGGCCGGGATGCGGCCTCGCAGATCGCCGCCGCGTCTGCCGCGTCGTTCTTCTTGCCCTTCTTCACGAACGGCCGGACCGCCTCAGGCGCGATCAGCTTCACGTCGTGTCCAAGACCGGTCAGCACACGGGCCCAGTGATGCGCCGCGCCGCACGCCTCCATGACAACCGTGCAGGCCTCCTGCTTCTCGAAAAACGCCATCAGCTCGCTCCGTCGCAGCTTGCGCCTGATCTCCACCTTTCCGGACTCGTTCACGGCGTGGACCTGAAAAAACGACTTGGCCGTATCGAGGCCGATCATGGTAATGCTTGTATGGGGTTTTTACTGTCAAGCGGGATTTGACGCGCTCAGTCGCGTCCGAAGCCAAGGGGTGGCTCCGCGCTCTCCAACTCCGACAGGTCGAGATCACAGATCACGCGCAAGGCATCAACTGTCGCGCTGTCCGCAAGATTTTCCGGCGTGGCATCGAGCCATGCCTGATAGACGAGTTGCAGCTCGAGCAATTCAGCCACGGCATCGCGCCATCGTTGCGATCGGCTTCGACGATCGGCGGGGCTGCGGTAGCGCAACCTCGGCACACTCTGCGCGTGATGGGCCCGGTAGCGGGCCTGTCTTTCCGCATGGGTCATCGTTGTGCCCGAGAGCGGCTTTGGTCCTGTCTTCATTGCCCGAGGCTCCCTGCATTTCATGCGGGCAATGCGTCACGTGACGCATTGCAGTTGGCGCGGCTTGCATGGCGGTAGGCCAGTTGAGCCAAGTGTGGGATAGCCAACGAACCGAGGGGAGCCCGCCCGTGCGCGCGAACCTCGCGCCGCAACCTTGTATTCGGTTGGACCCGCCTGGGGTCCGGACCATGAAGCAGCCATGCGCTTCAGCAGCGGGGCTCCGAGGCAGCGGGCCCATTCTCATCACGGTATTGCAAACCGGACCATAGCATTACGCGGGTTGCCACCACCTCGGATCGTCATCAGCGTTCCGTCGCGCAAGCGCGATGGGGCGCCGAAACTGTGTTCATGCCGTTCATTGCGGCCCGGCAGGTCAGGCGGCGGCCGCCCGCAAACGGACGCCGTGTGGGATTTCCCCGGTCGTGACCATTCGCCACATCGCGATCAGCAGTTTGCGGGCCAGGGCGACGATCATGATGGTCTTGCGCGCACCCTTGGCTCCTTCGGTGCGAGCACGATACCATTGAGCGAGCGCGCTGTCCTTTTGGAACAGCAGGAAGCGCCAGGCGAGCTGGATCAAGCCACGGCGCACGCGGGCATTCCCCGACTTGGCCAAGCCCTTCTCCCGCCGTTTCGAGCCGCTTTCGTCCGGCGACCCCGTCAGCCCGGCGTAACGCGCCACTGCCCGCCGGTCGCGCAGGTTGCGGGACAGCACCTCCTGGACGAGCATGTCCGCAGTTTCGATGCCCACCCCGACGATGCTGGCGAGCAGGCGCACCATCGCGTTCGGCCCGGTTTCCGGCGCCTGCTCGATGCGTTCCAGCCGGGCCTGCTCGATGAGGTCGATCTGCTCGCGCACCATCGCCAGCCGCGCCAGGTCGCGGCGGATCTCGTTGAGAGTATTGGGCGGGATCGGCAGATCCTCCGGCGTCCGCAGCCCGTCCAGCTTGTTCGGTGCCCGGCGCAACTCCGGCTTGAAACCACGGATGCCCAGCCGTATCAGCGCCGCCTTCATCCGGTTGATGATCCGTGTCCGCTCGCCGACCAGGTTCTCACGCTCACGATGCGGGCGCTTGGCATCTTCCTGCTCGATCGTTGGAACGCCGACCATTCCGCAATGCCCGCGCTCGCCACGCAGCCAGCCCATGAACACCCGGAGCAACATCGCAGCGTCGAGCCGGTCGGTCTTGGCGCGCCGGTGCTCGCGCGAGACAGCCACGCTGGTCGAGTGAATGACATGGGTCTCGATCGCATGCGCCCGAAGCCAGCGCGCCAACCAGAAACCATCGCGCCCGGCCTCATACGCGACGACGATCCGCTCGACCGCGCGTCCGGCCCGCACAGCCTCGTCACGCCAGCGTTGGATGAGGCGGAGCAGCCCTGCCGCGTCCGGCTCAAGCTTCTTCAGTGGCTGGCGCTCAACACCTGGGACGACCCCAGCGACCAGCCAGCTCGACAGGCTCAACTCAATGACGGCAACCAGCGTCTTGTCTTGAACAAAAGGTGCCAGAGATCTGCTAAGGTCGTTCGGCTGTATCATCAGGTGCTCCGTTCATGGCGTGAAGCCGGATGGTGCCTCCTTCCCGGCCGCCCCCATAGCTTCTCATCGCGGGCGGCTCCCTTTCTGCCGGTTCTCACGACCCGCACTTTGGCACATCGATGCCGCTAGGGGCCGTCCACCCCATCTCCTCAGTAGTGAGCGCTTCCACCGTAATCACTTAATGATATTTGCTATCGCTAAATGGGAGAGGTAGGTTTCAAACACAAAATAGAAATGTGGATGAAAAGCGCTTTCCGGCCATCGGTAGTCAGCGTCGCATAAACTGGGTGATACGAGCTATCAACGCGGGAACATCGACTCTAAATCGCCGGTGGACAGGCAGCGGGTCATCGGCATCCACGGCACCTATAAATAGGCCGTATTGAGTATGACATGAGGCGAACAGCCCCGTGTGCGCGTAGATCCAATTCGGCTCACTTTCGATGTCCAGCACCTTCGTGCCTGGCCGACAGAATACGACGTTAAACATAGCCGATCCTGAAGGGCCTACAACAATGTCGGCCGAGGCAAAGGCGGCAATTTGCGCTGCCAGGCTAAGTTGTTCCGGTTCGATAACTCTAAATCCAAGCCCTATGACCGCTGCTACAACTTCTGCTTCGTTCAACATTTGCCGAGTCGAGTTCCCACGCCGGGTCTGTCCCATCCGCGATACATAGAGCCGGCGCTCTCCTCCGGTGCATGAGTTTTCACGCGCCAGTTGCTGGAATAGAGCATGACTCTCCAAATCTAGAAAGCCATGCGGATTACGGAGTGAGGGTGCGATTACTCGATCGAATGTTGTTAGAGCTCCTGTATCGTGCTGTATGATTTGTGCCTGGGAGACGCCCGCTAATCGCAACAGCTCCAGAAATGCTGGATTGCGCGCATAAACAACTACGGGCAAATGACTCAGCTTGTAGGTGCGCACCGCATATAATTTAGGTAATACTCGGAAAAGGAATGAGCCGTAATTTGACGGCTCATGTGAACATAGAACTACCGCCGTACCAGCTTGGTGCCGCTGCGGTTGGCGTGCGATATTAAGATCAAAGCCGTCCCCGTTTTGTGCAGGTTTCAACCCCGTATCCTCATTCGGAAAAGGATCCTGGGACGCTAAACTGTGAAGAAGTCGTTTTGTGTCAACTGGGTTTGTTCCAGACTCATCATTGCAGAAATGATCATGCCATGCGAGTGATCGGTATCCAAAAAGGATCGGTTGCGGTAACACAACTAAAAAGGCAGGAGGGGAAACGTAAGTATCAGCACCAAGGCCAGAGAACAGGCTGGTTTGGGCGGGATCGTCAATGAACTCCGGCGCATAACGAAATAGCAATCGATCCACCTCTGGAGGCTCAATATACACACTGGCCTGCGTAGCAGTCTCTAATGAGGTAGGCTGTGCACGGGGTAGAGTGAGTGGTGATATATATTGTAGACGCATAAGTCTCCGTCTCCTGATGAAAAACGTGCGAGATTAAAATGCACGAATAGTATGTACTGTCTAAAGGAGATATGTCGAGGATACCTGCTTACGTGGGACCATCAGGATGTTGTTGGCGTGGATAGCCCCCGACAGCATCGGTTGTGCCAAAATGAGGTCGGTGTTGATCTCAGACAAAGGGAACCGTCCGCGAACCATATTAGCCGAATTGAAATTGACACGTCGAAGCATGTTTTCAGCTGCACGGGTAAATGCCGCCGAAGAGGTGGTTCTGCGTAAGAAGCTATGGCGCAAGGAGATCGTGATGTTTTTTGAGAAGCTTGCACCGGCGATAATCGCGATCGAGGTCTGCGGTGTCAGCCACCATCGGGCCAGATGGCTGCAATCGTTCGGGCATACGGGGAAGCTGATCCCGCCCCAGCTGGTCAAGCCCACTTCACAGGCAACAGGAACGATGCGGCCGACGCCGAGGCGCTGTTTGAGGCGATGAGCCGGCCAAAGATGCGTTTAGGCCCGGTGAAGTCGCCCGAGCTGTTCCGATTGGGGTGGTAGTTTGCGGCCTAGCCCCTTAGGACTCCCCTCATTTTCAGATCGCACCGAACATCTCGTTGAAGACTGGCTGTGCCGCGAGCATTTGGGCGAATTGTTCGACCAGGGGCCGCAGGAGATGCTCTGGCATATTGGGGATAAGTTCGTAGCGCATGCTGCCTTGGCGAAACAGCGAGTGGGTGCGTCGCGTGGTCGTGTTGGATTTAAGGTGCCGGTCGTAGCCGAGCGCTTCGCCTGCCGTGCCGAGCAGGGTCAGCAGGACGACGGCAAACGCGTTGATCAGCCACAGGCGGTCGCGCCGATCGGGGGTGCTGACGTGCATCGCACCCATCCCCATGCCGAAGCGCAGGTCCTTCGTGTCGCGGAACGCGCCCTCGATGCCTCAGCGTTTGCCGTAGAGATTGATCAGCGCCCTGGCAGTGAACCGCCCCGGGATTCCCGGAGGCTGTTTGGTTTGAGTCCTACGCGGCGATTGGCATGATCTCAAGCGGGGTGTAGTAGGCTTTTTCCGCTTCGGTGGGCGGGATGTTGCCGATCGGCTCGAGGAGGCGGCGGTTGTTGAACCAGTCGACCCATTCGAGGGTGGCGAACTCGACGGCCTCGAAGGAGCGCCAAGGTCCTCGCCGGTGGATGACCTCGGCCTTGAAGAGGCCGATCACCGTCTCCGCGAGAGCATTGTCGTAGAAATCAC
>JANXVC010000161.1 GCA_025351925.1 Rhodospirillales bacterium | reverse complement strand
GCTTATCTTGGGCGGTGAAGATCCGGCGGTGCGGACGAGCGGTGAGCTCAGGTGATGCCGAGGCTGGCGCCGCCACTGTCGGCCTCCGGCCTTCATTCGTGGCGGCGCTCGCCTCAGCATCGATGGGGGTCTGTGTCATGGGCATGAGCAAGATCATCCTTCAGCACACTCAAGGTTAAACTCCCGGGGGGATGATGTCTCATTGTCATTGGCACGGAGGGGGCGTTCTGCCATCGGACTACGTGGCGTCGGTTGCAGAACTAGCTTCGACCAGGGGTCTTGCGCTGCACCTGGATGGAGCACGCATCTGGAATGCGGCAGTGTCACTCGGATGTCCTCCGCAATACCTTTGTTCGCCCTTCGACTCCGTGTCCGTGTGTTTCTCGAAGGGCTTAGGTGCTCCCGCGGGTTCTGCTCTCGTCGCATCCAAAGCGGTGATCGATCGAGCGCGGCGGTGGCGGAAGGTCCTTGGAGGAGGGATGCGTCAAGCGGGCTATCTGGCGGCTGCCTGCTGGTACGGTTTGAACCACAATGTCGAGCGCTTATCCGAAGATCACGAGAAAGCAGCGTATCTTGCCGAGCATCTATCTCAAGTGTTCCCTCACGTAGATTATCCGGGCACCAATATGGTGTTTCTCCAGTTGCCAGACGATCATTTTGCACAGGAACTGTCCAGACACTTACACAATGCTGAGGTGTTGATCTCATCATCTCGCGTCGTTCGCTTGGTCACGCATCTCGATGTTTCTTGGAAAGGAACTAGAGCGTTTTCAGCCTGACTGGACATATCCGCAGCGCCGGAAGTAGTTGACACACTCCTCTCGGGAGAGGGACTGCGAAATCTTGCCGAGCGCCCGCCATAGCGCATCAACCGACCGGATGGCGGCCTTCCGCAACAGTGCTTTTGTCTTCGCGAACACCATCTCAATCGGGTTCAGGTCAGGGCTGTAGGCGGGCAGGAAAAGCCGAGTTATTCCGGCAGCCTCCAGGGCCTGGCGGACGCCAGCGGCTTTGTGGACCGGCAGGTTGTCCATGATCAAGACGTCGCCGCGTGCCAGGCTGGGGACAACCTGCTGCTCGATGTAGGCGACGAACAACGCGCCATTGACCGCGCCGTCGAGCACGTAGGGTGCGACCATGCCGCCTTGGTGCAGGCAGCCGATGAACGTCGACGTTTTACGGTGGCCATGCGGCGCGCTGGCGACCAGGCGCTCGCCCCGGGGTGCTCTGCCATACTCCCGGACCATGTTGGTCTTGACCGAGGGTTCATCCAAAAAAACAGCCTGCTCGCGTTCAGGCTGGGCGAAGCCGGCCAAGGTTCCGCCTGCGCAGCAGGTGGAACGCCGGCGGAGGGTGCATTTCCGTCCACCCCGCACGCGCAGCCGCGACGTCCGGACGGTCCCAGCGGCAAACGCTCCGCGTTTCCGCGAGTTCAGCGGCATGCAGCGTCCTTTTTTATGCGTCAGCCCAAGCTTGGCCAGCGTGCCATGCATCAGCCCGTCGCTTGCTGAGATGCATTGCACCTCGCCGAGCCAGCGGCGCAACTCGGCCAGGGTGGCGTCCGGACGCGATGTCACCTCAGCCCGAATCGCATCGTAAAGCCCGAACAGCTTTGGCGGCACGTGGCAACGCTGCGGGCGCGCCGATGTCTCACCCGTCTCCCGCCTCCGGCTGAGGGCTTTCGAGACGTAGGACACGCTGACACACAGCGCGTCGGCGATCTCACCGACAGCGTCCCCGACATCATACAACGCAAACACCCGCTCGCGCAGATCCTGAAAATACGCCCGGCCACGCCGCCACTGCATCCCAACCCTCCGGCCCAAACCAACCGGAAACCTTCGAAGCCCAATGCGACACCAATCGCAAGCTCTTTCGCATTTCTAGTCAGCCTGAAAACGCTCTAAGTGCAGCGTGACACTGGCAATGTTGATGACCCCGCCCCACCCCTATTCCAGCATCCTCGGCAGCGCCGCCTTGGTGGCGACGAGTGCCGCGGTCAGGTTGATGGCGATAGTCGCGTCCCAATGATCCCTCTGAAAGTCCAGCACCAGCGCCGTATGCTGGATGCCCCCTCAAGCATAAGCTGGACCTGCAAGTCATTCGCCGTCGCACAGCGTCATCACCCGGGATGGACGGGCAAGCCGATGATGCCGCTTGATGCTCAATCCGGGCGGATGTCGATCTTCCCCGCCATGCTGGAATGGTAGCGGCAGTAGAACGTCGCCTTTCCCGCCTTCCGCAGCACCGTCCTGCCCGTCTTGCCCGGCAGAATCACAATGTCGAAGCTCCCGTCGCGCGCCGTGACGGTGTGGGCGACGATGTCGAGGTTGGACCACTCGATCGTATCGCCGACCCGCGCCGAGGCGAGAGCATCGGCAAACGCCATGTTCTCGATGGTGAGGCGCAAAGTCTCGGCGTGACCAGGTCCTGGCCATGCCGCAACCACAAGGGCACAATACGCCAGAGCCAATGGCCGCCGCGCCGAAGCTTGGCGCCGGGTCACTTCAAGACCTCTACTTCACCAACGTCGCGAGATGCTCGGCGTGCTTCTGATGTTCCTGGAAGATCCCAAGCCCGCTTTGCAGCAAACTTTTCAGCTCCGCATTCTGGGAGGCGGGGATGAGAGTGGTTTCAAGGGCGCCGTTGACTGCGCCGTGGTAGGCGGCCTCGTTGGCCACATAAGCCTTGTCGAAGGCGGAGCCGCTGAGGGACGCCAATTTAGCGCGCTCCGCATCTTGTTGCTTCACGAGGGACTGGCTGGTGGGATTGTCCTCGGGCGTCACTTTGAGCTTGCCGACCAAGGCCAGAGCTCGGACGTTCACTGCAGTATGGTCGCGGACCATGTCGTCGGCGAACGCCCGTACCTCCTTGTTGCGCGACTTCTCGAGCGCCAGCTTGGCATTCTTGATGTCGATGTCGTCGGCCGTATAGGCGATGTGGGCGATCTGCGGGTCGGTTGGTTTTGGCGCAGGCTGTGCGGAACCCGGCGTCGTTCCGAATGCGGCGAGGACGAAAGCCGTCGCCGCGGCGTGCCGGACTGTTGTGAGGATGTCCATAGCTGTTACCTTCCTGGTTTGATGGCTTGGTACTGGGTGTGATCCGGCCGTCTAGTGGATGATCTCTGGCGGAAGTGCCTGCAGCACCGCCTGTGTCAGCCGTTCGCACCGCGCGCCGCCGAACGGGAAGGCGTCATCGAAGATACTGGCGAACTCGGCCCCAAGGATCGTGCGCAATTGCTGATTGGCGCGGTGCAGCCGGGTCTTTGCGGTCGCGACCGGGATGCCCAAGCTGGCTGCGGTGTCATTGATGCTCATCTGCTCGACGATGCGCATCATGAACACCACCCGGAACTGCGCCGGCAGCGTGTCGATTGCTGCCTCCACCAAGCGGCGGATCTGTTCACGGGCGGCGGCGGCCTCCGGGCTTGCCGGCCGCGCCATCGTTGCCGATCCCGGATGATCAGCTGAAAGCTGCTCATAAGCGTCGCAGACGTCGAGATCGACCGGCCGGCGCTGCTGCCCACGCCGTCGCAGCGCCTCGTTCACGACGATGCGGGACAGCCAGGTGGCCAGGCTGGACTCACCGCGAAAACCGGCGATCGTGGTCAAGGCACGCACATAGGCGTTTTGCACGACATCCTCGGCCTCGGCATCGCTGTGCATGATCCCGCGCGCGATCCGCCAGAGCATCCGGTTGTGTTTCTGCACAATGGCCTGCGCCGCTGTCCGGTCCCCCGACCTGAACCGGTCAACAAGCAGAGTGTCGTTTGCGGCAGGCTGTTCCAAGTCGGCGATCCTTTCTGAAAGGCCAATGTGTTCCGAATGGGCATTGGACCCGGCGCCGGGCCAAAAGGTTCCCGGGATTCGCATTAGCCGGGATAGCCTGTCCCAGGGGCAGTAGGCTCGCATCCTCGGCTTTGTGCGGCTGTCCGTTCGGTCACGACTTGGTCCATTGGGATGTCGTGCGGCTGCGGGTGGATCGTCGCGATCCGCGACAGCTCGAAGCCGACCCCGATCGTCCGCGGCCGGGTCAAGGCCGCCAGCGTGCGGTCGTAGTAGCCGCCGCCGTATCCCAGGCGATAGTTCTGCCGGTCGAAGCCGACCACCGGCACCAGCAGCACGTCGGGTGCAACGGGTTCGCCAGCGGCGGGAACGGGAATGTTCCAGAACCCGTTGGCCATCGGGGTCCCGGGCCACCATTCGCGGAAGATCACTGGCTTCGCTTTCTGCACGACCACCGGCAGTGCCAGGCGCATGCCTTGGGCGTGCAGCAACCGGACCAGGGCCCGCGGATCGTACTCGCCCTTGAACGGCCAGTAGAAGCCGATCAGCGCGCCGGAATGGGACGGCAGGGCCGCCAAGAGTGCCGCCGTAATGGCTTCGCTCCGGGCAGCCCGCTCGCCGGCCGGCAGGGCCAGCCGCCGCTCGATCAGCACCGTCCGCTTGACCTTGCGCCAGAGGCGGACCTCCACCCAGTCCTGCGCGGACCCGGCGGCTGGCAGCGTCTCCGCGTGCCCCATGAATGCCGGGTCGAATTCGTGCATCATGCACGCCGGTGAGCTGTATTCCTTGATGTGCGAATGCTCGCCTTCCACAGTCTTTTTGCCGTGCGCCGGCCTGCCATCACTTGTACCCATCTCGGCCGCCCCTTTCCGCGATCAACCGAACAGCATCAGCCCATGGCTTCCGGCAACTGCGCCCAGGATCGTCAGCAGGGCCAACGCGAGCAGGGCCATGTGGAAGCGATGAACGATGCGAAATGTCGCCTCGGGGTGCTGCCGCGCCCGGTCCGCGAACCGGTGGTGCAGGACCAAAGGCTCGAGAACGAAAATCAACGCTGCGAAGACCAGCCATAATAGGACCATCGCGTGCATCCACCAATAAGACGGCAATGCGAACCGATCCGAGGCATCCATCCGGATCAGCATCCAAAGCCCGCTTAGGCCGGCCAACAGAATGCTGAAACGCGCTTGGGCGCCGAAGCGGCCCTCGATGGCCTCGAACAGTGCAATCCGCTGCGCCGGGTCTGGGAAACGGCGCAGCGCGGGGAGCAGGACCGTCGTGACGAGGCCCAGGCCGCCGATCCACAGCACGACGGCCAGCACGTGCAGCGCACGGGCGATCGTCACATCATCCATGCCGTGAAGGTCCAGGCGGGGGCACTTGGTCTGGGCTGCGCCCGGACAGGGTGACTCGTGTCGCTGAAAGGCCAAGGGCGAGCAGCGCGGCGAGCTTGGCAGTCTCGCAGGCAACGTAGGCGAGGTGCAGGCGGGACGAGCGCGGCACCACCCTGCCATCCATGATCTGCTGCATCCGCGCTTCCAATTGCGGTCGCAGCCAGAGCGCCTGCGCCAGGACCATCAAGCCTGGTGCGAGATCGAGCGGCCGGGCCGGCCGTGCTGTCGCCGCACGCAGGCCAAGCAACGCCGCCAGCGCGACCTCAACGCGGCCGAAGACCCGGAAGGTGTGCCGGCCGACATCCAGGGCGACCGGCAGCGGCAACGAGGGGGCGAGGAACTTCGCCGGCGTCGCCAGAAAGGAGACGCCGAGCACCATCCCGGCCCAGACCAGCGCCACGGAACGACCTTGCTCGTCTCTCAACGC
The DNA here is from genome assembly GCA_025351925.1 of Rhodospirillales bacterium. Classification (GTDB taxonomy): domain Bacteria; phylum Pseudomonadota; class Alphaproteobacteria; order Acetobacterales; family Acetobacteraceae; genus CAHJXG01. The sequence continues at coordinate 19,361 of JANXVC010000161.1, read as the reverse complement.
AGGCACGGCTAGTCTCGCACCTTTGCGGCGGGAACCCCGCCAGACTCTGTCGCCATCTTGTAGAACTCGACCTGGAAGCGCACCGGCCCGAGCAGGGCGACTTCGTGCCGCACGCCGGGCTCGACAAGGCCCGGGGGACTCTGGGGATCGAGGATGCGCTCCGAACGGGTCCGCTCCGAATGAGGGTCGAGCACCCGGTAAAGCAAGCGGCCCTCCAGCACGCGGATCAGCGCCCAGGTTCCGGGTGCAGTGCGGTGTGAACGGAGGAGCGCCGGCGGGACCGTTGCCTCGGTGAACATCGGAGTGCGGCGGTAAGGCTGGCAAGCCGACGGGAGCAAGGCAGCGGCTGCCGGGTCGGGGGCGAGGCCGGTCATGTCATAACCTTACACGCAGGAAATCCTGCAGCGCGACGGCGTTGTTGTGCTCCAGGTCACGCGCTCCGAACAGCAGCGTCACACGCTTGCCCAGCTTCATCATGGCGAGCAGCTCGTCCAATGCCGCGTTGCCCGCCAGCTCCGCGCGGTAGCGGTCCTGGAAGCCCGGCCACCGGACGGGATCGTGGCCGAACCAACGACGCAGGCCGGGGCTCGGCGCCACGTCCTTGAGCCAGAGGTCGATCCCTGCCTCGTCCCGCCTCATCCCACGCGGCCAGAGGCGGTCCACCAGGACACGCACGCCGTCGTCGTTGGCCTGCGGATCATAGATCCGCTTGACCCGGACCTCGCTCATGTCCCTGACGGCCCGCTCTGCTCCTCCTCGAACGTGGCGATCGCCAGAGTGGAATGCGCATAGGCCGCGCCGGCCCGCATCTCGGCCGCGACCCCCTGCTTCATCTTGGCCGAAAGGACGCCATCTGCGAACACCTGGCGACTGAAGGCGTCGAAGGTGGCCTGGGTCTGGGGTGCGAGGCCGCGCCGCATGTGCGCGATCTCGCGCGTGGCCGGTGGATACAGGTCGGCCGTCATGACACCACTCCCTTCTTGATGTTTGGAATCTCGTCACTCGCCCGGTTCTGGCGAGAACAGGGCCGCCTTGCCCGGCTTGTCCTTCCAGTCGTCCGCATCTGCCGGCGGCTCGCCCTTACGGACGATGTTCGGCCACTGCGCCGCGAAGATACGGTTGCGCTCGATCCAGGCGCCCGCGCGGTCGTCGCTGTCGGGCACGATGGCCTCGGCCGGGCACTCCGGCTCGCAAACCCCGCAGTCGATGCACTCGTCCGGATGGATCACGAGCATGTTCTCGCCCACGTAGAAGCAGTCCACGGGACAGACCTCCACGCAATCCATGAACTTGCACTTGATGCAGCTCTCGGTGACGACATAGGTCATGGCAGTGCTGCCTTCGCGGCGTTGCCCGGCAGCCGCTCGAACAGGCCCATGCGGAGGCTGGACGCAATGCGCCCGGCCCGCTCGCGGAACGCATCGGCCGCGTCCGGCTCCAGGACCTCCGCGCAACTCTCGCCGAATAGCGCGAGCCACCGGTCGAACATGGCCGGCTCGAGGTCCGGCAGGCGCAGATGCACCGAGAACGGGTCGCCGTGGTATCGGCCGCTTCGCAGCATCACCGAAGACCAGAAGTCCGTGAGGCGCGCCAGGTGCGGCGTCCACTCTGCATCCGTCGTGCCGACGGCCCTGGCAAACACCGGGCCGAGCTGGGCATCGTGGCGGACACGGTCGTAGAACAGCTCCAGCAATCGCCGGATACCGTCCTCCGTGGCCCGGCCGGTCGCGCCAGTTCCCTGTTCCAGGGTCACCACAGCACCACAGCCAGCACGACCGCCAGGTTCCAGAACAGCATGTTGATCAGGGACCGGATCATCGCCCGGTCGTCGTCGGCGCGTGCGCCGATCGCGTCGCACACCAGGTTTCCGGGCAACAGGAATATCTGAAGCGCTGTCTTGCCAACCATGGCACATCCTCCGGCGCTATGCGCCATAACATCTATTGTCGATGCATCTTAACGTGCGCTTGGTATAAAGCAATATTTTTCATATATGTTCTACGTGACACCAGAGGAGCGTTGCCGTGCGTCTCACCGTGTACACCGACTATTCCTTGCGCATGCTGATGTATCTGGCCGTAAAGGACGACGGCCGCGCCACCATCGCCGAGGTCGCGGACGCGTATGGTATCTCTAAAGCACATCTCACTAAGGTGGCTCACCAACTGGGCCTTGCCGGATACTTGGGAACATTGCGTGGCAAAGGCGGCGGGCTAACCCTAGCCCGGCCCGCCAACGAGATCCGCCTGGGCGACGTCATCCGGTGCACCGAGCCTGACATGGCGCTAGTCCCTTGCTTCGAGTCGATGCACGGCCCCTGTCCGATCGTGCCGGCGTGCGGCCTTCGCGGTGCCCTGCACGAGGCGCGGCAGGCGTTCCTGGCCGTGCTGGACCGCTACAGCCTGGATGACCTCGTGCAACGACGGGCGGAACTGGCGAGCCTGCTGCACACGGCGTAAACCAGCTGACCTAACCATAGATCAAGACGGAATTGGTATCCACCAGCGACAGATCGTCCTCTACCGCTTCATTTCAGGGCAGCCATTGCGGGCGAGAGCGCCTTTGTGCCTCCATGTTCCACATCGAAAAGGAGTCCACCGCGCCGCGTATAGAACCACCAGGTGATGCCAATGCAACTTACATAAAAAGCAAGGAAACCGTAGAGCGCGAGCTCGGCCCCGCCTGTCGCGGCGATGGAGGTTCCGAAGCTTTTGGGAATGAAGAACGCCCCATACGCCGCCACCGCCGAAGTGAAGCCGATGATGGCCGCCGACTCTTTGTCCGACTGCGTGACCAGCTCGACGCCCGCAAGGCTGGGCTCGAGGCGAGCCACCTCCCTGCGCATGATCGCCGGGATCATCTGGAAGGTTGACGCATTGCCCACGCCGCTTGCTGCGAAGAGGAACAGGAAGCTCGCGAAGAAGACGGGGAATGCGGTCGGGTCGCCTTTCATGCCGATTGCGTAGAGGATGCCGACCGTGCCGAGGCTCATGGCGACGAAGACCCAGACAGTGATGCGTGCCCCTCCGATGCGGTCGCATGGCTTGCCGGCCAGCGCCCGCGCGAGCGCACCGACCAGCGGTCCCAGGAAAGCATAGGCGAGCGCATTCACCCCAGGGAACAGGATTTTCGATAGGAGCGGAAAGGCTGCTGAGAAGCCGATGAAGGAGCCGAAGGTCCCAGTGTAGAGCCAGCACATGATCCAGTTATGCAGACGGCGAAAAATGACTGACTGGTCCGTAAACGACGCCTTCATCGTGACGATGTCGTTCAGGCCGAACCAGGCGGCAAAGGCGCTGGCGACGATGAACGGCACAAACACGAATCCGGCGTTTTGCAGCCACAGCGTCGTCGTGACGCCTCCTTGCGTCGCGGTCTGCGGGGCACCGCCGAGCCAGCCAAAGACGCCCACTGTAATCGCCAGCGGCACGACGAACTGCACGACGCTGACACCGAGGTTGCCCAGGCCCGCGTTGATAGCCAGCGCGTTGCCTTTCTGCGCCTTGGGAAAAAAGAACGAGATATTGGCCATCGAGGACGCGAAGTTGCCGCCGCCAAGGCCGCAGAGCAGGGCCAGGACCAGGAATATCCAATACGAGGCGCTGGGATCCTGGACTGCAAAGCCCATCCCCAGCGCCGGGACCAGCAGCGACCACGTGGTCAGCGTCGTCCAGAGTCGGCCGCCGAACATCGCGGGCATAAAGGCGTAGAAAACCCGCAGCGTTGCACCGGACAGCCCGGGGAGTGCCGCGAGCCAGAAAAGCTGTTCGTTGTTGAACGCGAAGCCGACGGAGGGCAACTTTGCCACCACGACGGACCACACCATCCAGACGGCGAAGGACAGCAGCAGGCAGGGAACGGAGATCCATAGGTTCCGCTGTGCGACCCGTCGGCCGGTCGTGCTCCAGAACCTGGCATCTTCCGGCCGCCAATCCTTGATGGCGCCCGTCGCTGCAAGGGCACCCTGCTGCGCCGGTCCATGGATCGGCTGCATCTCCGGCAGTTCGGGCAGTGTCGATGCCGCGACGCCTGCCGCCTGCGCCGTGCGCTCCATCTGCTGGACCGTCACGTGCATCCACACCAACGCGGTGGAAACAAGGGCGAACAGCAGCCAGAAGCAACTTTGCCAGATGCCGGTCAGGTCATTGAGGGCACCAAAGGCGATGGGCATGGCAAAGCCGCCAAGGCCACCCACGAGGCCGACGGCTCCACCGACTGCGCCGACGCGGTCGGGGTAGTAAACCGGGATGTGCTTGAACACCGCCGCCTTGCCCAGGCTCATGAAGAAGCCCAGCACTGAGGCCACCACCATGAACCCGGCGACGCCGAGATGGGTCGAGAAGGTGATGGGCCCATGACTGCCCTGCATCACATACTGCGTCGAAGGATAGGACAGGATGAACGTGCAGACCGCGGACACCAGGAAGGTCCAGTACATGACCCGCCGGGCGCCGAACTTGTCGGAAAGATGCCCGCCATAGGCCCGGAACACCGACGCCGGAATGGAATAGGCGGCGCCGATCACGCCAGCGGCCGCGATGCCCACGCCGTAAACACCGATGAGGTAGTGCGGCAGCCACAATGCCAGCGACACGAAGCCGCCGAACACGAAGAAATAGTAGAGCGAAAAGCGCCAGACCTGGACGTTCTTGAGCGGCTCCAGCATGGCCGACAGCGACTCCGGCTTCTGGCCCGAGAGGCGGCGGCGCACTAGGTCTGGATCGTCCTTTGTCATGACAAGGAAGACCACGGCGATCAACGCCAGTGCCACAGCCCAGACCAACGCGACCGCCTGCCAGCCATAGGCCAGCATGACGGCGGGAGCCGCCAATTTGGTGACCGCGGCGCCGACGTTTCCCGCGCCGAAAATTCCCAGCGCGATCCCTTGTTTTCCCTGGGGGAACCACTTCGCCACATAGGCGATGCCAACCGAGAACGAGCCGCCGGAGATGCCGACGCCCAGCGCGGCCAAAAGGAAGCTGGGATAGTCATAGGCAAGCGTGAGCAGCGCGGTCATCGCCGCCGCGGACAGCATCGTGATGAAGAACACCAAGCGGCCGCCATACTGGTCCGACCAGATGCCGAGGATGAGCCGGATCAGCGAGCCCGTCAGGATTGGCGTTCCAACCAGCAGACCCAGTTGCGTGTCGGACAGCCCCAGGTCTTTCTGGATCTGGATGCCGATGATGGCGAAGATGGTCCAGACCGCAAAGCACACGGTGAAGGCGGCCGTGGAGAACCAGAGGGCTCGCCGCTGATCGGCTTGGTGCAGCGATGCGCTTGTCATTGCCGGTTCCTTTTCGCTTGAAGCGGGATTGCGGCCTCAGGGCCGTCGATGAGCGGATCGAGAGGGAAGCGCGCCCGCGCAGCAGCGATGTTATCTGGATTGACTGTGTCGCCCTCGACCCGGAGACCGTGTCGAACCACTGCCAACAAGGTGCGCGAGAACGTCTCGCGCGTGATCCCAAGCTGCGAGGCGATCAGCCGCTTCTCCAGCGGAAGTTTGACCGGCTCTCCAAGCGCTGCCTCTTCGACAAGCCTCAGCAGGTAACAGCCGACGCGCTCCTCCGCCGAGCGGAGTTGCAGGTTTTTTGCGCGCTTGACCTGGCGGCGGAACTGGGTGGCCTGGCAGGCCAGAACGGCGAGGCAGAGGGCATGGTCGGAAGCGACGGTGTTCCGGAACGCCTCCGCCTGGATCATGACGAGGCTGGCCTCATTCAGGACACGCGCCCGGAGCAGGTAGGGTTGGCGGTTCACCACGGCCGCTGGAAGCAGAAAATCGGGTGCCCGCACCAATTCGATCAGTGTTTCTTCGGTGTCGCGAACCCCAAGGAGCTCGACACAGCCGCTCACCAGCAATAGTGCGAAGGCTGGTGTTTCGGACTGATCGAATAGAAAACTGCCGGGCGGCATACGATGCAGCGCCGCGTGCTCGGCTAAGCGGTCAAGCGTGGTTCCTGAAACAGACCCAAGCAATGTGCTATTCGCGAAGGCTTGGCGCGGTGTTGCCGTCGTAGGACCCACAAATAGATTGTGCGGTAATTCCATTGTTATCGACATCGCCAATCTTTCTCTTGTCGGCCAGAGCTCAGACGAGGTGTTCAAAACAGTCTGCGTCACATCATAGGAGGACTGAAATCACGGTCCTGCATTGATTGAGATCAATGCGCGGAGGTGATCTTGCGCTGCTAATGACCGCACGCTCTGGGGCCAGTGCCTGCCGGAGGGGCCTTGATCACCGCAGGAAAATCCAGCAATGAGCCACTTCCTCGACCGGCTAACCTTCTTCAAGAAGCAGGTCGACACTTTCGCCGATGGCTATGGGGTCGTCACCAACGAGCCGCGGGAGTGGGAGGACGGCTACCGGAAGCGCTGGCAGCACGACAAGGCCGTCCGCTCCACCCATGGGGTGAACTGCACCGGGTCATGTTCCTGGAAGATCTACGTCAAGGGCGGCATCGTCACCTGGGAAACCCAGCAGACCGACTATCCCCGCACCCGGCCGGACCTGCCCAACCACGAGCCGCGCGGCTGTGCCCGCGGCGCCAGCTACTCCTGGTACTTGTATTCCGCGAACCGCGTGAAGCACCCGATGGTGCGCGGTCGCCTGCTCAAGCTGTGGCGCGAGGCGCGGGCGACCCTCACGCCGGTCGCCGCCTGGGCCTCCATCGTCGAGGACGCCGGGAAGCGCGCCAGCTACACCAGCAAGCGCGGCCTCGGCGGCCTGATTCGCGCCACCTGGGACGAGGTGAACGAGATCATCGCGTCCGCCAACGCCTACACGGTCAAGACATACGGCCCCGATCGCGTGATCGGCTTCTCGCCGATCCCGGCGATGTCGATGGTCTCCTACGCCGCGGGCGCCCGCTACCTGTCGCTGCTCGGCGGCGTCTGCCTGAGCTTCTACGACTGGTATTGCGACCTGCCGCCCGCCAGCCCGATGACCTGGGGCGAGCAGACCGACGTCCCGGAGAGTGCCGACTGGTACAACGCTGGCTACCTGATGATCTGGGGTTCGAACGTTCCGCAGACGCGGACGCCGGACGCGCATTTCTACACCGAGGTCCGCTACAAGGGCACCAAGAGCGTCGTGGTCTCGCCCGACTATGCGGAGGCGACCAAGTTCGCCGACCTCTGGCTGCATCCCAAGCAGGGCACCGACGCCGCGCTGGCGCTGGCGATCGGCCACGTCATCCTCCGCGAGTACTACCTGAACCGCAGCGTGCCGTATTTCGAGGACTACGCGCGCCGCTACACCGACCTGCCGATGCTGGTCCGCCTGGTCCGCAAAGGCGACGCGTTCATTCCCGAGCGGCTGCTGCGGGCCGAGGACTTCGCCGATAATCTGGGCGAGGCCAACAACGCCGCCTGGAAGACGATGGCGTTCGACCAGGACGGCCAGCCTGTCGTGCCGCTCGGCTCCGTCGGGTTCCGCTGGGGGCAAGAAGGCAAGTGGAACCTGGAGGCCAAGGAAAGCGGCGGACGCGAGGTCGCGCTGACCCTGACGCTGGCTGGCGACAATCCGACGGCCCGGGTCAGCTTCCCCTACTTCGGCGGCGCTGCGACCAACGGCTTCAAGGCGACCGGCCACGGCGACGTGCTGACGCGCAACGTCCCGGTCCGCAACCTGGCGCTTAAGGACGGCGACACGCTGGTGACCACGGTGTTCGACCTGATGTGCGCCAATTACGGCCTCGACCGCGGCCTGGGCGGCAACAACGTCGCGAGCGACTACGACGAGGACAAGCCGTTCACGCCCGCCTGGGCCGAGAACATCACCGGCGTGCCGCGCCACCACATCATCCATGTCGCGCGCGAATTCGCCACCAACGCGGAGAAGACCAACGGGCGTTCCATGGTCATCCTGGGCGCCGGGCTGAACCATTGGTTCCACATGGACATGGCCTACCGCGGGATCATCAACATGCTGGTGTTCTGCGGTTGCATCGGCCAGTCGGGCGGCGGCTGGTCGCACTATGTCGGCCAGGAAAAGCTGCGTCCGCAGACCGGCTGGGTGCCGATCGCCTTCGGCACGGACTGGGCCAAGCCGCCGCGCCACCAGAACGGCACCTCGTTCTTCTACGCCCACACCGACCAGTGGCGCTACGAAACGCTGGATGTCGCCGAGATCCTGTCGCCGACCGCGCCGGACGGCGATTGGAGCGGCAGCACGATCGACTACAACGTGCGCGCCGAGCGCATGGGCTGGCTGCCGTCGGCGCCGCAACTCAAGCAGAACCCGCTGACCGTCGCCGCGCGGGCGAAGGCAGCCGGGCTGGAGCCCAAGGACTACGTCGCCAAAGCCGTCGCGTCCGGCGAGCTAGACCTATCCTGCCATGACCCGGATGACCCTGCCAACTGGCCACGCAACATGTTCGTTTGGCGCTCCAACCTGCTCGGCTCGTCCGGCAAGGGGCACGAATACTTCCTCAAGCACCTGCTCGGCACCAGCAACGGCCTGCTGGGCAAGGATCTCGGCGCCGAAGGCCGCGAGCGTCCGCAAGAGGTCGCGTGGCACGACAAGGCGCCGGAGGGCAAGCTCGACCTGCTGGTGACGCTCGACTTCCGCATGTCCACCACCTGCGTCTATTCGGACATCGTGCTGCCGACGGCGACCTGGTACGAGAAGAACGACCTCAACACCTCGGACATGCACCCGTTCATCCACCCGCTGACTGCGGCGGTGGACCCGGCCTGGGAAGCGCGCACCGACTGGCAGATCTACCAGGACATCGCGCGGGCGTTCTCCGAGATCGCGCCGGAGGTGCTGGGCCGCGAGACGGACGTCGTGCTCACGCCAGTTCTGCATGACACCCCGGGCGAGCTCGCGCAGCCCTACGGCGTGAGCGATTGGAAGCGCGACGGGACGACCCCGGTGCCGGGCCGCACCATGCCGACGGTGACGGTCGTCGAGCGCGACTATCCGGGGCTCTACGCCCAGTTCACCTCGATCGGACCGCTGCTGGAGAAAACCGGCAACGGCGGCAAGGGCATCGGCTGGGACACCAGGCACGAGGTCGAATTCCTGCGGGCGCTGAACGGCACGGTCGCCGCAGGCCCCGCAGCCGGGCAGCCGCGCCTCGAGACGGATATCCACGCCATCGAGGCCATTCTCAGCCTGGCGCCCGAGACCAACGGCGAGGTTGCCGTCAAGGCATGGGAAGCGCTCGGCCGCAAGACCGGGCGGGACCATACCCATCTGGCGCGGCCGAAGGAGGACGAGAAGATCCGCTTCCGCGACGTCATCGCGCAGCCCCGCAAGATCATCTCGTCGCCCACCTGGTCAGGCATCGAGAGCGACAAGGTCTGCTACAACGCTGGTTACACCAACGTCCACGAGTTCATTCCGTGGCGTACGCTGACCGGGCGCCAGCAGCTTTACCAGGACCACCTGTGGATGCGGGCCTTCGGCGAGGCCCTGGTCACGTGGCGCCCGCCGGTCGACACCAAGGCAACGGCGCAGGTGCAGGGGCGGCACGCCAACGGCAATCCGGAGATCGTGCTGAACTTCGTCACCCCGCACCAGAAGTGGGGTATCCACAGCACCTACACCGACAACCTGCTGATGCTGACGCTGAGCCGGGGCGGGCCGTGCATCTGGATCAGCGAGAGCGACGCGAAGCGGGTCGGCATCGTCGATAACGACTGGATCGAGGCCTTCAACACCAACGGCGCCCTGGTGGCACGCGCGGTCGTCTCGCAGCGGGTCAACCCCGGCATGGTGATGATGTATCACGCGCAGGAGAAGATCGTGAACATGCCCGGCAGCGAGATCACCGGGCAACGCGGCGGCATCCATAACTCGGTGACGCGGGTCGTCATGAAGCCGACGCACATGATCGGCGGCTACGCGCATCAATCCTACGGCCTCAACTACTATGGCACCGTCGGCAGCAACCGCGACGAGTTCATCGTCATCCGGCGCATGAACAAGGTCGATTGGCTGGATGGGACCAAGCCCACCATGCAGAAGGAGACCGTGGCATGAGAGTGCGCGCGCAGATCGGGATGGTGCTGAACCTCGATAAATGCATCGGCTGCCACACCTGTTCCGTCACCTGCAAGAACGTCTGGACCAGCCGCGAGGGCGTCGAATACGCCTGGTTCAACAATGTCGAAACCAAGCCCGGCGTCGGCTACCCCAAGGATTGGGAGAACCAGAAGCGCTGGAAGGGCGGTTGGAAGCGCAAGGCCGACGGCTCGATCGAGCCGCGCATCGGCGCCAAATGGCGTGTGCTGGCCAACATCTTCGCCAACCCAGATTTACCAGAGATCGACGACTACTACGAGCCGTTCACCTATGACTACGCGCATTTGCAGACGGCGCCCGAGGGCAAGGTCATGCCGACGGCCCGGCCGCGTTCACTGATCAGCGGCGAGCGGATCGAAAAGATCAAGTGGGGACCGAACTGGGAGGAGATCCTGGGCGGTGAGTTCGCAGGCCGGTCGAAGGACACCAACTTCGAGGGTGTCCAGAAGGAAATCTACGGCCAGTTCGAAAACACCTTCATGATGTATCTGCCGCGCCTGTGCGAGCACTGCCTCAACCCGACCTGCGTCGCCGCGTGCCCGTCGGGCGCCATCTACAAGCGCGAGGAGGACGGCATCGTCCTGATCGACCAGGACAAGTGCCGGGGCTGGCGCATGTGCGTGTCGGCGTGCCCCTACAAGAAGATCTACTACAACTGGTCGTCCGGCAAATCCGAGAAGTGCACCTTCTGTTTCCCGCGCATCGAGGCCGGGCTGCCGACGGTATGCTCGGAGACCTGCGTCGGGCGCATCCGCTACCTGGGCGTGGTGCTGTATGACGCGGACCGCATCCAGGAAGCCGCCTCGGCCCCCGATATCGGCGACCTCTACGAGGCGCAGCTCAAGGTCTTCCTTGACCCCAACGATCCCAAGGTGCAGGCGCAGGCGCGTGCCGACGGCATTTCCGAAGCCTGGCTGGAGTCGGCGAAGCGCTCGCCGGTGTGGAAGATGGCGATGGATTGGCGGATCGCCTTCCCGCTGCATCCCGAGTACCGCACCCTGCCGATGGTCTGGTACGTCCCGCCGCTGTCGCCCATCCAGGCCGCGGCGGCGAAAGGCGACCTCGGCGAGATCGGCGGCATGCCGGATGTGAAATCCTTGCGCATCCCGGTGGAGTACCTCGCCAACCTGCTCACCGCCGGGCGCACCGAGCCGGTCCAGCTTGCCCTTGAGCGGATGCTGGCCATGCGGGCCTACATGCGGTCGAAGACGGTGGACGGCGTCATCGACGACGGCATCGCGGAGCGGGTCGGCCTGTCGGGCATCGACATCGAGGACATGTACCAGCTCATGGCGATCGCCAACTACGAGGACCGCTTCGTCATCCCGACGGCGCACCGCGAGACCGGCGAGGACGCCTTCGAACTGCGTGGCTCCTGCGGCTTCTCCTTCGGCGAGGGCTGCGGCAGCAGCAAGACGGGCTTCGACCTGTTCGCAGGCAACAAGCCGAGGGCCAAAGCGCCTGAGGAGGTGGGGTGATGGCACGCACATACCGGGCCCTCGCTGCCTTGCTGTCGTATCCCACCGAGGCGTTGCAGGCCGCCACCGGCGAGATTGCGGCGGCGCTGGCCGAGGAGGCCATCGTCGCCGCGCCCCAACGGACGGCGATCGGCATCTTCCTGGACGAGGTGGCGGGAACCGACATCTATGAACTCCAGGAACGCTACTTCGCGCTGTTCGACCGCAGCCGGACGCTGTCGCTGCATCTGTTCGAGCACATCCACGGCGAAAGCCGCGACCGTGGCCAGGCCATGGCCGACCTGGTCACGCTCTACCAGAACCATGGGCTGGACATAGCGGCCGACGAGCTGCCCGACTTCCTGCCGCTGTTCCTCGACTTCCTGTCGCTGCTGCCGGACACCGAGGCGCGGACGATGCTGACCGAGCCCGCGGGCATCCTGCGGGCGCTGACCGATCGCCTGGGCGCCCGCAACACGGGCTACGCCTCGGTGATGGCGGCGCTCGCGGACATCGCGGCGGCGCCGACGCTGGCGATGTCCGATATTCCCGAGGAAAATCCTGACGACCTCGAGGCGATGGACGCCTCCTGGGAGGAGGCGGCGGTGCGCTTCGGCCCCGGGGAGGCGGTCGACGCCTGCGGGACGGACCGGGTGCGCACCCAGATCCGCGCCAGCCAGCGCAACGCCCGGCAGACCACGGTTCCAAGCGTGCCTTCGCGCAACGCAGCGGCAGCCTGAGGAGCGGCGATCATGAACGACTGGCTGAACAACGCGCTTTTTGGCTGGTACCCCTACGTGGCGCTGACCGTGTTCCTGCTCGGCAGCCTGCTGCGCTTCGACCACTCACAATTCACCTGGCGCTCCGGCTCCAGCCAGTTGCTGCGGCGCAAGCAGTTGATGTGGGGATCGAACCTGTTCCACGTCGGCATCCTGGCCATCTTCGGCGGGCATCTCGTCGGCCTGCTGACGCCGGTTGTCGTGTTCGACACGCTCGGCATCAGCCACACCTTCAAACAGCTTCTCGCCATCACGTTCGGCGGCGCGGCCGGGGTTGCCTGCTGGGTCGGCATCGCGCTCCTGGCGCACCGGCGCCTGTTCGACGCGCGGGTCCGCAACACGTCCAGCTTTGCCGACATCGCGATCCTGCTGGTGCTGTGGGCGCAACTGACGCTTGGGCTGGCCACGATCTTCGTCTCGGCGAACCACCTCGATGGCTCGGAGATGCTGAGGTTCATGGCCTGGGCACAGGGCGTCGTGACCTTGCAGCCGGGGATCGCTGGCCTGGTTGCCGACGTCAACCCAATCTTCAAGCTGCATCTGTTCCTGGGCATGACGATCTTCCTCGTCTTCCCATTCACCCGGCTGGTGCACGTCTGGAGCGCGCCGATCTGGTACCTGGGCCGCAAAGGCTACCAAGTGGTTCGCACCACACGCTCCGTGACGGGCCGCCCCAAGGCTGCGGTTGCCGCCCCGAAAGCTGCCGCCGCTCCCGCGCCGATTTGGGTTCCCCAGCCACAACCCGCCGTAGGAGACGACTGAACCATGCGCACCAACACCGTCAGGTCTTCGGTCCCCAACATCGTGGCCGTCAACGAAGCGGTCATCGCCAGCGCGGACATCGCCCGTGAGGTGCAGAACCATGAGGGCGTCTCACCGGTCGTTGCCTGGGCGGCGGCAACCCGGGCCTTGGTGGTACGCGAACTGCTGTCCCAGCGCGCCCGCGCGCTTGATCTCGTTCCCGAACCACGTAGCGAGAACGGGCTGCGTGAAACCGACGAGGAGGCCTTGATCCGTATGCTGCTCGAGGCCGAGGTCAAGACGCCGACAGCAGAGGAGGCGGATTGCCACCGCTACTACCAGTCCAACCTCGCGCGGTTCCGCAGCGCAGAGCTTTATGAGCCGCTGCATATCCTATTTAAGGCAGCCCAGGACGATCAGGTCACCTACGCTCAGGCCGTGATCCAGGCCGGGATCGTGTTGGCGGAAGTCGAAGCGGCTCCGGACCGCTTCGAAAGCATTGCGCGGGCTTTGTCCGCCTGCCCATCGGCAAGCGATGGGGGCCGTCTGGGCCAAGTGGCCCGTGGTGACACGACGCCGGAGTTTGAGGCGGCGCTTTTGCCGCTTGAAGCGGGCCAAATCTGCCCGGAGGTCGTGCGCACGCGCTACGGGGTGCACGTCGTCCGTCTGGACCGCAAGGTTGCCGGGTCAGTGCTCCCATTCGAGCAGGTTCGCGAGCGCATTGCTTCTTATCTCGAAGCGAGCTCCTCGCGCCGGGCCGCCGTACAGTATGTGACGTTGCTGGCGGGCCAAGCGCGGATCAGCGGGTTCGACATCGCGGGCGCCTCGTCGCCCCTCGTTCAGTAAGGCGGCGGCAATGCTTGGCAACATACTGGGCGGCCTGACCAACGCCGCGGCGGCGGAAGAAACTCTTGCCGCCCTCGGCGACGAAGCTTTGCTGGAGCGGGTTAAGCAGGCTGCGGAGGCCAACGTCGTCACCCCTGGCACCTACGTCGCAGCGACCGTCCGGCACCTCCTTGACCATGGCGGCGAGGAGGTCTGGTTGGACCTGGTCGGCAAGATGGCCAACTCGCCTCAGCCGGGCGCGGCGGCATTGCAGGCCATCCTGGCACGGGCCTTCCCCGCTTCCGTGACGCGCAAAACGCCAGCGCGGCCATCATAAACGCAATCACCCCAGCATTCGGCTGCGCCGTGGGAGGGATTTCTTGCGCTGCTGCGCTGGGTCGTGTCCTCAGCCTCGTCACGGAAATGCTGGGCAATGAGGAAGTGACGTTGATGGACTGCGCGGAACGGGTCGTTGCGGCGCCTTTCATGGCGCGCAGCGACCTTCCCCGGTTCGACCAGTCGGCCATGGACGGCTACGCTGTCCGTTGCGACGACTTGACGCCGGGCGCATGGCTGCCGGTGACTGGCCGGGCCGTGGCGGGCGATGCGCCAGGCCGCCTTGATCCTGGCGGAGCGCACCGCATCCTAACAGGCGCGCCGCTGCCAGACGACGCCGATGTGGTGGTTGCGCAGGAAAACGTCTATCGGCAGGATGATGTCATCGAAATCGCCACGGTGCCCCCGGCCGGAACCAACGTGCGGCGGCATGGCGAAGACATCCGTGCTGGACAGCGGCTGATCGCTGAAGGGACGGTGCTGGACTGGCGCCATATCGCCGTGCTTGCGGCGCAGGGCGTGTCGGCCGTCTCGGTGCGCAGGCGGCCGAGGGTGACGCTCCTGTCGAGCGGACGGGAGCTCCGCACCCCGGATCAAAACCTGTCACCTGGCCAGATCCATGACTCCAACCTCCCGATGCTGGTGGCGCTCCTGCGCGCCAGCGGTGCCGCGGTTCGCCCAATGGCGATCGTGTCAGACAGCGCGGCCGCCATGCGCTCGGCGCTCCGGCGTGCCGCCCTGGACGCCGATCTCGTCATAACAACCGCGGGCATCTCCGTGGGTGACGAGGACCATGTGCGTGATGCGGTGCGTGACCTGGGCGGCAATCTGGCCGTGCTCTCCGTCGCGATGAAACCCGGCAAGCCGCTGGCGGCCGGGCGGCTGGGAAATGCCGTCTTCATCGGGCTTCCCGGCAATCCGCTGGCGGCAGTCGCCGGAACAATCGCGTTTGTGCGGCCGCTCCTTGCACACATGACTGGGACGATCCCTCCCGCCGCCTTTCGGGCGCATGCGGGGTTTGACATCCGCCGGAAGCCGGGCCGGACAGAATTCATCCTCGCCCGCCTGCGCCAGCACGACGCGTGCCTCTGGGTGGAGCGCGCCGGACCGGACGGTTCCGGCAGGTTGGCGCCGCTGTTGGAAGCCACAGGCTTCGCCGTGCTTTCCGCCCAGGACGCGGATATTCGTCGCGGCACCATGCTCGACTTCATGCCGTTCATGCCGAGCGCTGTGGGGGCAAGCCTGGAGACGTTCAATGGCTGAAGCAATCAACAACACCGCCCGACAGCGCTACGAGATGGTTGCCGAGGACTCGATGGCGTATGTGACCTATACGCGTAAAGGCGGTCGGATCGCGCTGGTGCACACCGAGGTTCCGAGCGCGCTTGCAAGCCGCGGCGTAGGTTCCGCGCTGGCTCGCTCGGTTTTGGCGGACGCCTGGCGCCTTCGGCTCAAGATCGTGCCGGAGTGCGCGTTCATTGCCGAGTTCATCAAGCGGCATCCGGAGTTTGAGGATCTTGTTGCTGGGTCGGATAAGAACAGCAGGTCGTGACTGTGCCACCGACCCTGTCATCTATCCCGCATCCGGAAACGCCAGAACGCCGGGCGGCGATTTCCAAGCGCATCAGCATAGCAACGGGCCTGGACGACACCGTTTTGGAGCGGCTGGTGCGCGCCTTCTACACCGCCGCGCGCGAGGACGAGGTGCTCGGCCCATTGTTCAAGCGCGTCGAGGACTGGGAGGCCCATATCGCCAAGATCACCGCGTTCTGGTCGTCGGTCGTTCTGATGACCGGCCGCTATCATGGCCAACCCTTAGCCGCCCGCTTTCCGCTCGAGTTAAGGTCAAAGCACTTCGCTCGATGGCTTGCTTTGTTCGAGATGACTGCCCGTGACGTCTGTCCTCCGGAAGGCGCCATTTACGTGGTGGAGAAGGCGCGCCGGATTGCTCAGAGCTTCGAGTTCGGCACCGCCGTGCAGCGCGGCGTATTCCATCTCGGATTGGTGCAGCCGGATGAGCCTGCGAGGCCCTGTCCCCATGAGAGTATTCGGTGTGGTCGGCGGCTGTGCGGCCAAAACGGGTATCGTCCAGCGATCGGTGGCCGAGCTCTCAATATGGGGCTTACGTGTATCCACCATCAAACGGACGCCTGACGACCTGGACCTCGACCGTCCGGGCACTGGTAGTCGGGGTCATCGCGAGGCCGGAGCACGGGAAGTAATGCTGGCCAGCGGCACTCGGCAGGTGCTGATGCGAGAGGTTCGGAGCGACGAGGTTGAGCCGGATGTCGATGCTTTGCTGGCTCGTATGGTGCCGGTCGATCTGGTGCTCTTGAAAGGCTTCCGGTTGTCGCCTTATTCGAAGCTGGAGGCCGCACGGCTTGGTCAGGACCGACGACTGCTGGCACTCGACGACCCGTTGGTGCTGGCAGTCACTGGAGAGGCGCCGATTGCGGCGCCAGTGCCGTTTCTGTCGCTGTCCGATATGGGCGCCATGGCGGACTTCGTTGTGGCCCATGCCAGGAAAGCTGGCAAATTCAACTGATTTGAAGTTGCTAGGCCTTTCGTCGTATAGAGCCCAGGTTGACTTTGGTCACGCGGATTGTTGACCAAGATCAATTAGAAATGTTTGGGTCGTGGTCTCTGTACCTACTGGTCCGTCGGGCAAGAGCCCACACGCAAAATGCCTGTCGTACGACGCCCGCTTCCACAGCGTCTGCGATGCGATCAAGAATAAGGACGTGGCTCGTCTGGCGGGTCTAGCCACCGTCGTGGAAGTGGAAGCCGGAGGCAGCTTCATGCAGGAAGGGAATGCAGCCGAGCATTTCTTCAACGTGGCCTATGGGGACGCGAAGCCACAGCCTGCGCGCGAGCTTCCTGACCAGCGCCGCCGCTGCTGGGGCGTCGATCTAGAAGATGCGCGAGGTGTCGCGGCACAAGTCGGTGCAGATGCAGTCGGACTACGTGCGGAACTCGGACCTGCTGGAGGACCATGCCGGCAAGGAGTTCCTGTGACGATCCGGCAAAATGGCAATATCGGTTGCGTTGCCATCCTAATCCGGCTCGCGCTCGTCAGGCGGGCCGGTCAAATCAGCCAACAGCGGCCCGAGATCCTGGGCGGTGTTCAGAACGCGCAGGATAACCGCAGGGCTCGCCGTCGGGTCGTAAACCAAAAGCAGGCCGAAGCGCGGCAGCGACCAGAACCGGAACGGATCGGGCAGCAGCTCAGGGCGCCTTCCTCCAAGCTGAGGACGGGTCGCCAGTCGCTCGCCAGCGTCAAGGACCGCCGTCAGCAGCCGCTCCGCCGCCCCAGGTGCTGCGACTCGGTCCAGAAGCCAGTCTACTGCATGGTCGAGGTCGGCCGCTGCCTGCGGCGCGAAGTTCCGGAACCGGCTCACGCCGAAGCGTTGCTTCTCCGCGCGATGGTAGCCCGAACCTGCGCTGCAGCCTCGTCGCCGGTAAGATATCCATCCCGGTCGCCCTCTTCCTTAGCCGACAGAACCGAGGCGAGCAGCTCGGCACGCGCAACTTCCTGTCGCTGAAGCAGGCTCACCCCGGCAACGACCAGGTCCGCACGATCCCGGTAGCGGCCAGACGCGACCGCCTCGGCGGCGAACCGCTCCAGCTCCGGAGGAAGGAAGACGTCATTCATGAGTGCTACCATAGACGGAGTAGGGGCGTTCGGAAAGAAATGTCTGACCGGCGGGATGGTTCCGAAACGAACGACATCTGTGTGCTGCTCCGAAGCTACAAGGCGGCTGCGAATGCCGACACATAGCCGGAAGAGGGTTTGATCTTGTCGCAGCCTCGCCCTGCC
The DNA here is from genome assembly GCA_025351925.1 of Rhodospirillales bacterium. Taxonomy (GTDB): domain Bacteria; phylum Pseudomonadota; class Alphaproteobacteria; order Acetobacterales; family Acetobacteraceae; genus CAHJXG01. Next base: position 1,376 of record JANXVC010000161.1, on the reverse strand, counting down.
TGCCTTAGCACCTCATTCTGAAACGTTTACAGCGTGAAACAGAGTAGGTATCTTGTCGCATGATGTGCTTTGTTGCCTACCTGAGCGTGGCCACCGACTAGCAGGGCATCCGCGGACTCGCCATGGACGCGCAGCAGGCCGCCGTCACGCGCTTCGTCAACGCGAGCCGGGGCAGGCTGCTGGCGCAGTATGTCGAGGTCGAGAGCGGCAAGCGCGCCGACCGGCCCGAGCTGCAGCAGGCCCTCGACCACGCCAAGCAGGCTCGCGCCACGCTGCTCATCGCCAAGCTTGACCGGCTGTCGCGCAACGTCGCCTTCATCTCCCGCCTGCTAGAAAGCGGCGTCGAGCTGCTCTGCTGCGACATGCCGCAGGCCAACCGGCTCACGCTGCACATCCCGGCCGCCGTCGCCGAGCACGAGCGCCAGATGATCTCGGAACGCACCAAGGCGGCGCTCGCAGCCGCGAAGGCGAGGAGGACCAAGCTGGGCGCGCCGCACGGCAGCGATCCCACAGCCGCACGGGCGGAGCGCACAAGGGCGGCGGCGGCGTTCCGCAACCGGATGGCGCCGGACGTGGCGCGGCTGGCAGGGCAGGGGCTCTCGCTCCAGCGCATCGCCGCCGAGCTGAACCGGCTGGACAGCGTCACCAGCACGGGCAGGGCATGGTATCCAGCGGCGGTCTGGCGCGTGCTGGCCTCCGGGAACCCGGCAGCGACCGCGTCCGGTTCACCGACAAGCGGCATCGTCCGACATACGTAAACAGCACCATGGTGACGCTGTGGACAAGCGCCGAACCGGGGCCCCGCTGGAGTCGGGGCTACTACATTGATTGCACCCAGAAAAGCGCCGCAGGGGTGGGGTCCCGATCGGCAGCCCACCTATCCATCATTTCAAGTCATGATAACAACATGTTGCAGCCGTGTTCGGGAGAGGTTCCGGTTCGGCGCTTATTCACAGGCGGCGGCCAGAATGGAGGCGGCAATGGCGCGGATCGCTTTCTTGGGTCCTCGCCGGTGACGCAGGCGCTGGAACTGGGCTTGCAGGTAGCTGGCCTTCTTGCGGGCAACCGGCCCAGGCGCACTGCACGAGCGTGGTCTTGAGCCAAGGTGTGAACCGCCCCGGGTTTGTCGGAGGCTGTTTGGTTTGAGTCTTACGCGGCGATTGGCATGACCTCAAGCGGGGTATAGTAGGCTTCTTCCGCCTCGGCGGGCGGGATGTTGCCGATCGGCTCGAGGAGGCGGTTGTTGAACCAGTCGACCCATTCGAGGGTGGCGAACTCGACGGCCTCGAAGGAGCGCCAAGGTCCTCGCCGGTGGATGACCTCGGCCTTGAAGAGGCCGATCACCGTCTCCGCGAGAGCATTGTCGTAGAAATCAC
>JANXVC010000136.1 GCA_025351925.1 Rhodospirillales bacterium | reverse complement strand
GGCCAGTCACCCGATCCTTAACCGTCACGATCACACCAAGGGGCCAGCCGCCTCGCTCCGCTTAATGCCGCACAACCGACCCGACTATCCAAGCCTAAATTCCAACCCCCGGCCGTACCGAAGTCGTTGACACGTTCCGCGGCGTGCGCAAGCGGGGCGGCCGGAAGCGGGCACTCGGCACTCGCTCGCCGATGACGCTGCCGAACGGGGCGAACCAGCATTGGTCGCTGGACTTCGTGTTGGATGCGCTGTCCAGTGGGCGTCGGTTCCGGGTGCTGGCGGTCGTGGACGACTTTACCCGCGAGTGCCTGGGCTTGGTTGCGGACACGTCGCTGTCCGGCTTGCTCGCCAAGATCCCCTCGGGGATTTGCGGCTGGGTCGGGCGCGAGCTGGACCGGGTCGCCGAGCGGCGCGGCTGCCGCCCGGCGATGATCGTCAGCGACAACGGCACGGAGCCGACACCGCACGCGATCCTGCGCTGGCAGGAGGAGCGAGGGATGCTCTGTCACTCCATCGCGCCGGGCGGAGTTGCCCAAGGCTCCTGCGGCATAGCCGCTGGAATGGTGACGGAGGGAAGCCGCAGCACAACGGGTTCGTGGAGAGCTTCAACGGACGGTTCCGGGACGAGTGCCTGAACGAGCACCTGTTCAGCAGCCTGGCGGCGGCCCGGCAGATCATCGAAGCATGGAGGATCGACTACAACACAGAACGCACGCACACAAGCCTGGACGGGCTCACCCCAGCAGCCTTTGCAACCCGCCCCAGGCCGGGACATACGGAGAAGCGACTCCCCCTATGAACAAGACACATTCGGTGCAGGGTCACCAGTCCAAAGCCGCCCAACTAACGCGACTATACCAAGCCTAAATTCCAAACCCGCCTGCATCAAAGTCGGGCTCTTGGCCACTTTAGATGAAGCCGCCCCAGATATGCTGACCCAACTACCGGACAGCCTGCCTTCCCCACAGGTTACCGGTGACGCCTGCATCTAAAGTGGCCAAGAGCCCAAAGTCGTTGACACGTTCCGTGCATCGCCCGCCCATAGATCAGCGCTAGGGTGAGCACCCCAGCCATCACTGCTATGCCGCTAGAGGTAGCTGCTTAGGTTTAAGTTCCGTGCCAAAGACAAGACCTTGTAGCTAGCCTGCAACTGAGTGTTCACGGCCTGTAGTTGAGAGATAGCACTTGCCATGTCGACATCCGTCAGAGTCGAGAGCTGCTTGTCAAGAAGCGTCTTAAGCGAGGCATGTGCCCTCGCTGCTGTAGTCATTGCATCCTGCGCCAAGCCAACCTGCCCGGCCTCCTCTGATACAGTTTGTGCCGCGGACGTCAGAGTCTGAGTGGCATCCTTCATCAGTGCTGCAAAATCTGGATTGGCTGCTATGGCGCCGGTGCTATTCGCTATCACTGAGAGGCTACGCATGATGTCGCTGATGGCGTTACCTGTACCGGTGATCCCCGGGTCCGATGTGGCGCCCACATTGCGGTTTGCTGGAAGGTCCAGAACGATGCGCTGGGAGTCCGAGATCTGGACGGTCACCATGCTGGCAGTAGCTCCTGCTCCAGTTAGGTAGCCAGAAAAGACGGTCGTGCCCGGCGCGGTGCTCGAAGCGATCGACACGGTGTTGGCGATCACGGTCCCGATGGACGGAATGGTCGGCACATTTGCGAGGGAAGCGACCTGTGCACCAATTTGAGCAAACATCCCGGAACCGCTGATGGTCTCAGCCAAGGGCACCGGCGGGTTCGATGTGTCGGCCCCGGCAAAAACGTAGTCGCCCGCGTATTTCGAATTCATCAAAGCGGCGATCTGCTGCAGCGCGAGCTTCGCCTGGTTTGCAGCGCTTTGAATCGTCTCAGACGAACTCGTCCCAACGAGACCTAGAGAGGTAGCTGCCATCTTGTTAGCGACATCGTTGATTTGGGTCATCGCGTCTTGCATGACGGAGGCTTTACCCTGGGCATGTCCGATGTTCTGCGAATAGGCAGCGCCCTGGCTCAATGCCGCAGTCAGGTCTAACACCTGCGACGAGATGGATGCCAAGCCGGCGTAGGACTGTGAAATCTTTCCCGTGGTCGTCTGCTGCTGCAGAACTTCGTATTGGGTTTGCAAGACGTCCACGGATGCCAGCATGCGTTCCATAGGACCGTAGGTGGACGGGCCGATCGAATTTGTCATTCGGCGGCGACCAGCTTGGGAGCATGCGCTAAGACATTCATGACGGCGGCTTCATGGCGCATAATGCGCTGCACTAGTTTTAACGCGTCATAGCAGCGATCCTCACCCAGGGCCCGCATGACTTGAGAGAGGATCTCCACTGCCAGTTGACTCGTGGTGTTTTCTGCAAACTCGTCGCAATATCGCTGGGCGGCCTCAAGGGCAGGCTGACGTTCCTCGTCGGTGCCGATGTAAACAGTCTGCACTGCGTAGTAGATGCGCCGCGCTGGCGTATTGTCGGTTCCGGGGGGCATGATTTGCTTACCATAAAGGAAGCGAGCGTGCCCATTCAGCTCCAGTCGCACACCGTTGCAGAACCGCATAGGCGCCCCGTTGATGATTAGCATGTCGTTCATTTTAAGATCTAGGACCAGCGTGGACATAATCGATTTATTCCGTTTCTGACGTCTAGTTCAGCGGGTCGCATCCAGCAGTGCCGTAAACAGCGCCTGCACGGTCTGCACCATGCGGGCATTCGCCTGATACGAGTTTTGCAGTTGAATCATTGTGGCCATCTCATGGTCCACGTTGACGCTTGATCCGTCTGAGAACCGCGACACTAAAGTACTCTGGTAGGATTTGGCACCGCCGAGGTCCTCGGTTGCTTGGCCGGCCGCCGTGGATTGCTGGGTTACAAAAGCCTGCGCATCTGCGGTCAGACTGGACGATCCGGCACTGCCCGCAAACGTGCTGGTGAGCACTCGTCCGATCAGGTCGGAGAAGCCTGATGGCCCATTAGCTGGGTTGATAGGAAAACTGCTTGGCGATGTGCCATCTCGAACTAGGGACGGATTCGCAAAGATAGCAGGGTTGACCTGGAATTGTCCCGAGAGGCCTGGATACGCAGACAGGGTTCCCGTCCCGCCCCCATCCGTGAACAATTGTAATCCCGATGCGGTGAACTTGTTTGCGATCTTTGCAGAGAGTGCATCAAGGCTTGTGGTGTAGGATGGTAGTGTCACATCCCGCAGCTGAACCAATTCGCCGAGCCGTCCACCCGACAATTGCCCGGTGACGTCTGCAGGCGGAATTGCCGGGTTACTGCTAAGCAGTAGGATCGCTGGCACGCTCGTGCTGCCAAGTGTGTAACTTGACGCCGGTGACAGTACGGAATGGTCAGTAGAAAAGCGGCCATCCAGTGGAAGCGAGAACCCATTTCGACCGAGGATGGTGATG
>JANXVC010000130.1 GCA_025351925.1 Rhodospirillales bacterium | reverse complement strand
GCAGCGGCCAAGTCGAAGGGCAGGTCACTCGCCTGAAGCTGGTCAAACGCCAAGGTTACGGGCGAGCAAAGCTCGACCTGCTCAAGGCGCGCTTGATCCGTGCAGCGTGACAATGATCTGCACCGAGGCTGCGGATGAGCCTATTCCATGCTTGTTCACACTTGCCATTACGCCGGTAATCAGAAGCATCGCATAATGCGAAGGAAGTCCGGCCGGCGGCCGATAACCGTGGCATAGGCGCCGAACTGCTTCGCATTATTTTGGCATGTTCCGTTTCGGATTTTTCCGAGGAGGTCCATATGTCAACCCAGCTATCCGACAGCGTTACGGCAATCGAGCAACTCAGGGCCTTTCTGCGGAGCGAGGGATACTGTGCGGGGATCCAGCGACACTATCCACCCATTGCGCGACGGTTTCTCGCCTACCTTGAAGACCAGAACGAATCAGTCGAGACTGCACAACCATCTGATCTAGAGGGCTTCCTCCAAAAGGAGGGTCGGGCCTATCGGAAGCGGCACTCTCGCGCACCACGCGACATCCGTGCTTGGCGCGTCGAACACGTGGCTCCGGCACGACTTCTCCTGCGCGTCGTGCACGGCCACTGGCCACGCGAGCTCCCATCAACCAGTCGGCGTGAGGATTTCCACCGTTCATTGCTGATTGATTATGATGCGTGGATGCGTGAGCTACGCGGGTTGGCTGTGACCACACGACATGAACGCGTCACTGATGCGAAACGTGTACTGGACGAACTCGGCGATCGCAGTGACCCGGACGTACTCACGGGCCTCGAGGTTTACGACATCGATGCGTATGTTCACGCGCGGAGTGCCGGCCTGCGCCGGTCATCGATCAAGTATACCACAGGCAGTCTACGCATCTTTCTGCGCTACTTGCACGCCGCCAACCGAGACCTGAGCGGTTCGGTCACCAGCCCAACGATGTATGCGTATGAAGGCATACCCTCGGCGCTCCGGCCAGAACAGACGAACTGGCCTTCTGGTACGCATAAGCAGACAAAGCCGGAACATCAGGCGGCTTTGAGGAACGGCTCGGGTGCAGGGCGAAGTGACCTCATTCCGTCGATGTTTTCCGACGCTTGTTCGGCAGCCCAGATGTAGTCACCGGTAAGGTTCACGTGTTCCCAGCCGAGCGGTGACAGGTGGGCCAGTAGGTGGTCTGGCACGTCCTCGGTCTGGCGTAGCTTGGCGACGGCTCGCTCCAGATAGCGGGTGTTCCACAGGATGATGGCGGTCACGACCAGGTTGAGGCCGGAGGCGCGGTGCTGCTGGTTCTCGTAGGTCCGGTCGCGGATCTCACCGAGGCGATGGATGAACACGGCCCGCGCCAGGCTGTTGCGGGACTCGCCCTTGTTCAGCTCCTGCCCGGTCGAGCGGCGCAGCTCGGGATCCTCGATCCAGTCGAGCGTGAACAGGGTGCGCTCCAGGCGGCCCAGTTCGCGGAGTGCCGCCGCCACGCCGTTCTGCCGGGGGTAGGCGGCAAGCTGGCGCATGATCACCGACGCCGTCACGGTGCCCGTGCGGATGGATGCGACGATGCGCAGGACGGCTTTCCAATGGGCGCGGATCAGGGCCAGGTTGATGCGCCCGCCGATCATGGGCTCCAGCGTCGGGTGATCGGACGGCTTGCCGAAGCTGTAGAGCCGGCGGTGCTTGAGATCGGGAATGCGCGGGGAGAACTGGAAGCCGAGCAGGGAGCAGAGCGCGAAAACATGGTCGGAATCGCCGCCGCCATCGGTGTGGTGGCGGCCGACCGGCACCTCGCTCTGGTGATAAAGCAACGCGTCCAGCACATGCAGCGCCTCGCTGGCGGTGGCTGCGATCAGCTTGGTGAAGAACGGCCCATAGCGGTCCGACAGGTGGGTGTAGACCTTGAACCCGGGCTTCTGGCCGTAATGACCGTTGAGGCGGCCCGCGTCCCGGCCGAAGCCGGCCGCCTGGAAGAACTGCCCGTCGGATGACGAGGCGGTGCCGCGGCCGAACCTGGCTGCGAACGGCTCACGCTGCTGCTGGTTGACCAAGCGGTGCAGCGCCAGAGCGTAGGTTTCATCGCGGATGTGCCAGTCCGACGTCCAGGCCAATTGGGCCAGGCTGGCCACGCTGCAAGCCTCGGCCATGCGCGTCAGGCCGAGGTTGAGCCCGTCGGCCAGCAGTCCGGCCAGCAGGGTGCGGGTGTCGGCCGCAGTGGCGCCGGTTTGCAGGTGGGTGAAGCAGTCCGGGAACAGCGTCCAACCCGCCACTTCGGCCATCAGGTCGGTGATGCGGATGCGCGGCAGCATGGCGTAGAGTCGCCCGGCCAGGGCTTCAGCCTCGGGCGGGGTAGATTTCTCGATCGGCGCGATCTTCAGCACGCCGCGGTCGATTGACACATCCGGCAGCAGGCCATCTTTGGCGCGGGCATCGACGGCAGCCAGCCTCGCGTCCAGCAGCGTGCGGCGACCCGCGATGAACTGCTCGAAGTCGGGTTCGACCGCGATCGGCAACGTGCCCGCCTGTTGCAGCTCGTTCAGGGTATCTTCCGAAATCAGTCGCTCCTCGAAGGAGCGGTAGCGCCGGCTGCCCGTCACCCAGATGTCGCCGGCCTGAAGGCGTCCGCGCAGCTCGGACAGCACGCAGAGTTCGTAGTGACGCCGGTCAATGGCGCCGCCCGGCAGCACGAGGCTGGCCCAGCGCTGACGGATGAAGCCAGTGGGAGCCGACTTCGGCAAAGCGGCCGATCCTTTGCGGTTCGCCTCGCGCAACACCTCGATCGCCCGCATCAAGGACGCGGCCGCCGGCACGCCCTCGAACGCGAAGGCGTCCAGAAAGGCGGGCGACCAGCGGCGGATGCCGGCGTAGTGCTCGCCGATGTTCTCGTAAGCGTCGAACTCCTCCGGCCGCATCAGCGCCTCGGCTTCGGCGACGCTGGTGCGGAAGCGCTCCCAGGCGATCACCCCGGTGATGGCCTCGAATGCGTCCTGCTTCTCCTCGTGGGCTGCGATCACCGCGGCGCCGACCCGGGCGTATAGCCGGACCTTGTCGTTGATTGCCCGGGCATCCGCCTGGAAGGCGCGGGCCTGCCGACCCTCCGCCTTGCTGAACATCCCGCCAATCAGCCGTTCGAACAGCTCGATGGCCTGGTCGGTCAGCACGGCGCCGAGGTCGAGGCCGATGGCGACCAACGTCGCGTGGCGGCGCTGCCGCTCGTAGCCGGCGACATGCTGCACCGTGACGCGGGCTGCCTCGCGCGCGAGCTGGGCCAGCCGCGCCTGGTGGACCAGGTGTCCACGGCCGGGCTCGATGCCGATGGCGCGCACGTGCTCCAGGCGCGCGATCAGGCCGAGCATGGCAGAAGGCTTTGCGGCCTGTGGCATCTGCCGCAGCCAAGTCAGCCAGTTCTGCCCGGTGTTCTCCCGGCGTTGCACCAAGGTGTCGAGGCCACGGCGCTGTTCGGCGGACAGGCCGTGGGTCAGGCGGCGGTGCACCTCGCGGCGAGCCTGGTGACGCAGGTCGGAGCAGAGCCGCTCGAGCGCCGCGGGCGAGGGCGCCACGATGCGGCGATCCCGGCAGGTCAGCATCACCAGCCCGGCCAAGACGGCCAGCTTGTCGTTCTCGATGGCTTGCGGGAGCAGGGCGTCCAGCAGTTCGGCGCAGGCACGGCGGCCAAACGGGCGCAAGCCGAGGTGGTCCTGGCATTCGATGGCGTGGCGCTGCCGGCTCCGTTCGGTCTCGACGTATTCGTCCATCGCACCCGGCACGGTGCCGACCTGCTCGGCCACGAACTCCACCATGGCAGCGGGTGGGCGCTCGCCGGCCCGCAATGCGCGGCCGGGGTGGCGCAGGTAGCAGAGCATCAGCGCATAACCGAGCCGGTTATGGTCGCCACGGCAGCGCTGGGCCGCGGCCAGGTCCGCAGATGGCAAGGTGTAATGGCGCACCAGTTCGCGTTGCTCGACCGGCGGGTCGAACAGTTCCGCAAGCTGGCCCTCACTCAATTGCTGCCGTCGCGCCACTCATGCCTCCTGCCCCTTGGGGTCGGCAGACCAGCCGATCCGGGCAAGGGAGTCGATCAGCGTGCTGCGCTTGATCCCGAAAGTGCGGCACACCGCGGCCTTGGTGGCGCCACCGTCGAGGGCGGCTGTCACCGCCCCAAGCTTCTCGGCGCCGATCGTCACGGGGCGGCCACCCCGGCGACCGCGCCTGGCAGCTGCGGCAAGCCCGGCCTGCACGCGTTCCTGGATCAGCGACCGTTCGAACTGGGCAAGCGCGCCGAAGATGTGGAACACCAGCTCCCCTTGCGCGGTCGTGGTGTCCATCTGCTCAGTCAGGCTGCGGAACGCGATGCCGCGCGCCTTGAGATCCGTGACCGTGGTCAATAGGTGCGGCAGCGAGCGGCCGAGCCGGTCGAGCTTCCAGACCACCAGGCAGTCGCCGGCCCGGAGAAACGTCAGGGCCTTGGCCAGCCCGGCGCGGTCGCCACGGCTGCCGCTTGCCCGGTCTTCGAACAAGTGGCGCTCGTCGACGCCGGCCGCGAGCAACGCGTCACGCTGCAGGTCCATGACCTGTCGGTCACCATCGGTGGAAACGCGCATGTAGCCGACCAGCATGTACGGAAAACCTCATGGAAGGAGTTCTCGCACACTGACCCATTCCGATAGGGTTTGTCGTACAGATTCCAGGCACCAAAGTGCCCGTTTACGGCAGCTCCGTTCAGGCCCGCGGAAAACACCTGTTTGACGTCATTCCAGACCCGCACCAGCTCTCTCTTGGAACAGCCGAAATGCTCAGCCCGCTTGAGCTTTGGTGTATCCGTGTTCCAGCTTTGTCCGCTTATGCGTAGCAGAAGGCCAGTTCGTCAGTTCTGGCCGGTAAGCAGCGGCGCGTGCTCCATTCAGGCAGGCTTGAACAATCATGACCGTGCTCGAGGCTTTATAGGTTTGCCAAGCAATGGCTGCGGGCGAGTGCATGCCGCCGTGCTTCCCCGGCCTGAACTACGGCCACCGCGCACCGCTGACAACCCTGTTGGCGCAGGTGCCGTATGGCGCGATACTCGGCGGGTTCCTGCCGGTGCGCCGAGGCTATCCGGGCTTGTTCTACGGGAGTCGACGTTTGACGATTGATACGCCAGCCGGCAGGGCTCAGGTTCAGGATGGACTGAAAAGCGGAACGGGCGATGATCGCTCCGCCTTGCGGACGATCGTTCTGGCAAGCCTCGGCGGGGCGCTCGAATTCTATGACTTCGTCGCATACGGGATCTTCGCATCGTCGATCGCGCCCGCGTTCTTTCCGTCAAGCGATCCGCTCGCCTCGCTAGCCAGCACGTTTGCCGCGTTTGCCGGTGGCTACCTCATCCGCCCGCTCGGCGGAGTGGCGTTCAGCCATTTCGGCGACCGGTTCGGACGGCGGACGACCTTCCTCGTCTCCCTGGTCGGGATGTCGATGGCGACGCTGGGCATGGCACTCTGCCCATCCCACGATCGCTGGGGTCTCTGGGCCACGTTCGCCTTCGTGCTGCTGCGGCTGCTGCAGGGATTTTGCCTCGGCGGCGAGCTGCCGGGCGCGATAACATACGTCGTCGAGATGGTCAGGCCGGGCGCACGGGGCGTCACCTGCGGGCTGCTGTTCAGCTGCGCGTCGCTGGGCGTCGTCCTCGCCAGCGGCGTGAATGTGGCGCTCAGCAACCTGCTGTCGGCGGAGGTCATGGCCTCCCAAGGATGGCGCCTCGCATTCGGGTTTGGCGGCGTCCTCGGCCTGCTGAGCTACCTGCCTCGCCGGCAAATTCAGGAGTCGCCGGTGTTCGCTGCCCTGCGCGCCCGGGCGGAGGCGGAGCGCCTGCCGCTTCTGGCGGTGGCGCGGCACCATCTCGGGTCGGTTGCGGCGGGGATCGGCACGACGGCGGTTGTCGCGGCCTTTAACGGGATCCTGTTCGCCTATCTGCCCGCCTACCTGATCCGGATCGCGGGCTACCCGCCAAAAACCGTGGCAGCCGCCGTCACCGTTGCGCTGGTCGCCAACGCGCTGACCGTCCTGGCCATGGGCGCGTTGTCGGACGTCCTCTCGGCCACAACCGTGCTGCGATTGGGCGCCGGCGCGATGCTGCTGGCCGGATGGCCGTTTTTTCAGCTCGTGTCGGCTCATGGCGATTCCAGCCTGTTGTTGCTGCTGACGGCGTTTGGCGCGCTGGGCGGCGTGGCCGGCGGCTCGTTTGCGCCGGTTCTGGCGCAGATGTTTCCCACGCGTGTGCGGTTCAGCGGCGTGGCGCTGGCGTTCAACATCAGCTTTGCCGTGTTCAGCGGCCTCACTCCGCTCATTGCAACCGGCATGATCGTTACGACGGGCAACCCGGCGGCGCCGGGCCTTTACCTCGCCGCAGCGGCTATCGTGACCCTTGCCGCCAGCTTCTGGGTATCCAGCACGACGCAACGAGAAACCGTCTAGCAGCTCGGCTTTCCCCTCGGCCCAGTACCGGATAGCGTCGCGCCATGCCGTCCGATCCGCGTGACCCAGCGCTGCTGCGCCGGGTGGAGGAAGCGTCGCTGAACTCCTGGCCTGCGCCGCGGCAGGTGCTGCTGGACGGCTGGGTGCTGCGCTTCGCCGGCGGCTACACGCGCCGCGCCAACTCGGTCACTCCGCTGGACCCCGGGCAGGATAGCCCGGCTGCGCTGTCTGCCAAGATCAAGGCCTGCGAGACGCTGTATGCCGCACAGGGGCTGCCGGCCCTGGTCCGGGTCCGCTCCTTCGACACCGCGCTAGCCCCGGCGCTGGACGCCCGGGGCTACACGGCGGAGGGCTTGTCCCCCGTGCTGTGGATGCCGCTCGGCCCGGTTGCCAGCTCCGGCCACGCGACCCAGGGCGTCGAGCTGTGCGAGGGTCGGCCAGGACCCGACTGGCTCGACGCTCAGGCCCGGTTGTCAAGCCCCGACGTAACAGCCCGGGCGCGGGTTCTCGATCCAGTGACGGTGCCCTGCGCCTTCGCCAGCTCACGGGCAGACGGGCCGGGCTCCCCGCTCGCCTCCGTGGCGTTCGGCGCGGTGCACGGCGGCGTGGTCTGCCTGCATCTGGTGGCAACCGATCCGGCCTTCCAGCGCCGCGGCTTGTCCCGCCGTGTGGTGTCCACGCTGCTGGCCTGGGCGCGCAACCGGGCCGGGGCGCAGGAGGCCAGCCTACAAGTGGCGGCGGAGAACGCAGGCGCGCTCGCCCTGTATGCAAAACTGGGCTTCCGGACGGAGCTGTTCCACTACCAGTACTACCGCCAGCCGGCCGGCTGACTCACCGGCTCGGCCCGACGTGAGGCGGCCGCTCAGCTCTCTGTTGTCAGCTTATCCTGCGTCTTCGTGTCGAAATCGCCGGCTTCGTGGCGCTCATGCAGCTGGCTCGCAGGATCGCCGGAAATGCGGTTGACCATCCGCCCACGCTGGGCCGCGGGCCGCTCGCCGATCGCGTTGGCCCAACGCTGCACATTCTTGTAATCCTGCACCTGCAGGAACTCGGCCGCCTCGTACAGCCAGCCCTTCGACAGGCCACCATACCAGGGCCACACAGCGATGTCGGCGATCGTGTAGTCGCCGCCGGCCAGATACTCGCTCTCGGCGAGGCGGCGGTCGAGCACGTCCAGCTGACGCTTCGTCTCCATCGCAAACCGATTGATCGGGTATTCCATCTTGGTCGGCGCATAGGCGTAGAAGTGGCCGAAGCCGCCGCCCAGGTACGGCGCGCTGCCCATCTGCCAGAACAGCCAGGACAGGCATTCGGCGCGCGCAGCGGTCTCGGTCGGCAGGAATACCCCGAACTTCTCCGCGAGGTGCATTAGAATCGCGCCGGACTCGAAGACCCGGATCGGCGTCGGGCCGCTCCGATCCACCAGCGCCGGGATTTTGGAGTTGGGGTTGACCGCCACGAAGCCGCTGCCGAACTGGTCGCCGTCGCCGATGCGGATCAGCCAGGCGTCATACTCAGCGCCGCGGTGGCCGAGGGCCAGCAACTCCTCCAGCATCACCGTCACCTTCACGCCATTCGGCGTTCCCAGGGAATAGAGCTGGAGGGGGTGGCGGCCGACCGGGAGCTCCTTGTCGTGCGTGGACCCCGCGATCGGCCGGTTCGTGCTCGCAAACCGGCCGCCGTTTTCCTTGTCCCAGGTCCAGACCTTGGGCGGCGTGTATTCGGACGAACTGCTCATGTTCAAAGCTCCAGGTAGTCGCTCAAGCCCATATAGTAGGGTGCAGACGGCTCATTGGACCAGGCCCCGCCAAACACGTTCACCGTTCAGCACCAACAGGCCAAGGAGAAAGCACAGCCGGAATGTCGCAAGCCGCATCCGAGCGCCTGCACCAGATCGTCCCGATCTAGTGGCTGAAATCTAACGCTTGAGTCTTGCAGCCATGGCCGCTGTCGGACCCTCAGCGGACATCCCCTACGCGCCCCTGTATATAGGGCAGGAGGGCAAACAGAAACTGCGCCATGAGACCGACGAGCCCAAGCGAATGCGAGTAGGTCGCGAAATGCTCGGGAACAGTGCGGCCGAATAAAAGTACTGCCATGGCCATCTCCGCCAGCATCGTCAGGCAGAACGCGACGAGGCCCATGGTCAGGCGTTCAGCCGCGTCCGAACGCACGGCAAATCTCGCAACGCACCATTTTGCGACGAACCAGCTTGCTGTCAGAATAACAGGGATTTCCAGCAGCACGGCGGCCGTTTCGCCAAGTTTTGGGCCGGTGATGACGACCCGGACTATGCCAAGAGCGAACCCGATAGCGAACACGACCGCGAAATAGATGCTGCCGGCCGCGAGGCTCCGTGGCATCGGACCGGTTGCTTTTAAATTGTTTGACCGTATCAATACATCCTCACGACATTGTTCGAGCCCGTTCAAGTCCGTCATGTTGAGCAAGGACCAAGTGCCGAATTCTGACCACTAGTCCCCATTGAGCCGCGTCGGACTGCGCTGGCTCAGGGCCGGCTGGGATCGAAGTGCTTGGCGAGGTTCCGGCCGTAGGACCCGTACTCCGCCTGCAATGCCGTATGCCCAGCGGCAAAGGCGGTGAGGTGCTGTGGGAAGCGGGTCTCGAACATGAAGGCCAGCGTGCCTGCGAGCTTGTGCGGCCCCAGGTCAGCGTTGCTCGCGCGCTCAAACGCATCCACATCCGGCCCATGCGGCAGCATCGTGTTGTGCAGGCTGGCGCCGCCCGGCGCGAAGCCGCCGCCGGTCTTGGCGTCATACACGCCGTAAATCAGGCCCATGAACTCGCTCATGACGTTCATGTGGTACCAAGGCGGCCGGAAGGTGTTCTCCGCCACCAGCCAGCGGTCGGGAAAGATCACGAAGTCGATGTTGGCGGTGCCCGGCGTCTCGCTCGCGGAGGTCAGCACGGTGAAGATCGACGGGTCGGCGTGGTCGAACAGCAGCGGCCCAACCGGGGAGAACCGGCGCAGGTCGTATTTGTAGGGCGCGTAGTTGCCGTGCCAGGCGACCACGTCGAGCGGCGAGTGCGCGATCTCAGCCGCCCGCAGCGTGCCGCCCCACTTGACAAACAGCTTTGACGGCGCGTCGCGGTCCTCGTAGGCTGCCACCGGCGTCAGGAAGTCGCGCTGGTTGGCGAGGCAGTTGGCGCCGATCGGCCCGCGTTCCGGCAAAGTGAGGGCGCCGCCGTAGTTCTCGCACAGGTAGCCGCGCGCCGGTCCCCCATGCAGCTCGACCCGGATCTTCACCCCGCGCGGGATCACGCAAATCTCGCCGGGCTCGATGTCAATCACCCCGAATTCGGTGGCGAAGCGCAGGCCGCCCTGCTGCGGCACGACCAGCATCTCGGCGTCGGCGTTGTAGAAATATTCGTCCTGCATCGAGCGGGTGGCGAAATAGAGATGCGCGCCCATCCCCGCCTGCGAGCCAGCGTCGCCCGCCGTCGTCATCGTGCGGACGCCCTCGACAAAGGAGAGCGGCTCTGCCGGAATCGCGATCGGGTCCCAGCGCAGCGGCGCCAGCGGCGTTTCGGCCTCGCGGGCCGGCCCGGTGCGCCAGAGCGGCGCGGCGACCGTGTGGAACCGGCCCCAGTTCGCCACCGTCGGACGGATGCGATACAGCCAGGTGCGCTCGTTGCTGGCACGCGGCGCGGTGAAGGGCGAGCCCGAGAGCTGCTCGGCATACAGGCCGTATGGGCATCTCTGCGGCGAGTTGCGGCCGATCGGGAGCGCGCCGGGCAGCGCCTCCGTCTCGAATCCGTTGCCGAAACCCGACATGTAGCCCGGCGTGATGCCCGACCCGGTTGCCAGGCGAGAAAGATTGGCTGGGGATTGAATGTTCATTGGCGCATCTCGGGTTGAGGTTGCACGGTTCGGCTGCGCCCTTAGAGCGCCAGCACGAGCCTGTTATCGCGCGCGCGCGAGCAGCAGGCCATCATTCGCGTGTTCTCCGCGCGCTCCGCGGCGTTCAGAACCTTGTCGCGGTGGTCGATCTCACCGGCGAGCACACTGACCTCGCACGAGCCGCACAGCCCCTCCTGGCAATCGCACGGCACATCGACCCCGACCGCATGCAGCGCCTGCAGCAGGGTCTGGTCGGCCGCCACGTGGACCGACAGGCCGCAATCCCGCAGCTCGACGTCGAATGAACGCTCATTCGCCGGGTCCAGCCGCGTGCTGGCCGCCGAGAAGTGCTCGACATGCAGCCGCGCCGGGTGGTCGCGCATGATCGCCTCCAGCGCGCCGAGCAGACGCGCGGGGCCGCAGGCGTAGATCTGCGTGTCCGCGGTGCTGGCGCCGATCACGGCGGCCACGTCCAGGCGGCGGCCCTCCAGCGCGGGATGCAAATGGAGCCGGTCGCCATGGTCGCGGCGCAGCCGGTCCAGGAACGCCATGGCCCCGAGCGAGCGTCCGGCGTAGTGGATCAGGTAATCCTTGCCGAGGAGCTTGAGGCGGTCGGCCATGGCGATGATGGCGGTGACGCCGATGCCGCCAGCGATCAGCAGGTAGCGCTCGGCGCCCTCGTCCAGCCGGAAGTGGTTCTTCGGGCCGCGGATGCGGATCTCCGCGCCCGGCGCGATCACGTCGTGGATGTAGGCGGAGCCGCCGCGGCCAGCCTCCTCCCGGCGCACCGCGATCTCGAAGCACCGCGTGTCACCGCCCTGGCCGCACAGCGAGTACTTCCGCTCATATCCGCCGATCAGCACGTCGATATGGGCGCCGGCCGTCCAGCCCGGCATCTCCTGGCCCTCCGCGTCCTCCAACCGCAGCCGCAGCACGCCGTCGGCCTCTGCATGCGCCTCGACGATGCGGACCCGGCGGGCGATCGCATGCTTCGGCGGCGCGCCGATCGGGAACACCGTATGCTGGCCGAGCCGGCCGGGCTCGCGGCGTTCCGGGTTGCGCGCCGGGTCCCATCGCACCAGGAGGTGATCCGGACCACGAAACGACGTGTTCGGCAGGTATTCGAAAACCTGGCCGGGCACGAGCTCCATGTGCGGCAGGCGCTTGGTGAACTCCTCCAGGAAGATGCGCATCTCCATGCGGGCCAAGTTCTTGCCCATGCACTGGTGGCTGCCATAGCCAAACGATAGGTGGTCGGTGCTGTTGTCGCGGTAAATGTCCAGCGTATCGGCGTTCTCGAAATGCCGCGGATCGTGGTTGGCGGACGCCATGACGATCAGCAGCTTGGCGCCCTTGGGAAGGTCAACGTCGCCGACTCGCGTGTCGGCCATGACCAGCCGTCGCCACGCGACGATGGAGCCTGACAGGCGCAGGCACTCCTCGACCGCGTTCGGGATGAGCGACGGGTCGTCGCAGATCGCGTCCCACACGTCGCGCCGCTGCAGCAGGAACCGCAGGGCGTTCGCAGCCGCATTCGCCGTCGTCTCGTGCGCCGCCACGATCCCGGCCATCATCATCGAGTGCAGGTAGGAATCGGTGATGACGTCCGGCAGCTCGGCCTGGCGGCGGATCGCATACTCCATCCAGCCATGCCCCGACGGATCGGCGCGCATCTTCTCGAGCACCTGCCCGGCGTATTGCCAGAACTTGCCGACCGCCTCGGCCACCGCGAGCTGCTCGTCAGGGGTCGGGCGGCCCCAGGTGTTGACGGTGTGGGCGATCGAGTAACGTCGCAGGGTGTCCATGTCCTCCTCGGGCACGCCGAGGAAGTGCAGCGCGACGGTGAGCGGGATTTCCCACAGCATCTCGTCCACAAGGTCGGCCTCGCCCTGGTCGATGAAGCGGTCCACGTACATGCGGGTCAGGCGCCGGACCATCGGCTCGTGATGCGCGAGTTCGTCGGGCACGAAGGAGTGCATCAGGGAGCGCCGCCGCTCCATGTGCGCGGGCTCGTCCTCGTTCACGAGGGTGCGGTTCATGGCGTAGCCGTATCGGGCCAGGACGGCATTGGCCTCCGGCGCGTTCGGCGTCATCTTCTCAAGCGCGTTGGCGGGCGAGAAGGTGACGCTGTCGCGGAAGATGGCTTTGACGTGCTCGTAGCGGCTCACGACCCAGTAGCCGAGCTTCGGGCTGTAGAACACCGGCTCCTGTTCCCGTGACCAGCGCAGCGCCTCGGCGGGGTCAACCTGATACGGCCCCGCAAACGCATCAAACGCCGCCGCGCCGGCTGAGACGGGACAGCCAGTCGGAGTCATGCGCGCGCCGCTCCCAGGCACGGCGCCAATGAACCGGCATCGACCGACGGCGAGTCAAATCGGCGCAGACGTGGGCCGGGCAGCAGGTCGTACGGGGCCTGCCATCCGGGCATCGCCGCGATTCGTCCCAGCCATGCGTAGGTTTTGGGGTGGCTGGAACCGAGGTCGTAGCCCGTCTCGTCCGCTGGGAAGGAGAGATACGCGCACATGGACAGGTCGGCGATGGTCGCGCGGTCTCCAACCACAAACGGACGGTCGGTCACCCGTTCCTCCACGATACCCAGGAAATCATCGACCCGGCCGCGCAGAAAAGCGAGCACCGCGGGGTCGGAGTTCTGCATGAAGCTGCGGCGAAAACGATAGGCCGCCATGAAGCCCGAGAGCTTCTGGTTGTCCCAGAACAGCCAACGCAGCACCTCGAAACGCTCCGCCTCGTCGGCACCACCGAGGCGGTCATACTTCTCGGCGAGGCGGAGCAGAATGGGTCCGGTCTGCGTGAGGCTGGCGCCGCTCATCTCAAGGACCGGAATTTCACCCATGGCGTTCACGGTCCGCCGCCATTCGGGGGTCCAGGTGACCCGGGCTGCAAAGTCCGTCCAGACGGGCTCGAACGCCTGGCCGCACAGGGTCAGCATCAAGGCCAGCTTGTAGCTGTTGCCGGATTCCGGAAAATAGTGAAGCCGGTAGCTGTCCACCTGCACGCTCCTGACGATGAGGGTGGCGTACAATCCATCCGGCAGCCCGCCGCGTCCAGCGTGCTCCGCAACGCTGCCGAGATTACAGCTGCTTAAGAGCCGTCGCGCCAGGCCCGCTCGGCATTGTCCCAAGCCGCCAGCGGCTGCAGGTCGGGCACCCAGGCCAAGCCTGTCTTCGCGTCCGACGACACGGCCTCCGGAGTGACGACGACGTCGAGCAGCGCCGGGCGGTTGGCGAGCGCCCGCTCGATGGCGGGCCTGAGCTGCTCCTCCGTCTCCACGCGTTCGGCGTGCATGCCGAAGGCGCGCGCCATCGCCGCGTGGTCGCTGAACTGCAGCCGGGTGCCGACCACCTTGCCGTGGGTGACGGTTTGATCGTGCACCTCGATCTGCCAGGCGCCGTTATTGGCGACGACGATCAGGACCGGCGCGTTGTGACGAACGGCGGTATCGACCTCGATCGCGTTGAAGCCGAACGCGCCGTCCCCGGTCGCCACGACCACCGGGCAATCCGGAAACGCAAGGCTCGCCGCGATCCCGTACGGCACGCCGACGCCGATGCAGCCGAACGAGCCGGGATCGAGCATTGAGGGCGCGGACAGGCCGATGCGGGCGAAGCTCAGGAAGTCGCCGCCGTCGGTGATGACGATCGCCTCCGGCCCCATCGCCTCCTGCAGCGCGGCGATCACCCGGTTTGGATGCAGGCGGCCGTCGCTGCCGAGCGGCGCGGTCGCCATCGCAAGGCGCAGCTTGCGCGCCCGCTCTGCGTGGCCGGCGCGCAGCTTCTCCGCCCAGGCCGGGTCAACCGAAGCGGACCGGTTGCCGGCCGCCTCGACCAGGGCACGCAGCGCTTCCGAGGGCGAGGCGAGCAGCTCGACGGCGCCGCGCCGGTTGTCGCGCAGCTCCGACGGCACGTCGGCGATGCGGACGAACTGCGCCTGGCCGAACACCGCCGGCGAGCCGTAAGCGAGCTGAAAGTCGAGCCGCCGTCCGACCGTCAGCACGACATCCGCGTCGCCCATGACCGCGCCGCGCATCGCGCCGACGACGGCGGGGTGCGTGTCCGGCACGAGGCCGCGGCTCTCGCCGGTGTCGAGATAGACGGCGCCGAGCCGGTCCAGCAGCGCCACAAGCTCCGGCCCGGCATCGCGGGCGCCGCGCCCGGAGATGACGAGCACGCGCCGGGCTGACCACAGCAGATCAACCGCTTCGGCAACCCGGGCTGGGTCGGGCCGCGTGACGGGATGCGGCTTGGGGCGCAGGTGCTCCTCGAGCTGGACCGGCTTCGGCACTAGTCGGCGGAGGGTGTCCACCGGGAAATCGATGTAGGACGGACCCGGCTCGCCGCCCTCGCCGAATGCCCGCGCGATCGCCTCGTCGAGCTCCGCCAGAGCCAAGTTAGGGTCGCGCACGGTGCGGGCATACCGCGTGATCGTCCGCACGAGGCGGGTGTGGTCGAGGTCCTGCAGGCCGCCGCGGTTCTCCTGCGGGGTCGGGTTCGTGCCCGAGATGACGAGCACGGAGGCGCGCGAGACATGGGCGTTGGCGATGCCCGTCATGGCGTTGGTGACGCCGGGCCCGGCGGTCACCAGTGCGACGCCGAGCTCTCCCGTCAGCTCGGCGTGGGCCTGGGCCATGTGGACGGCGGCCCGCTCGTCGCGCACGTCGATGATGCGGATGCCCTCCGCGTCGAGCCGCATCCAGATCGGCATGATGTGGCCGCCGCATAGCGCAAAGACGCGCTCGACGCCGCGTCGCTTGAGCAGGCGCGCGATGAGGCCGGCGACGCTGTCGGGGTCGCTGTGGGAATACGTCGTCATGGCGTGGCTCCAACCGAGTCGTTCGCCGCAGCCTGGACACCGAGCTGCGTCTTGAGCATCCGGTACAGCACCTTGCCCAAGGCATTGCGCGGCACCTCGTCCTCACGCACGAACGAGTAGGATCGCGGGCGCTTATAGCCGGCCATGCGGCTGCGGCTCCAGTCGAGCAGGTCGGCCTCGCTCATTGGCGCGCCCTCGTGCAGGACGATGACGGCGTGCACCCGCTCGCCCCATTTAGCGTCGGGCAGGCCGACCACGGCCACCTCCTTGACCGCCGGATGCGCGCCCAGCAGGGCCTCGACCTCGGACGGATAGATGTTCTCGCCGCCGGAGATGATCATGTTGCTCTTGCGGTCAACGAGATGGATGTAGCCGTCCGCGTCGCGGCGGGCCATGTCGCCGACCGTGCAGTACTCGCCCCGGAATGCCTCAGCCGTTTTCTCGGGCGATCGCCAATAGCCGTCGAAGGTGTAGGGGGTGCAGGAATAGAGCTCGCCCGGCTCGCCGTCCGGCACCTCATTTCCATGCGTGTCCAGCAGCCTGATCGGGGCCGAGCCGACGCACTCCCGCCCGACCGAGCCGAGCTTGGTGAACTGCTCCTCGGGGTGGAGCATGGTGACCCAGCCGATCTCGGTGGCGCCATACAGCTCGAACAGGCCGGAGCTGCGGAACATCTCCATCACGGCACGCTTCGTCTCCGGGCGGGCCGGGGCGGAGGAGATCATGAGCTTGGTGACCCGGTCGAGGTTATACTGTTCGCGGACCGCCGACGGCAGGCCGAGCATCATGGTGTAGTGGGTCGGCACCAGGGACGAGAACGTCGATCCGCCCTCCGCGAGCGTCCGGACGCAGTGCTCGGGATCGAAGCTCTTGCGCGAGTAGATCGTCGTCGTGCCGCCGCAGTAGCTGAACGCGCCGAAGAAATAGAGCGAGTTCGCGTGGCACATCGGCATGACGAGGAGGGCGCCGTCGGTGCGGTGAATGCCCAGCTCGATTTCGGTGATGAGCGACAGCAGGCTGGCGCCCCGGTGGCTGCGGACGGCGCCCTTGGGGTTGCCCGTTGTGCCCGAGGTGTACATCAGCATCCACGGGTCGGCCGGCAGCACGCGCTGATCGGGTTCGCTGCCGCTGGCCGCCGCCAGCAGGTCCTCGTAGCCGCGATATCCGGCCGGGCAGGGGCGCTGGCCGAAATGGATGAAGTGGCCGTGCGGCAGGGACAGCTCCGCGCGGATCTCCTCGACGACGCCGATGAGCTCGTCCTGGACGATGAGGGCTGAGGCCTCCGCGTTCTCCATGATGAAGCGGACCTCCTGGCCGAGCAGGCGGAAGTTGATGGGCACGGCGACCAGGCCCGCCTTCGCGGATGCAGCGTAGATCTCGGCCCACTCGACGCAGTTATAGGCGAGGATCGCAACGCGGTCGCCCTTCGACAGCCCCAGGCCAAGAAGCGCGTTGGCGAGGCGGCACGACCTTTCGTTCCATTGTCGGAAGGTCATCGCCCGGTCCAAGTCGCGCACGCCGATCCGGTCTCCAAGCAGGCGGGCGTGCACCGTCAGCATCTGCCCGAGGGTCAGCAGGTCCCTCACCGGATCAGCTCACGCTGCCGGCATATTTTTGTAGGAGCCCCCAAGCCTCCTCGCCGAACTTGGCCCGCCAATCCTTGTAAAAGGTAGTCTTCGCCAGCGCCTGCTGGAATGTGCCGACGTCCGCTGTGTTGAACGCCAACCCGTTCGACGTCAGCGTTTTCTGCAGTTCGACGTTCGCCTGCACGATGTCACCCCGCTGCTGCCGCGCGGCCGCATTGAAGTGCTTCGCCATGATCTGCTGGATGTCCGCCGGCACGCTGCGCCAGACGCGCCCATTCGCGAGCAGCCAAAAGCCGTCCCAGGAATGATTGGTCAGCGAACAATACTTCTGCACCTCGTAGAACTTGGAGGACTCGATCAGCGCCAGCGGGTTCTCCTGCCCGTCGGCGATCCTGGTCTGCAATGCCGAGTAGGCTTCGCTCAACGGGATGCTGACCGGCGATGCGCCAAGTGCTGCGAACATCGACACCCAAAGCGGCACGACGGGAACACGGATCTTGAAGTTCTTCAAATCGGCCGGCGTCTGGATCGGATGGGTGCTGGTCGTGATCTGGCGGAAACCGTTGTCCCAGGCAGCATCGAACGGAATGAGATTCAACTTCGTGATGGCGCGGCGAATGTAGTTGCCCACCTCGCCGTCCATCGCCGCCCAAACCTCGTCATAGCTGGCAAAGGCGAAGCCGAGTGCAGGCAGCGACGCCGCTGGAACGAGGGTCGAAAGCACGGCTCCGGGAAACGTCGCCATCTCGAGGGCGCCGGAACGCACCTGGGACATCATGTCCGAGTCGCCGCCGAGCTGGTTGTTCGGAAACACCGAGATCGCGACGCGCCCGTTCGTCTCGGCGGAAATGGCGTCAACCGCCTCGCGCAGCCGCACGTTCAACGAATGCGTCGCCGGCAGGTCATTGCCGAGCTTCAGCTTCAGGGGCTCGCCTTGTGCCCGCGCGGCCCGGTGGCCGATCCCGCCAAAGCCGATGGTGGCTGCGGCCCCGAGGGAGCCCTTCAATACGGCACGTCGATCGAACCTCGTCATAGCTGCCTTCCCCATTTGTTTTCAACCCGTTATCGGCAGGCCCGCTTCGAGGCGTCGCCCAAAAGCAGCCAATCTGCCGATTACGAGCCTGGAGTGTTTGCACTCCGAATACAGAATTCATATACTGAATTCAGAAATATGCAAGCGGCGCTTTCGGGGCGCATCTTGGCGTCGCACCACCCAATTGGAAATTCCATGGCCATACTCAATGTCTCGCCCCGCCTCGTCGAACAGGTCTATGAGGCGCTGCTTTCGGAGATTATCGAGGGCGCGCTGCCGCCGAACACGCGATTGATCCAGGACGATCTGGCGACCGCCTATGGCGTCTCGCGCCAGCCGGTGCAGCAGGCGCTCCTGCTGCTGCGGAACCACGGACTGGTGCAGGATGCGCCGGGCCGCGGCCTGATTGTTTCGCCACTGGACGTAGATTTCGTGCGGAACCTTTATGAGGTCAGGGCCGTGTTGGAGGGGCTCGCCGCCCGGATGGCGGCCCAGCATAACCCCCGGCGCGCGGCGATGGAGGGACCGCCGCTCATCGAGGCCGGTCGAGCGGCGGTTGAGAGCGGCTCCGTCACGCAGGAGATCGCGGCGGACATGGCGTTTCACTCCTTCCTCTACCAGGCCTCCGGCAACCCCTTGATCCGGGAGACCGTGGCCCAGCATTGGCACTACCTGCGCCGGGTCATGGGCGAGGTGCTGCGCGACGACGAGAAGATTCCCGGCAGCATCTGGGACGAGCACGCCGCCATTCTCGACGCCATCATCGCCGGCGACGGAGACCGGGCCGAGGGCTTGGGACTGCTGCACATCGCGCGTGCGGCAAACATCTTCGTCGCGCGCCTGCAGGCGCATCACGACGCGTCCGTTGAGGATTTGCAGCGCCGCCATGTGCGGCGCACGAAACGCGAGTAACTAAGTGCCGCCTGAATACGTTCACCACGGTGACGCGGACCTGTGAATTGAAGCTTGCGCCGGCGTGGCCTACCGTGCCCCTAAGCCATAGAAAGGCGCACCATGTCCGGCTTTGCCAGCACCAAGGACCTCGCGGACAAAACCATAAGCTTTAACGAGTTAGCGCCGGGCCTTTATGGCTACACGGCCGAGGGCGATCCGAACAGCGGCGTGGTCGTCGGCGACGATAGCGTTCTGGTGGTGGACGCGCAGGCGACGCCGCTGATGGCCGCCGACGTGATCGCGCGCATCCGCAGCGTGACCGACAAGCCGATCCGCCACGTCGTGCTGTCGCACTACCACGCGGTGCGGGTGCTGGGCGCTAGCGCCTACACGGGCGCGGAGATCATCGCGTCCGACGTCTGCCGGGCGATGACGGTGGAGCGGGGGCAGCAGGACACTGACAGTGAGATCGGCCGGTTTCCGCGGCTGTTCCGCGGGCGGGAAAGCATCCCCGGGCTGACCTGGCCGACGTTGACGTTTCATCAACGGATGACGCTGTATCTTGGCCAGCGTGAGGTGCAGACCATCCATATCGGCCGCAGCCATACCGCCGGCGACACGGTCGTCTGGCTGCCAAAAGAGCGCGTGCTGTTCAGCGGCGATGTCGTCGAGTTCGGCGCCACGCCATATTGCGGGGACGCGCATTTCGCCGACTGGCCCGGCACGCTCGCCGCCGTCCAGGCGTTGGGGGCGGAGGCGCTAGTGCCGGGCCGCGGCCGGGCGCTGATGAACGGCCGCGAGTGCAAGGAGGCGATCGAGGGCACGCGCGCTTTCACCTCGGACCTGTTCGCAATCGTGCAGCGCGCGTCAGCCGGCGGCGCCGGATTGAAACAAGTGTATGACGAGGCCTTGGCTAAGATGCGGCCCAAATACGGGCATTGGGTCATCTTCGAGCACTGCATGCCGTTCAACGTCACGCGGGCGCATGACGAGGCGCGCGGCCTGGACCATCCGCGCATCTGGACCGCCGAGCGGGATATCGAGATGTGGCGCGCATTGGAGCAGGGGGCGCCAGCCCCTCCGGCAGATGACGCGCTCGGACTGCTCTGATGCCGCATGCCTCCCCCCGCTACGCCGTGCCGCCGCCGCCTTTGGGCACGGCGCATCACCCGGCGGTGGTGGTGGGCGGCGGGCTGGTCGGCCTGACCCTGGCGCTCGATCTCGCGCAGCGCGGCGTGCGTGTCGTGGTGCTGGACGACGACGACACCGTGAGCACCGGCTCGCGGGCGATCTGTTTCGCCAAGCGCACGCTGGAGATTTTCGGCCGGCTGGGCCTCGGTTCCCGTATGCTGGCCAAGGGGATCACCTGGAACGTCGGCAGGGTGTTCTGCGGCGACCGCCAGCTTTTCGACTTCGATCTGCTGCCGGAAGACGGGCACGAGTATCCGGCATTCATCAATCTCCAGCAGTATTACGCCGAGGAGTGGCTGATCGAGGCGTGCCAGGCGACCGGGCTGGTGGATCTGCGCTGGCGGCACGCGGTCGCGGCGGTGGACAGCCGGGCCGATGGTGCGGCCGTCACGGTGGAGACGCCGTCCGGTTCGTACGCGCTGACCACCGACTGGCTATTGGCGGCTGACGGCGCGCGCAGCTTCGTGCGGGGCTGCCTCAAGCTGCCTTTCGTCGGCAAGACCTTCCGCGACCGCTTCCTGATCGCTGACGTGGTGATGCGCGCCAAGTTCCCGACCGAGCGCTGGTTCTGGTTCGACCCGCCGTTCCACCGCAACCAATCAGCCCTGCTGCATAAACAGCCGGACGACGTCTGGCGCATCGACCTGCAGCTCGGCTGGGACGCCGACCCCGAGGAGGAGCGCCGCCCCGAGCGCGTCATCCTCCGCGTGCAGGCCATGCTCGGGCCCGACGTGCCGTTCGAGCTTGAGTGGGTCAGCGTCTATAGCTTCCGCTGCCGCCGGCTGGAGCGTTTCGTGCATGACCGTGTGGTGTTCGTGGGCGACAGCGCGCACCAGGTGAGTCCGTTCGGCGCGCGCGGCGGCAATGGCGGGGTGCAGGATGCGGACAACCTGGGCTGGAAGCTGGCCGCGGTGATCCAAGGTGCGGCCGACCCAGCGCTGATCCGCAGCTATGACAACGAGCGCATCGTGGCGGCGGACGAGAATATTCTGCACAGCACGCGCGCGACCGACTTCATTACGCCAAAGACCGACGCCGCCCGGGCCTATCGCGATGCGGCGCTGGCGCTGGCGGGGCAGCATGCGTTTGCGCGGCCGTTGGTGAACTCGGGCCGGCTGTCGCGGCCGTCGCGGCTGCTGGACAGCCCGCTGAATGCTGGGGACAGCGATCGGTGGCCGGGTTGCCTGCAGCCGGGAACGCCGGCCGTCGATGCGCCTATGACCTTTTCCGGGCAGCCCGACTGGCTGTTGCGCCACGTCAGTGGGCCCGGCTTCTCCTTGCTGGTGTTCGGCCCGGCGACGCCCGATGTCCCAGGCGTGACCACGATCCGCGTCGCGCCGGACGCGCTGCACGATGCCCGGGGCTTGGCGGCGCAGCGCTATGGCGCGGCACCCGGCGCCTGTGTGCTGCTGCGCCCGGATCAGCACGTGGCGGCGCTGTTCCATCGTTTCGATCGCGACCGGGTGGCGGCGGCCGTGCGTCAGGCCACGGGCGGCGCCATGGCGGCGCAGCTGGAGCAGGCGGCCTGATGCCGCTCGACCTGACGCCTCGGCTCGGCGACCCTGACGGGCTGTTTGCGGCGTTGGTCGCGGCGCATGACGGGCTGGACGCGGCTGCATCCCGCCGGCTGGACGCGGCATTGGTGCTGTTGCTGGCCAACCACATCGGCGACGACGGCGTCATTTTGAACGCAATCGAGGTCGCGAAGTCCGCGGGGAAAATTTCATGAACGCGATGCGGACCTAAGCGGGCCTCACACCACAGTAACAAACCGATTTTGGCAATCCGGAGCCCACGGCATGACGATCGACCACACGCACGACCCGTCGCTGCAAAGCTGGGTCACCAGCGCCAACGGCCACGCGGATTTTCCGATCCAGAACCTGCCGTTCGGCGTGTTCGGGCCATTGGCCGGGGCGCCGCGCGGCGGCGTCGCCATCGGCGACATGATCCTGGACCTGCGCGCCGTGCACGGGGCGGGGCTGCTGGACGAGGAGGCGCAGGCCGCCGCCCACGCCTGCATCGGCCCCTCGCTCAACCCGTTCCTCGCGCTGGGCGCCGGTCCGCGCATCGCGCTGCGCGACGCCATCAGTGCTTTGCTGCAGGAGGGTTCGGACGAGCGCCCGCATCTGCTGCACCGGGCCGAGGACTGCATCATGTATCTGCCGGCGCATGTTGGCGACTACACGGATTTCTATGCCGGCATCCACCATGCCGAGGCGGTCGGCAAGCTGTTCCGGCCGGACGCGCCTTTGCCGCCGAATTACAAATGGGTGCCGATCGGCTATCACGGCCGGGCCAGCAGCCTGCGGCCCAGCGGCGCCGAGGTGCGGCGCCCGAATGGGCAGCGCAAGCGTGCAACCGAAGCCGAGCCGAGTTTTGGCGCCAGCCGCAACCTGGACTACGAGCTGGAGCTGGGCATTTGGGTCGGCCCAGGCAACGCGCTCGGCACCGCCATCCCGATCGCCGAGGCGGCCGACCACATCGCCGGGTTCTGCCTGCTGAACGACTGGTCGGCGCGGGATATCCAGGCCTGGGAGTCCCAGCCCTTGGGGCCTTTCCTGGCAAAAAGCTTCTGCACCAGCATCAGCCCCTGGATCGTGACGCCCGAGGCGCTCGCCCCGTTCCGCACGGCGCAGCCAGCGCGTCCCGACGGCGACCCGGCGCCGCTGCCCTATTTGAACGATCCTGCCGACCAGGCTGGGGGTGCCCTCGACATCGAACTCGAGGTCTTGCTCATCACGCCCGACATGCGCAAGCAGGGCTTAGCGCCGCACCGGCTGTCGATCGGGTCATCCCTCGCGCTCTACTGGACGCCGGCGCAGCTCCTGACGCATCACGCGAGCGGCGGCTGCAACCTGGGGCCAGGGGACCTGATGGGCAGCGGCACGGTCTCGGCGCCGACCAGCGACGGCTGCGGCAGCCTGCTGGAAATCACCCAAGGCGGCCGCGCGCCGATCACCCTGCCGTCCGGCGAGGAGCGGCGCTTTCTGGAGGATGGCGACGAGGTGATCCTATGCGCCCGCGCCCGGCGGGACGGCGCGGCGCCGATCGGTTTCGGCCAGTGCCGCGGTCGGATCGTGCCAGCACTTTAGGCATGCGCCGGCCGAGAACTATGAACGACGCACCCATCCACTTGCCGGCGAGTGCCTGGATGGGTTAGCTGCGCAGGTCGGGTTGGCAAGAAGAGAGTTCCATGCACGTCAAGGATGTAAAGAAGGTCGTGCTCGCCTACTCCGGCGGGCTGGACACCAGCGTCATCCTGCGCTGGCTGCAAACCACCTATCAGTGCGAGGTCGTGACCTTCACCGCCGACCTCGGCCAGGGCGAGGAGCTGGAGCCGGCGCGGCGCAAGGCCGAGATGTTCGGCGTCAAGGAGATTTTCGTCGATGATCTGCGCGAAACCTTCGTCCGCGACTTCGTCTTCCCGATGTTCCGCGCCAACACGGTGTACGAAGGCCAATACCTGCTCGGCACCAGCATCGCGCGTCCGCTCATCGCCCAACGGCAGATCGAGATTGCCGAGCTGGTCGGCGCCGACGCCGTTGCGCACGGCGCCACAGGCAAGGGCAACGACCAGGTGCGCTTTGAGATCGCCTACTACTCGCTGAAGCCTGATATCAAGGTGATTGCCCCCTGGCGCGAGTGGGACCTGACCAGCCGCACCCGGTTGCTGGAGTTTGCCGAGGCCAACCAAATCCCAATCGCCCGCGACAAGCGGGGGGAGGCGCCATTCAGCGTGGACGCGAACCTGTTGCACTCGTCGTCCGAGGGCAAGGTGCTGGAGGATCCCGCCGAGGAGGCGCCCGAGATGGTCTATCAGCGCACCATCCGGCCTGAGGACGCGCCGGACGCCTCGACCGTCGTCAGCGTCGATTTCGAGCGCGGCGATCCAACGGCGATCGACGGCGTCGCACTATCGCCGGCCGCCCTGCTGGCCCGGCTGAACGAGCTCGGCCGCGCCAACGGCATCGGCCGCTTGGATGTGGTCGAGAACCGCTTCGTCGGCATGAAGTCTCGCGGCGTGTACGAAACACCCGGCGGTGCCATCCTGCTGGTGGCGCATCGCGGCATCGAGAGCATCACCCTGGACCGCGAGGCCGCGCACCTGAAGGACAGCCTGATGCCGCGCTACGCCGAGCTGATCTACAACGGCTTCTGGTTCAGCCCGGAGCGGCGCATGCTGCAGGCGGCGATCAACGAGAGCCAGCACAGCGTGAGCGGCCGGGTGCGGCTGCGGCTGTATAAAGGCAACGTCAGCGTGATCGGGCGGGAGAGCCCCAACAGCCTGTATTCGATGAAGGTCGTGACGTTCGAGGACGATCAGGGCGCCTATGACCAAACCGACGCGCAAGGGTTTATCAAACTTCAGGCGCTGAGGCTGCGCTTGGGCGCCATGGCCGGGCGACGCGGCGGGGCGCTTTAGGATGCCGTCATGACGCTTTCCATGTTCCAGGCCGCGGTGCCGCCCTGTCTGCAGATGATTGGCGCGATGTCCGGAGTGCTGGCCAAGGCCGCCGCGCATTGCGAGGAGCACAAGATTGACCCGGCCGTGCTGCTTGGGTGTCGGCTGTATCCCGACATGTTCGCCTTGACGCGCCAGGTGCAGGTCGCCGCCGACTTCGCCAAAGGCGGCTGCGCCCGGCTGGCCGACGTTCCCGCGCCAAGGTTCGAGGACACCGAAACGACGTTTGCGGAGCTTCAGGCCCGGCTGGACCGCATGGCTGAGTTCATCCGCACTCTGACGCCGGAGCAGATCGACGGGTCAGAGGAGCGCGAGATCAACATCAGGATCGCCGGGCGCGATCTGCATTTCTTAGGGCAGCCGTACTTGCTGCATTTCGTGCTGCCGAATGTCTATTTCCACGCGGCCGCGGCCTACGCCATCCTTCGGCATAATGGCGTCGCCGTCGGCAAACGGGACTTCATGGGCGCTGTGCCAGGCGTGACCTAAAGGCGCGCTGTCTCCGAGACCACGATACGGCGGAACCCCGCCGCATCATGTCTCGGTAACCGACGCCGTTCAGCCGGTGCGGCCGCTCACCAGGTCGCTGACCACGCCGGGATCGGCAAGCGTACTGGTGTCGCCCAGCCCGTCCGTCTCGTTGGCGGCAATCTTGCGCAGGATACGGCGCATGATCTTGCCCGACCGAGTCTTCGGGAGGCCCGGCGCCCACTGGATCACGTCCGGCGAGGCAATCGGGCCGATCTCGTGCCGCACCCAGGCCACCAGCTCCTTGCGCAGCGCCTCGGTCGGCTCCTCACCGTCGTTGAGCGTCACGTAGGCGTAGATGCCCTGGCCCTTGATGTCGTGCGGGAAACCGACGACGGCGGCCTCGGCGACCTTGGGATGGGCCACCAGCGCGCTCTCGACCTCGGCGGTGCCCATGCGGTGCCCGCTGACGTTGATGACGTCGTCAACGCGCCCGGTGATCCAGAAATAGCCGTCCGCGTCCCGCCTGGCGCCGTCGCCGGTGAAATACAGGCCCTTGAAGGTGCTGAAATAGGTCTGGATGAAGCGGGCGTGGTCGCCGTACAGCGTGCGCATCTGGCCGGGCCAGCTGTCAGCGATGCACAAATTGCCCTCGACCGCGCCCTCCAGCGGCTTGCCGTCGCCATCGACCAGCACCGGGCGAACGCCGGGCAGCGGCAGGGTGGCGGAGCCGGGCTTCACCGGCACGGCGCCGGGCAGCGGCGAGATCAGGATGCCGCCGGTCTCGGTTTGCCACCAGGTGTCAACGATCGGGCAGCGCTCATTGCCGACGACGCGGTAGTACCACATCCACGCCTCGGGGTTGATCGGCTCGCCGACGCTGCCGAGGATGCGGAGCGAGGCGCGCGACGTCTTGTTCACCGGACCGTCGCCCTCGCGCATCAATGAGCGGATGGCGGTCGGCGCCGTGTAGAAGATGTAGACCTGGTGCTTGTCCACGACATCCCAGAAGCGCGAGCTGCTGGGGTAGTTGGGGATGCCCTCGAACATCAGCGTCGTGGCGCCGTTGGCGAGCGGGCCATAGACGATGTAGGTGTGCCCGGTGACCCAGCCGACGTCGGCGGTGCACCAATAGACCTCGCCGGGCTGGTAGTCGAACACGAGCTGATGCGTCATCGCGGCCCAGACCATGTAGCCGCCGGTGGTGTGCAGCACGCCCTTCGGCTGGCCGGTGCTGCCGGAGGTGTACAGGATGAACAGTGGGTCCTCCGCGCCCATCTCCTCCGGCGCGCAGTCGGGGCTCGCGGCGGCCAGCAGGGTCGCGTAGTCGAGGTCGCGGCCCTCCTGCATTGGCACGTTGCCGCCGGTGACGCGCACGACCACCACATGCTCGATCGTCGGACAGTGCATCAGCGCCTCGTCGGCGTTGGCCTTCAGCGCGACCTTGCGCCCGCCGCGGCGGCCCTCGTCGGCGGTGATCAGCAGGGTGCTGCCGCAGTCGTTGATGCGGTTCGACAGGCTGTCCGGGGAGAACCCGCCGAAGACGATCGCGTGGATTGCTCCCAGCCGGGCGCAGGCGAGCATCGCG
The DNA here is from genome assembly GCA_025351925.1 of Rhodospirillales bacterium. Taxonomy (GTDB): domain Bacteria; phylum Pseudomonadota; class Alphaproteobacteria; order Acetobacterales; family Acetobacteraceae; genus CAHJXG01. The sequence continues at coordinate 2,415 of JANXVC010000130.1, read as the reverse complement.
ACGGCGGCCTCGACTACCATCGGCAGGTAGATCGTCACCCGGTCGCCGCGCTTCACCCCGAGGGTGCGCAGCGCGCTGGCCAGGCGGCAGACCTCCTCGTGCAGCTCGCGGTAGGTCACCTTGCGCTGCTGGTGCGGGTCGTCGCCCTCCCAGATGATCGCGACCTGGTCGGGCCGGTCCGCCAGATGCCGGTCGAGGCAGGTGGCTGAGGCGTTCAGCGTGCCGTCCTCATACCATCGGATGCTGACGTCGCCCTCGAAGCTGGCGTTCTTGGCGCGTGTCGGAGTTCGCATCCAGGAGACGCGCTTTGCCTGCTCGGCCCAGAACGTCTCGGGGTCGGCGATGGCGGCCTCGGTCATGGCGCGGTGCTGCTCGGCGGTCACATGGGCATGCGCCGCGATCTCGGGCAGGACGGGATAGGTCTGGTCTGACACTGCTGTTTCCCTCGGCGTCTATTGCTGTTAGCCGCGAAGCTACAGCCCGGCGTCGCCTGGCACCAGTACTACCCCGTCAACAATCCGCACCGGCACGGCCTCGAGCCGCGCGCCGACGCATGGTCCCTGGACGCAGACCCCGCCCTCGATGCCGAACAGGGCGCCGTGCGTAGCGCAAACGATAAGGGTGCCATCCGCGGTCAGGAACCGGTCGGGCGCCCAGTCGAGCGAGGTGCCGACATGCGGGCAGGCGTTCACATAGACGAAGACCGCCGGGCCGCGCCGGACGGCGAACAGGCCGACGAAGCCGCCATAGGCCGGCCCGAAGCCGCGGGAGGCGCCGTCCGGGATGTCCTCCAGGCGGCATAGTGTGCGTTCAGTCATGCTTTTGCCTCTGCCATCTCGATCACCCGGTGCCAATGCGCGTCGGAAACCGGGCTGACGGACAGGCGGGACAGCCGGATCAGCGGCATGTCGATCAGACCCGGATGTGCCTTGATCTCCGCCAACGTGACGGGACGGGGCAGCGGGGCGACGGCGCGCATGTCAACGCAGACCCAGGGGCCGCTCTCGGCGGTGGGGTCCGGATACGCCTCGCGCACCACCTCGACAATTCCTACCACAGCCTTGCCGATGTTGGAGTGGTAGAAAAATGCCCGGTCGCCCAGCCGCATGGCCGCGAGATGCAGCTTGGCGGAGTGGTTGCGCACCCCGGTCCACGGCTCTGTACTGCGCGCGACCTGCTGGTCCCAGCCGAACACATCCGGCTCCGACTTCACCAGCCAGTACGCCATCTACCCGGCCCCGATCACGGCGGGTCTGGACGCTACGGTCCTAGGGGCAGACAGCATGGCCTCTCCTGACATTTGCTGTTCGGCACAGCAAGCTAGCAACTGATACCTTCAACTACCTGCAACTCGTGCTATCTTCGAGGCGTGGAAGCAACAGCAATCCCCGCGCGCTCGACGCGCAGCCTGCACCGTTTCGCCAACCCGGGCCGCTTTCTGCGGCTGGCCCGATGGATACAGCCATGGCTGTCGTGGACGGCGTTGCTGTTGACCCTGGGCGGGCTGGCCTGGGGTCTGTTCATTGCGCCGGCAGATTGGCAGCAGGGCGATGCGGTGCGGATCATGTATGTGCATGTGCCGTCGGCCTGGCTGGCGTCTGCCGGGTATTTCAGCCTGGCGCTATGCTCGCTCGCGTCGCTGGTATGGCGGCATCCGCTGGCGGATCTGGCCGCGGTCGAGATCGGGCCGGTGGGTGCCGGGTTCACAGCGCTGTGCCTGGTTACCGGCAGCCTATGGGGCAAGCCGATGTGGGGCGCCTGGTGGGTGTGGGACGCCCGGCTGACCAGCGTTCTGGTGCTATTCTTTTTGTATGTCGGGCATATCGCGCTGGTGCGGGCGTTCGATGACCCGAACCGCGGGTATCGCGCTGGAGCGATCCTGGCGCTGGTGGGCGTCGTTAACCTTCCAGTCATCAAATTCAGTGTAGATTGGTGGAACACGCTGCATCAGCCAGCGACCATCACGCTCACCGGAGCGCCGACGATGGCGACGACGATGCTATGGCCATTGCTAGTTTGCGCGATCGGCTACTCGTTCACCTTTTCGGCGATTGTCGTGGCGCGGCTGCGTGCGGCGGTTATGGAACGGCGTATCCGTGGGTTGCTGCTGGCGAGCGCCGAGCGGCAAGGAGTGTCGGCATGACGCATCTGCCCTATGTCGCCGCATGCTTTGGCCTGGGCCTGGCGGTGCCGATCGTGTTCGCAGTCGGCGCATGGCGGCGGCTCGACCGTGCCCGGCTGCGTTTGGCGCAGATTGACCCGCGAGGCGTCCTATGACCCGCAAGCGGCGCCGGCTGTGGATCGTGCTGGCGTGCGGGCTCGGCGTGGGCTCGGCGACGGCGCTGGGCCTGACGGCATTCAGCGACAACATCGTGTTCTTCGTCGCACCGTCCGACTTGGCGGCGCATGTGGCGG
>JANXVC010000124.1 GCA_025351925.1 Rhodospirillales bacterium | reverse complement strand
TGTCGCGAGCTGCTTGTTCGTGAGAATCCTTGGTCAACCGGATTAGTCAGCCCACAGAAATGTGCCAGTTCGGGATAATCCGACTGCCTGTTCGCGACAAAAGTGTGGAGGTTCGCGATACAAGATGGTCTGGCTCGTCCGTCAGATCGGGCCAGAGAAGCCCGTGGGGCCTTGAGACGGCCCCCGACGCTGCAGGAGGACCGCCGCCGCTCTCCGTGCTGCCCTTGCAGCGATCCTCCGACGCGCCTCCATCACGTACCGGTTTGCGGCCTGCCGGGCCCATGCGGCCTCCTGCCGGGCAAGGTTACCTGCGGCTGCAGCACAACGGCGCTCGACCTGGTCTCTCAGCACGGTAACCTCGACCACGTGCGCCAGCCTTGGTCCCCATCCGGCTGCAGACGCCCGCAGGCTATCCTGTTCGTCGGCGGAGAGCCGATGCACCAGCGATGAGAAGCCGCCGTCCCCAGGCTGATCCCATTGCCCTGATTGCTGATCGCCGTGCCCCTCCCAAAATGCCACGGTGGCCAGAATGGCACCGATCCTGCCCAGGAGGTCGCGCGCAGCCAGGGGCTGCAGGTCAGCCAGGCCGCGCCGGTGGATCCGATCTGCCTCCTCCTTGCTGCGGGCCAGCCCCCAACCGTTCCACCCCGGCCGCAGCAGGAGCGCGGCAAAGTCGCGCACGAGCGTCGCACAACCACCAGCGGGCGTGCCAGCCCACAAGGGGCTGACGCCGACAGCGCCTGACGCCAAGCGGAGCAGTTCAGCTTGAACTGCGGGTACGGCCATAGGCCGGCCAAGCGGCACATCCCCGCCTGCCGCCTCCACCGGCTCCCGGCAGCAGTCGCAAAGCAGGCGCTGCCGCCCGGCGCACGGCCCGAACCTGGCGCCATGGGACGAACAGCCGGGGCAGGCGGTGACGAGGGTCGCATGATGCTTCGGGCAGACAACGTAAAAGCCGAGGCGCCAAGCGGCGCGCTCATAGCTTTCTCCATACTGGACCAGGTCCTCCCGCACGCAGGCCGGGCACCAGGCCAGCGTCCACCTATGCCAATCAGCAGGGTCCGGCCAACCGTCCGCGAGCGCGCGAAGGGCCTCGATCCGGCCTGCGTCGAGGCGGCTGGCCCGTGTAAGCAGAGCCTCAAGCTCAACGTCCTCCTGCCAATCGAGCGCCCAGAGGCGCGAGTGCTCGACCCCAATCCCACCGCGCAGCAGCGCGAGGAGCTCAGACGTCGTGAGGCCGTATCGTGTCCCGCTGCGGGACACCCAGGACCGGATTGCCTCCCCGGGCAGGGGCCTCGGCACGACCGGCATGGGTCCTTGCGTCATGCTGGCTGCGCCTGTGTCAGGCCACGAGGGCGGGGCCGGGCGCCCCGGCCCGGCGCCGCCACGCCGCGCCAAATCTCCGGATCGTCGAAGCTTGCCGCCTCGATCCGCTCCTGGCCAGTGCGTATGGCCAAGATGGCCGCGCGTTCCACAGCCTTGCAGATGCCCAGGGTGACGCCCCCTGACCGCTCGGCCAGCCTGGCCCGCAGCTTTGCCGAGTCCACTGGCGATGGCCGTCGCAGCGGCAGGCTCCAGACCAGGCGGGTGATGAAGTCGCGCAGATCTTCTCCAGGCGCCCATGGCGGCAACTCGATGTCGCTGAACCGGCTATGCAGCTGCGCGTCCGACAGCAGCGCATGCCGGGCCTCAGGCACGCCGACCCCGACGAAAGCGAGTCGGAGGTCGTTCGACAGGAACCGCAGCAGCTGCAGGAACAGCCGCTGCTGCCGCGGCGTGCCGGCCAGCACCGAGTTGATCTCGTCGATCACCAGCACCCGGGTGCCGAGCTCGCGGAGCAGACGGGTCGCCGAGGCGCGCAACTGGCCACCATGCGACCAGAACCCCGCCGAGGGCGCCTCGATCGCCTCCAATACGCGGTTGAAGAACTCTGACTCGGTCGGCTGCGGCGGCATCAGCATTACCACGACCGGTCGCCGCTGCACGCCCGCCGTGTCGTCAAAGCACGCCGCGTTTTGCCGCTCAAGCTTGCGGATCAGCATCGTCTTGCCCATCCCGCTCTCGCCCAAGAGCAGGACATTCTCCATTCGCTCACGGGCCGGCTGGTCCACGGCTTCCTGCAAGTAGCCGAGCAGGCGTTTGGCTGCCGCGTGCTGGATCCAGCGTTCAGCACGGATGTGGGTGATGCGTGCCTCTGCCTCGAGAAGGGCCACCGGCCGGACATCTGCCGGCAGGTGAGCAAGGTCCCCCTCCCCCGCCATCACCAGAACTCCACGCCGCTCAGTGCGCCCTCGGCGGGCATCCTGACTTGGCCGTTGGCATCGTCATCGCCGTCTGCGGCAGCGGGCGCCCTGGCAGCAAGGCCCCCGCCAACAGCAAGACTTCCACGGACGACGGCCCGCCTTGCCGCCTTGCTCCGTCCATAGGCCTCGGCGAGCACGCGCCGCTGCTCCTCGACCGCCGCAAAGATCGCATGCTCGTCCACAGTGCGGCGCCCCTTCTCATGCAGCCGCTTGGTTGCGAGCCGGTGCTCCCATAGCGTCACCGCCGGACGTCGGAGGTCGGCATACGGCACCTGGACATGGTCGCCCGTGGCCAACTCGACGAACACGGCGCTGAGGTCGCGCGGGTCATACTTCACCCGCCGCCGGCCACCGCCGGCGTCGACCAGATGGGCCAGTCCTCCATCCTGGTAGAGCACGTTGAACAGTCGGATGCCGTCGCGACGGACCATGCGCTCCTCGAACGGCAGGAAATCGAGCAGCAGCCCAGCGGGGTCGGCCGGCTGGCGCATGGCCAGGCCGGCGACCCCCTCCTGCCACGCCGCCGCGGGCGTCCGGCCAAGCGCTGCGTGCACCTCATTATGATAAGGACCGAGCACCTCCAGAACGAGGATGCGCTCGAACTCCCGGAACGTCAGGACAGCTCGGGCCTCCGAGGCATAGTCGCCGCGGTCGGCCACGTTGGAAAACGTCGTGCCGGGCAGCGCCTGCACCCGGCCCATCAAGGTGCCCATCAATCTCTCGATATGCCCGCCGAAACGCGGTGTGGCCGGCGGCCGATACTCGATCTGGATGCCATGCTGCTGGCACCCGCGCTCGAACGCCCGGGAGTGAAAATCGGCGCCGTTGTCGACGTGGATCACCTCGGGCAGCCCCTGCGTGGGCCAGGCGTGGTTGATGCCCCGGTCGGCGAGCCATCCTGCCTTCGGCAGGACGGCCTGGGTGATTGCCAGCGCCGTGCCGGCGGCACTCGGCGCGTCCAGCGACAGCATGAGGCCCGCCACCATGCGGGTGTGGACGTCGAGCACGAGCGTCAGCCACGGCCGGCCGATGCAGGCCCGCGTGACGTCGTCCACCAGCATGATGTCCACGGGCGTATGATCAATCTGCACCACCTGGAGCGAACGCTGTGGCTGCGGACCCGGCTTGACCTGGCGGAAGCGATCACCGGCGGCACCCGCCCCGTCCCTGGCCTTGATGCGCTCGCGCAAGCTGCGCGCCGTCACGCGCGCGCGCAGCGCTGTGAGCGAAGGCGGCTTGATCCCGGCAGCGCGGCATTCGTCGCGGACCCGACTGAACAGCCGCTTCAGGGTTGGGCGCTCGGGGACCATGTAAACGGCGTCGATCGCCGCCTCGACCTTCAAATCGATGGCGGAAGCGAGCCGGCGAAATCCGCGGGCCGGTCCCGATCTGCGAGGCAGCAAAGCGTCGGTGACAGGCCGGGTCCGGAACTCTCGGAGAAGGCGATACGTCCGTGGCACGCTCAAGCCCAACTGCCGGGCCGCCGCGCGCACCGCACCTCGTCCCGCCACCTGCCCCTCGGCAAGCGGTCTGATGATGCCTTCCCGCCGAACGGCCTCCGCCCAGTGCTCGTCCGATGCCGAGTGCAAGGTTTGTTGGGCTAAGCAGGCTGGCGCGGCCATCACATTCACATCCTCGGTGGATTGCGAACAAGGCAACTCTTATCCCAAACTCGAGAACTTTATTGCGGATAAGAGATCACACAAACAACTAAAATCGTTCGAAGCGACCTCTCGGGGTCTCAAACATGCGACA
>JANXVC010000027.1 GCA_025351925.1 Rhodospirillales bacterium | reverse complement strand
CTCGGCGTCGTCCTGGCCGAGTTCGCCGATCTGCTGCCACACGCCCTCGCCGCCGCCGAAGGTCATGGTCCCAAGGCAGAGCTCGGAGACGAAAAGGCCGGTCCGGCCGAGTTTCTTACTATGCATCGTCGTCTCCTGGTTCGCTTCGTCAGGCGTGGTCCTTGCACCATCGCGCGATGTCCGCGTGGGTTGCGAACCAACAGCCGCCGCGCGCCTTGGCGTGGGCAATCAGCTTTTCCAATACCGGCAGGCGCGAACGATGACCGGAGACGTGCGGATGCAGCGTGAGCAGAAACAGCCCGCGCTCCTCCCAGGCAGCGTCGAACTCGGCGGTGAAGATCTCCAGCACGGAAGACGGCGGCGTGTAGGGGCGCAGCGCGCTGAACCGGACGAAGTTGTAGTACACCGCGTCGTCGCGGATCCACTCGGGCGGCAGCTCGACCACCCCGGTCGGCTCGCCGTCCGCCATCAACTCATACGGATCGTCGTCGGCCATCAGCGAGCTGTCGTATAATAGTCCGAGCTCGCGAATGATCGCCAAGGTATCGACCGAGAAGTCCCAGCTCGCGGTGCGCATGCCAACGGGGCGCGTGCCGGCGATCCGCTCCAGCGTGTCGGCGGCGCGGAGGGTCAGGTCGCGCTCGACGCCCGGCGGCAGCGTCGTGTTCGCCTCGTGAATCCAGGAGTGGATGCCGATCTCGTGCCCCTCGTCGGCCACGCCGCGCACCTCGTCGGGGTATAACAGGGCGGAGACGGCGGGATAGAAGAAGCTCGCGGGGATCGCCTCACGCTGCAGCAGGCGGCGGATGCGCGGCATGGCTTGGCGGTTGCCATACTGGCCCTGGCTGATGCGCATCGGGCTCTCGTCGCCGTCGCGGAGCGGGATGGTGTCGTGGTCGGCGTCGAACGAAATGGCGACGGCGCAGCGCGCGCCGCCGGGCCAGGCTTTGGGCGCGAGGCTGCGGCCGGCCCGCGCGCGGCCGACGATGCGGTGCCAGGTGTCCTCGGACCATTGCCAGGGTTCGCCGTCCGGGTGTTTGGTCTGGCTCATCCCAAGCTCCATTCTTTGCAGCGGCGAGCATGCCCCAGGCGCCCGCGGGTCGGAAAGGGGCCGCAGCCCTACTTGCCGCCGTCCACCTGCAGGATCTGGCCGTTGACGAAGTCGGCCAGCGAGCTGGCGAAGAACAGCACCGCGTTGGCGATGTCCTGCGGCGTGCCCAGCCGGCGCAGCGCGATGGTGCCCAGCATCGCCTGCTGCCGCGCCGCGCCATAGCCGTCCCACTGCGCGGCGCTCGCCGGGTTGCTGGGGATCAGACCGGGGGCCACGCTGTTCACCGTGATGCCGTGCGGCCCCAGCTCGTGCGCGAGTTGCCGTGTCAGGCCCACGATGGCGTGCTTGGCGCTGGCATAGGCCTGGATGCCGGTAAGCGACGCCTGCAGCCCGGCGCCCGACGAGATGTTGACGATCCGGCCCCGGCCCACCCGCTTCATGCCAGGCGCCGCGGCGCGGCTGAGCGCGAAGGCGGCGCCCAGGTTCACCGCCAGCACCTCGTCCCACTCGGCGTCCGTGACCTCCTCGATGGGGCGGAACACCTGGCCTGCGACGCCGCCGGCGTTGTTGACCAGCACGTCAATCGCAGCGCCGGTCATCTGCTCGACAGCCGCAATCCAGGCAGCGCCGGCGGCACGGTCGGTAAGGTCCACCACCGCCATCTCGGTGCCCGCCACCTGCGCCGCGGCCGGATAACAGCCGAACACCCGGGCGCCGAGGCTGAAAAAGCTTTCGGCGATGGCCTGGCCCAGCCCATGCCCGGCGCCGCTGACCGCGACAACCTTGCCGTCGAAACGTAGGGTCATGGCAGCAGCTCCAGCAGGTTGTCGTCCGACAGCCCGCGGCGGCCCTGCTCGACCTCGTGGATCAGCGCGACCAGCCTGCGGATTGCTGGGCAGGGCAGGCCGTGCCGAGCGCCGATCTCCGCGACGGGTGCGATCTGCACGTCCACTTCGGTCTGGCGCTTGCGTATGGCGAGGTCGCGCCAGACGCCGGAATGGGTCTTGGCGCTCGGCCGGTTGAAGGCGACCATAGCGTCGATGCTGGCCTTCGCCTGCGCCGCGGTAGCGCCCGGGCGGAAGGCGTCGGGATCGAAGCCGTTGAAGCCGCGGGACTGCACCCCCTCTGCCAGCGCGACGGCGACCGCCTCGCCGCCGAGCGCGCGCCAGGCCGGCAGCAGCTCCGGCCGGGCCAGGCAGTCGGCGATTCCCATGTCGCCGAGCCCCTGCGCGAACAGCATGGCGCCATAGCCGAGCTTGCCCCAGAGGTATGACCAGATGTCGGGGGTGGCGACGGCATCCGGCTCGAACGCCTGCATCAGCGTGTGCAGCGACGCGAGCCGGGGCGTCATGGTCCCGTCGATCTCACCCAGCACGACCGCGCCGCGGTTGCCGAACAGGATGTCGCCCGGCCCCATCCAGTCCGCGCCGAAGTTGACGAAGGCGCCCATCGTGCGCCTGGGTCCGACGATCCCGGCGATCAGGGTCTCGCATAGGCCGTTCTGCAATGAGAGCACGAAGCCATCGGCGGCCAGATGCGGCAGCAAGGCGCGGCATGCCGCCTCGGTGTGGTGCGCCTTCACGCACAGGAAAATGCGCGGCCATGTGCCGGTGACGTCGGCCGGCAGCCGGGCAGGGGCCTGGATGGTGAACTCCTCGACCGGGCCACGGATATGCAGGCCGTGGCTGCAAATCGCCGCGACATGCTCCGGCACGACATCGACGAACGTCACGTCGTGCCCGGCGCGCTTCAGGAAGGCGCCGACCGTGCCGCCGATCGCGCCGGCGCCCCAGATCAGGATGCGGTCATCGCGTGTCATGCGCTCTCGCGATATTCAGATCGAAGCATAGAATAGTGGGCGGCGTCCCATCGTTCGTCGCCCACCCGGACCATCGACCGCCGGACTCCCTCGCGCACGAAACCTAGCGTGTCGTAGGTGCGGATGGCGGCCGTGTTGAAGGTATAGACGTTCAGCTCCAACCGTTCGAACGCTGGTTCTTGGAACACGGCCTGCACGACCTGGCGGATGAACGGCGCGGCCAGGCCCTGCCCCCGCGCACCGGGCGCCACGCCTACCATCGTAAGCAGGGCATTGCCTTGATCCCAGTCCAGCACGGCGCTGGCCATAGCCGCCAGTGATCCCTGCCGCTCTCCGGCCCAAATGCGCCGCGCCGGCTGTAGCCCCGCTGTTTCGTCAAGCAGGGCGGCCATCTGCGGTTCGTCGAGAGGAAATCGGCGTTTGGGGCCGCCCCATTGGGTGAGCTCGGCGGGCGTTCGGAACCAGGTGAGCAGATGCGGGATGTCGGCGGGGCAAAAAGCACGAAACTCCACGGCCGCCAACCCCATCTGCCGCCGGGTCAGGACGTCCCGGACGGCGAAGACAAGCACGCCCTCGCACGCGATGGAAGCGGGCGGCTGTCGATGATGCCAGGGACCCTCGTTGACTTCGCCCAGAGAACAAACCTAGCCTTACCGGCTTTTGGCTCAGGAGGACCGCATGCGTCGAACATGGCTCAGGACTGGTTTTGCGGCCCTGGTCGCGGCGCGCATTCTGGCGCTTCCGCACAACGCGGAGGCCGCTACGCGCGGCGGCAAGATGGTCTATGCGCGTTATGCCGACTCGCTGTTCCTCGACCCCGTGCTGAACGACGCGAACACCGACATTTGGGTGCTGACGAACCTCTACGACACGCTGTTGGCGCCCACCAAGGACGGCTTGGGCGTGCAGCCCGGCCTTGCCACAAAATGGGAGAGCGCGGCCGACGGCAAGGCGCTGACCCTGACCCTGCGGTCCGGAGTCAAGTTCGCCGACGGCTCGCCACTCACGGCCGACGACGTCAAATGGTCGCTCGACCGCGCGCGTGATCCGAAAGCTGGGGCGTGGTCGTCCTCGCTCGCCTCCATCGACCAGATCGACACCGCCGGGGACACCGTCAAGCTCACGCTAAAGCACCCGGACCCGACGATCATCCCGGCGCTGGCCACTTTTAACGCCGCGATCATGCCGCAGAAGCTGTTCGAGGCCGCGCCGGGTGTCACGCCCGAGGACAAGGCGAAGGCGTTCGCCGAAAAGCCGGTCGGGTCCGGCCCGTTCATCCTAACCGCTTGGCAGCGCGGCGTGTCGATGACGCTGCGGCGCAACCCATACTACTGGAAGCCAGCTGAGGACGGCGAGGCGCTGCCCTACCTCGACGAGCTGGAGTTCCAGATCATCCCCGACGACGCGACGCGCCTGCTGAAGCTGAAGGCCGGCGAGATCGACGGCACGGAGTTCGTGCCGTACACCCGGGTCAAGGAGCTGCAGGCCGACCCGTCGCTGCGCATGGAGCTGTGGCCCTCCACCCGCGTGACGTACCTCACGATGTTCGCTGGCACCTCCTACAAGGACGGCAAGCCTAATCCGATGGCGAACGTGAAGGTGCGCCAGGCGCTCAACTATGCCGTGAACAAGGACGCGGTGATCGGCATCACGACGCTCGGCCTGGGCAAGCCGATGCGCTCGTTCATGTCCGCTACGACACCGCTGTTCGTAGGCCAGGACCTGTATAAGTACGACCCGGCAAAAGCCCGTGCGCTGCTGGCCGAGGCGGGTTTCGCCAATGGGTTCGAGACGTCGGTCCTGGCGCTGTCCGGCAATGCCGACGAGGCCAATAACCTCGCCATCGTGCAGCAGATGTGGGGCCAGATCGGCGTCAAGCTGCGCATCGACCTGGTGGACAACGCCACCCGGACCGCCCGTTACCGCGCTGAGGACTTCGCGATGCGCACGTCGCTGTGGACCAACGACATCTCCGACCCCAGCCAGATTACCTCCTACGCCGCATACTACCCGAACATCCACTCGCTGCATTCGCAGTGGCAGGACAAGCGGGTCGATGAGCTATTCACCGCCTCGCAGCAGGAAATCGACGCCGCCGCCCGCGCGGCGCAGTACAAGGAAATCCAGGAGCGCTATGCCGCAGCGGCGCCGGTGGTGTTCCTGTATGAGACGCCGTATCCCGTCGCCTTCCGCAAGAACGCCCATGGCTTCGTGCAAATCCCGCTCGGCAACAACCTGTTCGAGGGCGCTTTCGTCGAGAAATAAGCTCGGGGAGCCCTACGCTTGAACCGCGCTGTGCTGATCGCCGCACGGCTGCTGCAGATCGTGCCGACGTTCTTGGCGATCGGCCTCGTGGTCTTCGTGCTTGCCCGCTTGCTGCCCGGCGATCCCGTCAGCGCCATGCTGGGCGACCGCGCGACCGACGAGGCGGTGACCCGGCTGCACCAGCAGATGGGGCTGGACCGGCCGCTCTGGGCGCAGTTCCTGCTGTTCGTCGGCAGCGTGCTGCACGGCGATTTTGGCACCTCGATCGCGCTGCGTGTCCCGGTGACGGCCATCATCGCCGAGCGGCTGCCGGCGACGCTGATGCTTACGGCGCTGGCGACCTTGCTCGCGGTAGGGATCGCGGTGCCGCTGGCCTTCGTGGCGGCAACGCAGGCCGGGCGCTGGCCGGACTACCTGATCCGGGCGGTGTTCCAGGTCGGATTGTCGTCGCCGATCTTCTATGTCGGGCTGCTGCTGCTGACGGTGTTCGCCGCCGGGCTGCGCTGGTTCCCAGTGGGCGGCTACGGCGACGGCTTGGCCGCGCACCTCTACCATCTGCTGCTTCCCGCGCTCACGCTGGCGCTCAGCTTCTCCGCGGTGATCATGCGCAACCTGCGGGCGGCGATCCTCGAAGTGCTGCAGGCCGAGTTCGTCGATTTCGCCCGCTCGAAGGGGCTGTCGCGCCGGGTCGTGCTGTTTCGCCACGTGCTGCGCAACGCGCTGCTGTCCACCGTCACGCTGGTCGGGCTGCAGGTTGGAGCGCTGCTCGGCGGCGCGGTGATCACCGAGAGCGTGTTCGCGGTCCCCGGCGTCGGCCGGCTGATGGTCGAGAGCATCTTCGCCCGCGACTACCCGGTGATCCAGGCACTGACCCTGGTGCTGGCGGTGATCGTGTCGCTCGCGTTCCTCGCGACCGACCTGGTCCAGATGTGGCTCGATCCCCGCGTCGCTCGATGATAGGCCGGGTGCCGGTTCCTCTGCTTGCAGGCGTCGCGATCCTGCTGGGGCTGCTGCTGTGCGCGGTGGCGCCGGGGCTCGTTGCGCCCTACGACCCGCTCGCCTTCGACTTCGCCGCGTTGCTGCAGCCGCCCGGTGCCGCGCACCCGTTCGGCACCGACCAGTTCGGCCGGGACATCCTGTCGCGCACCATCGCGGCGGCGACGATCGACCTGCAGATCGCCGCCCTCGCCACCATCGGGCCGCTGGTGATCGGCACGGCGGTGGGCCTGCTGGTCGGCTATTACGGCGGGATCGCCGATGCGGTGTTCGGGCGGCTGGTCGATCTCGTGGTGACGTTCCCGTTCCTGGTCTTGGTGATCGCCATCGTCGCCGTGCTGGGGCCGGGGCTCGGCAACATGTATGTCGCCATCACCGTCGTCGGCTGGGTGTTCTACGCCCGGCTGATGCGCGGCGAGGTGCTGGTGCTGCGCGGCCAGGACTACGTGTCGGCCTGCAAGGTGCTGGGCTACGGCCAGGCGCGCATCCTGCTCCGCCACATCCTGCCGAACGCCGCCCGGCCGATCATCGTCTATTGGATGACCGACATGGCGTTGGCGATCCTGCTGGGATCGAGCCTGGGC
>JANXVC010000092.1 GCA_025351925.1 Rhodospirillales bacterium | reverse complement strand
CCTCGAAATGGACACCCGCCGCGCCGGCCTCGATCATGGCGCGCATCAGCTCGAACGCGTTCAGCGCGCCGCCGAACCCGGCCTCGGCGTCGGCGACGATCGGCGCCATCCAATGCATGGAGGTGTCGCCCTCAAGCTGCGCGATCTGGTCGCAGAGGCGCAGCGAGGCGTTGATCTTCTTCACGACCTGCGGCACCGAGTTCACCGCATACAGCGACTGGTCCGGATACATCTCGTTCGACGTGTTGGCGTCCGCCGCCACCTGCCAGCCCGACAGATAGATCGCCTTCAGCCCGGCGCGGACCTGCTGCATGGCCTGGTTGCCGGTCAGCGCGCCGAGCGTGTTCACGTACGGCTCGGTCTTCAGCAGGTGCCACAGCCGGTTGGCGCCCATCTCGGCCAGGGTATGCTGGATACGGAAGCTGCCGGACAACTTGGCGACGTCGGCCGGGGAGTAGTCCCGCTTGATGCCGGCGAAGCGGTCCGGGTCCTGGCCGGGAACCGGGGCCGGGCCGCTGGACATGCCATCGGGCGCAAGATTCGGGGTAGGCTGCATCAGAAGTCTCCTGTTGGTCACCCGTCAGATATTTACATTGCGCCTGCGAAAGCTAGGCCCCAAATCGAGTTAGAGAGGCAACACTGTCGCTGAATTGTCAGAAAATCCCGTAAATTAGTAAAGGCTGTAAATGGCTGCACCCCTAATCGGCCGCACCGTCCGACGCCTGCGCCAGGAACAGGCTATGACGCAGCAGGCCCTCGCGGTGCGGCTCGGTATCTCCGCCAGCTATCTCAATCTGATTGAGCATGAGCAGCGCGCGGTGACGGCGAGCCTGCTGATCAAGCTCGCCGAGATCCTGCAGGTGGACCTCGCCACCCTGTCCGGCGCGTCGGAGCGGCAGCTCGAGGCCGGGTTGCGCGAGGTGTTTGCCGACGTGTTGCTGGACCAGCCGGTGCCGGACGCCGAGATCGCAGCGCTCGCCAGCAGCAGCCCGGCCGCCGGTCGCGCCGTGCTGGCGCTGTACCGGGCCTGGCGGGTGGCGCGGGAGGACAGCAGCGGCATCGCCCTGCCATCGGGCCGCCGCCTGCTGCTGCCGCATGAGGAGGCGCGGGACGCCTTCCACGAATACGCCAACCACTTCCCCGACCTAGAGGCAGCCGCGGAGGCAGTGGGCGCGACTCTGCCGCCCGAACCCGCCGAGCTGAACCACGCCATCGCCGAACGCCTGCGCCGCGAGCATGGCCTGCACATCCAGGTCGCGCCAACCGATGGTGCACTGCGCCGCTATGATCCAGCCACCCGCAGCCTGGTCCTGTCGGAACAGCTTCCGCGCGAGAGCCGGGGTTTTCACCTGGCATTCCAACTGGCCCTTCTGGAGGCGCGCGACGCCGTCGAGGCGCAGGTTGCGGCCATCGCGCCGAGCACGCCGGAAGCCGGGTCGGTGCTCCGCCTGGCGCTGCTGAACTACACGGCCGGGGCGCTGCTGATGCCCTACGAACCCGTGCGGGCGGCGGCGATGGCGCTGCGGCATGACGTGGACGCGCTGGCGGCCCGCTTCGGCGTCAGCTTCGAGCAGGCCTGCCACCGTCTCTCGTCGCTGCAGCGCTCCGGCAGCCGCGGCGTGCCGTTCTTCTTCCTCCGCGTCGATCCGGCCGGCAACGTCAGCAAGCGCTTCTCCGCCGCTGGCTTCCCGTTCGCCCGCTACGGCGGGTCCTGCCCTCGCTGGGTGGTGCACGCCGCCTTCGCGTCCCCAAGCCAGGTGCAGGTGCAGGTCGCCCAGCTGCCCGACGGCGCGACCTTCCTGTGTTTCGCCCGCTGCGTGGTCGGCCGCGCCTCGGCCTGGGGCGAGCCGCCACCCACCCACGTCATCGCCATGGGCTGCGAGGTGGCGCACGCGGACGCTCTGGTTTATGCGGATGGCATCGAGCTGGAGCGCGCCACGGTCGGCATCGGCCTGTCGTGCCGGCTATGCGAACGCCAGGGCTGCCGGAGCCGGGCCTTTCCGCCACTGGAGCACCGGTTGGCGCTTGATCCGTTGTTGGCGAGCGACAGCCCATATAGATTTGTACCGCGACGTTGAGAGGCATGTAACGGACACTGTCCGTGCTACTTCAACCCTGTGGCAAGCCGGTCGTTACAATCCAGGAGATGTTCAATGCGGCGCCTTGTCCTCGCGGTCGGGCTATTTGTGCCTTTCTGCCTCCATGCTCAGCCGCAGACCGCCGCCACCGTCGAACCAGCCTCCGGCGTTCGTGCGGAGCAGCCCTGGGCACGCGCCACCGCACCGCGGCAAACGGTCGGCGGCGCCTATGTGACGCTGACCAGCCCCGTCGATGACCGGCTGGTGGGCGCCAGCAGCCCCGTAGGCCGGGCCGAGGTGCACGAGATGACGATGGATGGGCAGGTGATGCGTATGCGGGAGCAGAAGAACGGTGTCGCGTTGCCTGCTGGAAAGCCAGTGGCGCTCGCGCCCGGTGGCTATCACATTATGCTCATGGATCTGCAAAAACCATTGGTGGCGGGGCAGGTCATCGCAATTCAGCTCCGCTTTCAGCACGCACCGCCGATGGACTTGGAGGTAAAGGTGGCGCCGATCGGTGCCCAGGGCCCGAATATGGAGCACGCGCATTGATCGAGCGCCGCAAGCTGCTGCTGCTCGCCCCAGCGGGGCTGCTCGCGGCCGGGCTCGTGGGAGCAGCGGGCTGGATGACGCTGCACCGCGGGGACGTGACGGTGCCGATCGGCGGCCCGTTTCGCCTGCGCGCCGCCGATGGCCGGGAGGTCACCGACGCCGACTTCCGCGGACGCTGGATGCTGATCTATTTCGGCTACACGCGCTGCCCCGACGCCTGCCCGACGGCGCTGCAGGACATGGCGAACGCGCTTGATGCCCTCGGCGCGGACGCCAAGGCCAAGGTCGCCGTGCTGTTCATCACCATCGATCCGGAGCGCGACACCCCGGCCGTCATGCAGGACTACGTTACCGCCTTCAACGCCCCCATCACCGGACTGAGCGGCACGCCGGAGCAGATCGCGGCCGTGGCGAAGGAATACCGGGTCTATTACGCCAAGCACCCCAAGGACGGCGGCGAGTACGACATGGACCACAGCAGCATCATCTACGTCATGGACCCGCGCGGCCGCTTTGCCGCCAACTTCACGCATGAGACGCCGCCGGACGCGATGGCCCTCAAACTCCGCAGCCTGATTAATGGGACCGCGATCGGCTGAGTGCGCCTAGCCCCGGCCTCGCCGATCGCTTAGGAACGCGCATGGACGGAATCGCCACCCTCATGCCCTCGCGCATCGTCGCCGTCGCGCGGGCCGCCTATGCCCGGCCGGATACCGAGTTCCTGTGCTTTGGCGAGAGCGACCAGCCCGGTCCGGCGGGCGCCACCGCAGCAGCAATGGCAGCACTCGCCCGCGGCGACGCTTTGTACTCCGATGTGCGAGGCGTCCTGGCGCTGCGGCACGCCCTGGCCGACATGCTGACGCGCCTGCACGCGCTGCCGGTCACCGAGGACCGTATTCAGGTGACCGCGTCGGGCATGACGGCGGTCAACGTGGCGCTCGCGGCGGTGGTGCGCGCGGGCGACCGAGTCGTGCTGCATACGCCCGCCTGGCCCAACCCCGCCAACGCGACGCTGCTGCGTGGCGCCAGCGTGGACGCGATGCCGCTGGACGCGCTGCCCGATGGACGGTTCCGTCTAGACATGGACCGCTTGGCGGCCAAGCTGCCCGGCGCCGGCGCCCTGGTGCTGAACTCCCCCAACAACCCCACCGGCTGGACCGCAAGTCTCGCCGAGCTCACGGCCGTATTGGGGCTGTGCCGCACCCAAGGCGTCTGGCTCATTGCGGACGAGGTCTATACCCGGCTGGTCTATGACGGGTCCGAGGCTGCGCCCTCGCTGCTGGACCTGGCCGATCCGTCCGACCGCGTGATCGTCTGCAACAGCTTCAGCAAGACCTATGCGATGACCGGCTGGCGGCTCGGCTGGATGGTGCTGCCATCCGGCGCTAGGGACCAGGTCGCCGAGATCGTCGAGGTCACCCATAGCGGCGTCGCCCCCTTCATCCAGGCCGGCGCGCTAGCAGCCTTGGACGATGAGGCGTTCGTCCGGCGGTTCCGCGCCCACTGCGCCGTCGGACGGCAACTGGCGGTGGAAGGGCTGGCGGGCCTGAACGGCGTGCGGCTCGCGGCTCCGGACGGCGCGTTCTATGCCTTCATCGGCGTGGACGGGCTGCAGGACAGCCTAGCGCTGGCCTTGTCGCTGGTGCGCGAGCACGGCGTGGCGCTGGCGCCGGGCAGTGCGTTCGGCGAGGCGGGCGAGGGCTATCTGCGCCTGTGTTTCGCCCAAGCGCCGGAACGGATCGAGCGCGCCATGCACCGGCTGCGCGCCGGGCTGCAGGCGCGGTGAGCCAGCCGGCCTGCAGCGTCTGCGGCGTGCCCGTCCGTCCGCCGTTCCGCGCGCCCACTGCGGAGCTCGCGCCCGACCTCGACCATCGGCCCGGCGAGCCCACCCGCTCCACCCTGCCGCGCTGGATCGCGACCTGCCGCCGCTGCGGTGCGTCCGGCCCGGACTTGGCGGCACTGCCCGCCGGTGCGGACGAGGTTGTGCGGTCCGACCCCTACCGCGCGCTGCGCACGCCGGGTCCCGCCATGCCCTTCCTGCGCTGGGCGCTGGTCTGCGAACAAACTGGCGATCTCCCGGCGGCGGCCGAGGCGACCCTGCACGCCGCCTGGGCGCTCGACGACGCTGGCCAGGACGCCGCCGACCTGCGCCGGCGCGCCGTGGCA
>JANXVC010000050.1 GCA_025351925.1 Rhodospirillales bacterium | reverse complement strand
TCGCCCGGATACACGGACCGCTAAAGCCCCAGGCCAGCGCATCCTCCGGCGTCATGATGCCGATATCGACCGTACGCTGCTTCCAGATACGGTTGCTAGTCAGCAGCTGTTCGAGTTCGTCGATGAACTTTGGAAATGTATCAGCCCAAGCGGCAATCTGCTCGGCCATGCCGATCGGCAGGTCACGAGCGACGCCGCCGGTACGAAAGTAGTTGCCGTGATAGCGGGCGCCAGACACCCCTTCATAGAACTGCAGCAGCTTCTCGCGTTCCTCGAAGCCCCACAGGCTCGGCGTGATGGCACCGACGTCAAGCGCGTAGGTCGTGATGTTCAGCAGATGGTTCAGCACGCGGGTAATTTCGGCAAACATCGTGCGAATCCAGCGGCCGCGTTCTGGCGCCTCGATCCCGAGCAGCTTCTCCTGTGCAAGCACCCAGGTGTGCTCCATGCACATCGGACTCACGTAATCCAGGCGGTCAAAATAGGGCAGCACCTGCAGATACGTCTTGTACTCAATCAGCTTTTCGGTGCCGCGGTGCAGCAAGCCGATATGCGGGTCAGCACGCTCAACCACCTCGCCGTCCATCTCCAAAATCAGCCGCAGCACTCCGTGCGCAGCCGGGTGCTGTGGGCCGAAGTTGATCGTGTGGTTATCCACTTCGATGACCTTGGTCGTGTTGACCTTGTCTTCGTCCGGAGTGGTTGGATGGGTGCCGTCGAAGCTATGAGTGCGGATACCGTCCGGCATCACTTGCTATCCTTGTTTGCGGCTGCATCGTTCGACACGGCATTAGCGGCCACGTCAGACGACGCAGCTTTTTGGCGGTCGGTGTGCGCCTTCTCATCGCCGGGCAGGGTGACCATGCCTTCCCAGGGCGACACGAAATCGAAGTTGCGGAAGTCTTGGGTCAGGGTCACCGGCTCGTTGACAACCCGCTTGCGATCCTCGTCGTAGCGAACCTCGACATAGCCGGTCAGGGGAAAGTCCTTGCGCAGCGGATGACCGCTAAACCCGTAATCGGTAAGAATACGGCGGAGATCAGGCTGGTCGGTAAAGCTGATGCCGAACAAGTCCCAGGCCTCACGCTCGAACCACGTCGCTACGGGCCAGAGCCTGTGGATGGACGGCACCGGCGACTCCGCATTGACGGACACCACCACACGCACACGGTGGTTCAACGAAATCGAGAGCAGCATATAAACAACGTCAAAGCGTTCAGGCCGTTCGGGCCAGTCAACGCCGCATAGTTCCATCAACTGCTCACAGGCAAACCGGGGACCATCACGCAGTTGCGTCAAAACGGCGATCAAATCGGCAGGCTTTACATAGAGGACGAGTTCCCCGGACTCGATCCCGCCGCGTATGACACCGGGCAGACTGCGAGCCTCGTTGGCCAATATCTCGATGGCGGTCGGCACTCGGGAGGGCGCCTCCGGAGAGGCAATCTGGTCAGCCACGCAGGATCGTCCCAGTCCGGCGGATCTTCTTCTGCAACTGCATAATCCCGTAAACCAGCGCTTCTGCGGTCGGCGGGCAACCCGGCACGTAGATGTCAACCGGCACGATCCGGTCGCAGCCGCGTACCACCGAGTAGCTGTAGTGGTAGTAGCCGCCGCCATTGGCGCAGCTTCCCATGCTGATCACCCAGCGCGGCTCTGGCATCTGGTCATATACTTTGCGAAGTGCCGGAGCCATCTTGTTGGTCAATGTGCCAGCTACGATCATGACGTCTGATTGCCGCGGGCTGGCCCGGGGAATTACCCCAAAGCGATCAAGGTCATAGCGCGGCATATAGGCATGGATCATCTCCACCGCGCAGCACGCCAGACCGAACGTCATCGGCCATAGGCTGCCTGTGCGGGCCCAGTTCACCACCTTATCCAGATTGGCAACGACGAAACCTTTATCGGCGACCTCACCGGTAATGCCTTTGATGACCGCGTCCTGTTCCGGACCCGGCGCCAATGCCTCCCGGTTCCAGGCGAGGCCGTCCAGGCCGGATCCGATCGCCCCAATTGTTGTTGCACTCATAGCGGGACTACTCCCATTCCAACGCGCCTTTGCACCACTCATAGATAAAGCCGACGGTCAGGACTGCAAGGAATCCGAGCATCGACAGAAAGCCGAAAATCCCGATATCCGAAAGACTTACCGCCCAAGGAAACAGGAACGCGACCTCAAGGTCGAAGATGATGAACAGGATCGCGACGAGGTAAAAGCGCACGTCGAACTTGCGGCGAGCGTCGTCGAAGGGTTCGAAGCCGCACTCATAGGGCGACAGCTTCTCGGCGTAGGGCTTCTGCTGTGCGGCGAGCAGCGAGCCGCCCACCATGGCCAAAGCGATAAATCCGCCAATTGCGATAAACACCAGAATCGGGAAGTATTCGGAGAGCAGCGGCATGCAGGACCTCGGAAGCTAGCGTCGGCGCGATGCTGCACCGCGATCACATACTACCGATAACACCGTCTGGCCGCCAGCGCCCTAACACACTGCAAACAGAGCAGTCTGCTGAGATTACCCTGCGGCTGCTGGCGCGAGAGACGGGGCTCGAACCCGCGACCTCCGGCGTGACAGGCCGGCGCTCTAACCAACTGAGCTACTCCCGCAGCGACAGGGCGCACGATCTACGGCGCGTAGATCACGACGTCAAGCCATGACGTCGCCCATCAGAATTCGGCCGGTGTTTTGTGTGAGGAAACCGCTGCCGCCAGCCCGGCAACCTGGGCGGTGACGGTTTCGAACCGCCGACCCTCTCGGTGTAAACGAGACGCTCTACCGCTGAGCTAACCGCCCGTACCCGGCGACATAGCCGAATTCCAAATTGAACCCAAGAGATGCTCACCCAAGCAATCGAGCCTGGGTGAGCGATCCATTAGTGGGGCAGCGACGCAACGGGCTGGCTGACCGGCGGCACTACAGCCTCGGCCGGCTCCTCCCACTCGATCGCCTCGGGCTTCCGAGAGAGCGCCTGGCTGATGACCTCGTCCACGTGGGCAACGGGAATGACCTTGAGATGCTTTTTCACGCTCTCCGGGATGTCCACCAAATCCTTCTCATTGTCGCGTGGAATAAACACGGTGGTGATCCCAGCCCGCAACGCCGCCAGCAGCTTCTCTTTCAGGCCGCCGATCGGCAGCACCCGGCCACGCAGCGTGATCTCCCCCGTCATGGCAACATCCCGCCGGACTGGAATGCCCGTCATGATGCTGACTATGCTGGTCGCCATCGCAATGCCAGCAGACGGGCCGTCCTTCGGCGTGGCGCCTTCGGGCACGTGGACGTGGATATCGCGCTTCTCGAAAATCGTCGGCTTGATGCCGAAGCTGATGCTGCGGCTACGCACATAGCTCAGCGCGGCCGAAACGCTCTCCTGCATGACGTCGCCCAGCTTGCCGGTATGCTTCACGGCACCCTTGCCAGGCAGCATCACGCTCTCGATCGTCAGGATCTCGCCGCCGACTTCGGTCCAGGCGAGGCCGGTCACCACCCCGACCATGTCCTCGTCCTCGGTCTCGCCATAGCGGAACCGGCGGACACCCGCATACTTGTCGAGGTTCTTGCGGGTGATGGCGATGCGCTTGACCTTCTTGGTGACGATCTCCTTAACGACCTTGCGGGCCACGTTGGCAATCTCACGCTCGAGGCTGCGCACTCCGGCTTCACGCGTGTAATAGCGGACCAGATCGCGAATCGCGTCCTCGTTCAGCGACCACTCCTCAGGCTTCAGCCCATTCGCCTCAGCCTGTTTCGCGACGAGATGCCGCTTGGCAATCTCGACCTTCTCGTCCTCCGTATAGCCGGCAATCCGGATGATCTCCATGCGGTCAAGCAACGGCTGCGGCATTTTCAGGCTGTTGGCCGTGGTGACGAACATCACATCCGAGAGGTCGTAGTCAACCTCGAGATAATGGTCGGCGAAGGTCGCATTCTGCTCAGGGTCCAGCACCTCCAGCAACGCCGAGGATGGATCACCGCGCCAATCAGCGCCGAGCTTGTCGATCTCGTCGAGCAAGAACAATGGGTTGCTTGTCTTGGCCTTCTTCATACCCTGCACGACCTTGCCGGGCATAGAGCCGATGTAAGTCCGTCGATGGCCACGCACCTCGGCCTCGTCGCGGACGCCGCCGAGCGACATGCGGACGAAGTTGCGCGCGGTCGCACGGGCAATGCTCTTGCCGAGACTCGTCTTGCCCACTCCCGGCGGCCCTACCAAGCAGAGGATCGGACCACGGATCTTCGGGCTACGCGACTGCACCGCAAGATATTCGAGGATGCGTTCCTTCACCTTGTCCAGACCGTAATGGTCGGCATCGAGAATTCGCTCGGCCTCCAACACGTCGTTGCTGACCTTGCTGCGCTTCTTCCACGGGATAGACAGCATCCAGTCGAGGTAGTTGCGCACTACCGTCGCCTCAGCGCTCATCGGGCTCATGGTGCGCAGCTTCTTCAGCTCACCCATCGCCTTCTCACGTGCTTCCTTGGTGAACTTGGTCTTCTTGATGCGATCCTCGAGTTCGGCGGTCTCATCCTTGCCGTCCTCGCCTTCGCCAAGTTCCTTCTGAATCGCTTTGAGCTGCTCGTTCAGGTAGTACTCGCGTTGCGTCTTCTCCATCTGCCGCTTCACGCGGTTGCGGATGCGCTTCTCCACCTGCAGCACGCCAATTTCGCTCTCCATATGGGCGAACACTCGCTCAAGCCGCTCACCAATCCGCGAGGACTCGAGTAGTTCCTGCTTTTCGGCAATTTTTAGGTTTAGATGCGACGAGATCGTATCGGCGAGCTTGCTTGGATCTTCGATCTGGTTCAACGAGACCAGGACCTCTGGCGCGATTTTTTTGTTGAGCTTGATATATTGTTCGAACTGCCCAACCACGGTGCGGCCCAGCGCCTCTAGTTCCTTAGCCTCGCCCTCTTCATCAGGCATCGCCTCGGTAAACGCCTCGAAATATGCTTCAGTCTCCTTGAACCCAGTGATGCGGGCGCGCCGTCCACCCTCCACCAAAACCTTCACCGTCCCATCCGGCAATTTCAGCAGCTGAAGGATTGTTGACACGGTGCCGACCCGGTAGATATCCGTCGGCTCAGGGTCGTCCTGTGACGCGTTCTTCTGCGCGACGAGCAGGATTTGCTTGTCGTCCTTCATAACCGCCTCAAGCGCACGGACCGACTTCTCACGACCAACGAATAGGGGTACGATCATGTGGGGGAAAACAACGATATCCCGTAATGGCAATACCGCCATCGCCTCGGCAGATGTCTGCTCGACAACGGCGCGTTCGGCGGCCGATTTTTCAGCAGACTGGCGAGACTTAGACGCAGGTCGCGACCTTTCGGGTCGATCAGATTCAGACATAGGACCTCCTAGTGGACAGCCGGACAGCCTTGCGCCCAATCTGGCACGCAACACAGCCTCGATAGAATCATTTCGTATTAGGTATTAGGCTACGTACTAGTTACTCGGCTTGATACGCACGAACCCAGTAGCAGTTTTGGCGAGGCGATGCGTCAGGCACCGCCCTCCGCCCGCTCTTTGCCATAGGTAAACAGCGGGTTGGACCGACTCTCGGCCACCTCACGGTTGACCGTCACCTCCTCGACCCCATCGAGACCCGGCAGATCAAACATTGTGCTCAGCAGGATGGCCTCCATGATCGAACGCAATCCGCGAGCGCCGGTCTTTCGGGCAATGGCGCGGGTCGCGACTGAACGTAACGCATCCTCGGTGAAGGAAAGCTTAACGCCCTCCATCTCAAACAGCCGGGCATACTGCTTTGACAGAGCATTTTTCGGTTTGGTCAAAATCTCGACCAACGCGGCCTCGTCGAGATCCTCAAGCGTCGCGACCACTGGCAGACGACCGATAAACTCAGGGATCAAACCGAATTTCAAGAGGTCTTCAGGTTCAACCTCTCGCAGGATTGCGCCGGTGCGTCGCTCATCGGGGGCACGAACCTCGGCGCCATAGCCAATGCCAGAGCCTTTGCCGCGCGCACCAATAATTTTTTCTAGACCAGAGAACGCCCCGCCGCAGATAAACAGAATATTGGTCGTGTCCACCTGCAGGAATTCCTGCTGGGGATGCTTGCGCCCACCCTGCGGCGGCACAGAGGCGACCGTACCCTCCATGATCTTCAGCAGAGCCTGCTGTACGCCCTCCCCGCTCACGTCGCGAGTGATGCTGGGATTGTCCGACTTCCGACTGATCTTATCGACCTCGTCGATATACACGATGCCGCGTTGCGCCCGC
>JANXVC010000523.1 GCA_025351925.1 Rhodospirillales bacterium | reverse complement strand
GCACGCCGCCTGTCGTGATCTGAGATGGAACAAGGTCCGCAACGAGTCTTTGGTGCTCTTTCGGCAACCCTTCAAGGAGTTTCTGCGTCTCTGAGTACGACAGCAGCTCGTCGAGATGCGTACGAACCAATTCCGTCAGATGTGTAACGAGGACGCTCGCGAGGTCGACGACCGTGCAGCCTTTTAGGATCGCCTCCTGACGCTTTGCTTCGCTGATCCACACTGCGGGAAGACCAAAGGCAGGTTCCTTAGCGCGCTCACCTTCCACGTTCGGATAATCTCCGGCCGGATTGATTGCAAGCAGCATTCCGGAACGCAGTTCACCTTTTCCCGCCTCAATCTCTTTAATGCGAAAGCAATAGCCGTTCGCGGTCAACTCCATGTTGTCTTGCACACGGACCGGTGGAAGAATAAATCCCATCTCGGTCGCGAACGTCTTTCGCAACACTTTAATCTGCTCGGTCAGTCGGGCACCATCACCGCTGGCAAGACCAAGTAGTCCAAAGCCCAACTCCAGCCGCAAAGTGTCGATCTGCAGAGATTGCGTGATCGGCGGCTCGACAGCATCTGCAGTCTTGATTCCATTTGCCACAGCGGTTGCCGCCAGAGCTTGACTCTGACGGCGAGACCAGGCGCCGGCACCGGCCAGCCCTGCCAACGTAAGGAAGGGCAGAGCTGGGAGTCCGGGTAGGGACGCAAGAAGCAGCGCGGTCCCACCAGCCATCGCCAATGCTTTCGGCGATGCACCAAGTTGGCGAACCATGGCTTTGTCAGCCGTTCCCTCAATTCCACCCTTGGTGACCACGATACCGGCAGCGGTGGACACCAAGAGAGCGGGGATTTGGGTTACCAGCCCATCGCCGACTGTGAGTGTGGTAAATGTTGAGAATGCTTCACCCACTGGCATCCCGTGACGAAGCACGCCGATGGCGAGGCCACCGACGATATTAATAACAGTAATAATCAAGCCTGCGATGGCATCGCCTCGAACGAACTTGGCCGCACCATCCATTGCGCCGTAAAAGGAACTCTCCTCTTCCAGCTCGCGCCGGCGTAACTTGGCCTCAATATCATTGATAGATCCTGAGGACATCTCGGAGTCGATCGCCATCTGCTTTCCCGGCATGGCATCAAGGCTGAAGCGTGCTGCCACTTCTGCGATTCGGCCCGACCCTTTGGTAATCACCATGAAGTTTACGACCAGCAGAATCGAGAACACGATAAGCCCAATGAGGACGTCACCACCCATCAGAAAACCGCCAAATGCGGCGACAACGTGGCCCGCCGCTGTCGGACCCTCATATCCATGCGATAGAACAAGCCGAGTGGTCGCCACATTGAGGGACAAACGCAACAGCGTGCTGATCAGGAGGAGCGTAGGAAAGCTGGTAAAATCCAACGGACGTGCAATAAAAAGGCCCACCATCAAGATGAGTACGCTCGACGTAATCGACATGGCCAAGCCGCAATCCAAGAGGAACGGTGGCAGCGGAAGGACAAGAATGGCAAGCAGGGACATCACCCCGAGAGCCAACCCCACATCGCTGCCGATTTTGAAAGGGCTCATGTTCAAACCGAACCGGCCTAACAACCCCGCTTCGATGGCCATGGGTCAGGCCACCGCCACGACGACCGGCCGTGGTATTCTAATGCCGTCCCGCTCATACCCGTGCAGCTTATTCCGCAGTGTCCGCGTCGAGATGCCAAGGATTACGGCCGCCTGCGAACGGTTCGCCTTGCAACGGCATAGAGTGTCCAAGATCATATCCCTCTCAACGGCATCGATGGTCCTGCCCTCCGTTCGCACTACGACACCGGACCCTGATGCGAACGCCGCTGGCGGAATGCTATCTATGCTCCCATCTGGCATTCCGTCGAATGGGTCGATGTCGATCGACTCTTCGGTCACGAACAGTCCCGCCTCGCCCAACACCGCGCGCTGAATCACGTTTGCCAACTCCCTGACGTTCCCTGGCCAGGTATGACGTCTCAACACCGCCAGCGCTTCGGGGGAGACGACCGCGGCTGTTCGCCCGTTCGCTAACGCAAATCTCTGAGCGAAGACTCTGGCGAGAGCCGAGATGTCGAGAGGACGGTCCCGTAACGGAGGAATCTTGATTGAGACAACGTTAAGCCGGAAGTAAAGGTCGGCCCGAAACCGGCCCAGGCGAACCTCACGCGGAAGGTTTTTGTTCGTGGTCGCCACAATGCGCACGTCAAACGGAACTCCACCAAAGCCGTAGCCAGCCTCTCGTTCCTGTAGAATCCTTAGCAGCTTAACCTGCATACGCAGATCCATCCCACCGACCTCGTCTAACAGCAAAGTGCCCCCGTCTGCCGCCTCAAAGCACCCACCCCCGAACCTATTGACCGACAGAAAGGCATCGGAGCCGGCCTCGCAGTCGAGCGACACAAGTGGCCCATTTCCGCGTGTTGAACTCCGATGGAGATGGGCCACCATCAGATCCTTGCCGACGCCACTCTCGCCGGTGACCAGAATTATGGCGTTGCTCGTGGCGACGTTCTCCACGCGTGTCACTACGGCGGCCATAGCGGAGTCTGCGACGATCATCGCACCAAATCTAGAGGCGCTTCCCGTTGGTTCTGACAAGACGGGAGCAATTTGGTCGGCGGTCATGGAAGAAAGGTCATTTGGAAAATCAAGGCAACCGATCGGACTTGACGATCTCAGTCATTGTGATGCCGAGTCGGTCGTCGTCCACCATCACAACCTCGCCCCGTGCAACGAGGCGGTTGTTGACATAAATGTCGATTGCCTCGCCAAGTTTGCGGTCGAGTTCGACCACAGCGCCACGACCAAGCTTCAACAACTGCGAGACCTGCATCGTCGCTTTTCCGAGCACCGCTGAAACGGTTACAGGGATGTCATAGATTGCTTCCAAATCGGTTCTGTTGCTTACCGTGTCAACGGGAGCTTCTACAAGAGCAGTGGGATCCTCGTTAATCATTCATTGCATCCTCCGGTTCAGGTATTTCCAACGTGGCATTAATCACGTCCATGACGGCCCGCCACACCGCAGACGGTTGCCGCCTCGCCTCGCCGGCAGACCAGGACACCCGCACATCCCCTGGTTCTAAGATCTCCGACCCACGCACGACAATTCTCTCAGCACCACTCGGGCTCCGCACAGCCACCAGCGTGGCGACACCCTCCGCGATCCCAGAGGGAACCTCAACGTCGACCCGCGGCTGACGCGCCAACCCAGGGAGTACGTGGGCGAGCATGCCACCCACCTCACCTAAGGCAGAACGCCGGATGAGGTCGGGCATCACTGCGTGTATGGCAGCAACGAGTGCCGCGGCCAAAGTTGCCGCTGAATTGTCGGCCACGCGGGCCGCTTGAACGTCGGCATCGGCCATGGCCAACGCGATGGCCTCGACTGCTCGGGCTTGGGCGCCCGATATGGATGCAGCGGCCGCTGCAAGCCCGGCAAGACGCCCCGCCTCGAACCCCTCATACCTGGCCTCGTTCACCTGAGACAGATCGAACTGCGGTTCCAGCGGCTTTCGAAGAGCCTGTTCGCTAAAGTCCCGCTGAAGGAACAGGGACGTGCCGACCTGATACGCCGGATGGTCAGTTCTGGGACACGGGTGGCGAACCGTAAGGGAGAAATGTCCGTTATTCATGTTAATACACCACCTCATCCTCGCTTGCCTGCTTCACCTCTATTTTCCCCTGCGCTGCAAGATCTTTTGCAACGCGCACCAACTCCGCGCGAGACTCGTCGACGTCGCGAACCTTTACGGGCCCGAGCGCCTCTATTTCCTCGCGCAGCATCTTACCCGCTCGTTCTGATAGGTTTCGAAAGAAGAGGTCCTTCATCTCCGTCGTGGCACCTTTCAAAGCCATAGCAATGCGGTCTTTCTGTACGCTCCGCAGCAGGATTTGAATGCCTTGCGCCGGAATGCGGCCCAGGTCTTCGAACGTAAACATCAAAGCGCGGATGCGGTCAGCCGCCTCCTGATCGCGCTTCTCCAGCGCGCCGAGGAAACGCGCTTCCATCTTACGATCTAAACTGTTGAAGATCGTCGCCATGTGCTCGTGCGGATCGCGCTTCGCGGTCCGGGCCAAATTGGACATGAACTCCGATCGCAATGTACGTTCTACACCGTCAAGAACGTCTTTCTGCACTGTCTCCATGCGGAGAAGGCGCATAACGACCTCCGTCGAGAAGGTCTCCGGCAGGGCAGCCAGGACCTTGGCGGCATGCTCCGGACGTATCTTGGAAATCACCACAGCAACTGTTTGAGGGTATTCATTTTTCAGGTAGCTCGCGAGCACGCCTTCGTCAACGTTGCCGAGTTTATCCCACATGGTTCGGCCGGCCGGGCCATGGATCTCGTCCATGATTTGCGCGACCCGGTCGGCCGGCAGGGTCTTCAAGAGCAGCCGTTCCGTAATGTCGCTGCCGCCTGCCAAGCCCGTGGCATTTCCGACATCTTCTACAAACTCGACGCACAACTCTTCGACGACGAGGGCGGGGATTGGTCCTAGTTGGACCATCGCTTTGGAAACGTCACGGATCTCCTCCTCGTGGAGTAGGGAAAATATTTTTCCGCCCATGACGTCGCCGACTGCGAGGATCAAGATCGCAGCCTTCTCAGCACCCGTATAGGACTTGAAGCCTCGGATGGTGGGCACCACGGCGGGAGCACGGGCCAAGTTAGGCCGCCTTCTGCGTTAGCCAGCCGCGGATTACTGAAACGGACGCCTCAGGCTGAGTTTCAACTAATTCGCCGAGCAGGCGTATCGAGGCGGCGCGCACTTCGCCTTGGATGTTTGCGACATTCAACATGGTTTCGTTTTCAGCAGCCGCGCGCGGTTGCTCGCTGGCCAAAGACGCATTGGCTGACAGAGAGCTTCCGTCGAGAAGCAGGCGATTGGGCGCTGCAAGAGCGGCAGGGCTGGCGAGCACCTGCAGCGGTGAAGGCAACGCCATTACCAACTTGAGGGCGAGTGGACGCACCACGAAACCGAGCGCAAATAGTGCAACCAAAGCGACCAAACCGAACGTAATCAGCCATATGACGTCGGCCTTACCGATCTGAAGCCAGGGCGGACCAACGGGATCAGCCATACCGATGTCCTCCGGAGCGGAAAAACGCATGTTGACAACGTCGACATGGTCGCCGCGCCTCTCGTCATAGCCCACAGCGGATTTAACGAGCGTCGAAAGCCGGTCGAGGTCGGGTTGGCTTAACTCTTGCCAGGTAAGCTGGCCATCCGCCGACCGCGTTGTCGTGCCGTCGACGAGCACGGCCATGCTGAGCTTTTTGATGGACGGGGTGTCGCGAACGAAAGTGCGTACTGTCTTTCCAATCTCGTAGGTAATGTTCTCTTCCTGCCGGTTCGATGCAGTACCATTAGCGCCACCGGCTGGGGCGTCCGGGTTGGGAAGGTTATTCTGCACGGAGACGCCCTGCTGCGGCTCGCTGCTCTTGCTCGCATCGGATGTGGTTTGTTGGTTGCGAACGACTTGGCCATCAGGGTCGTACCGCTCTTGTGTCTCATTGACACGCTCGAAATCCATCTCGACGGTAGCCTCAGCACGGACATGCCCCGTACCTAAGGTTCGTCCCAGCATGTCTTCAACTACCTGTCCAAGACGTTGCTCGACTGAGCGGCGCGCATCATCGTTGGCACGGGAAACTCCATCGCGACCTGTCCCGCGACCCGCTTGGGCCAACAACTGACCACGGTCGTCCACGACGCTGACGTTCTGCGATTTCAGGCCGGAGACGGCACTTGAGACAAGGTTGACGATGGCCTGCACTTCGCCATCGTCCATTCGTCGCGAACCCGTCATCGAGAGCACGATAGAGGCCTGCGCTTCCTGCTGTTCACGCGCGAAGGGTTCGCGCTTTGCAAGAACAAGGTGCACACGGGCGTTGCGGACGCCTCGGATGGTGCGAATAGTCCGCCCGAGCTCGCCTTCGAGGGCACGTAACTGATTCATCTGCTGCTGAAATTGATTCGAGGTCAGGCTGTCGCTGCGGTCGAAAACCTCATAACCAACCGACCCGCCGGCGGGAATCCCGTCACGCGCCATAGCCAAGCGCATGCGGTCGACCTGATCGGCTGGGACGAGTATTTGGGAACCCCCACTCCGCAACTCGTATGGAATGTGCAGCTTATCAAGGGAAGCGGTAATCTGGCCTGAATCCCGCAACTCCAAGTCGCCGAACAGAAGCGACATTGGCTGAACATTACCCCGCATAGCAAGTGCACCAATTATCGCTAGAACGATGATGCCAACGCCAAAAATCGCGACCAGGCGCATTGCGCCGAGCGATTTTAGGCTTTCGAAAAGCCGGCTCATTCTAACCCTGGGCCCTAAAACGGGCTGGCTTTGAGCCAACCCGTATCTCATTCCCAGCTTGCACTGCCACAATCTCCCATTACTGGAATGGCTTTATAAGCGATCAAGAAGTGTTTGCAGGCCGGCCAGCGACAATTTCCGCCATGGATGGGAAGAAATTTCCAATCCTGGGCTGTAATGGTTAGTTGGAGCGACCTAGTGAAACTACCTTGTCGTATCCCACCGACGTTGTGCCGAATTTCAACTGCACTGCCTGGTTCGACTGCTCCGCACCCGTAACTGTTCCGATCGCTCGAACGTCTAGATTGGTGCCTGCAGCGCTCACCGCCACGCTGTAGGTGCCATCCGACAATTGTTCTCCGTGAGAGTCCTTCCCGTTCCATGACCAATTGTTGGAGCCGTCGATGGCGTTCAGGGTCTCGCTGTGGACCGGTAAGCCGCTCGCATCATAGACGGAAATTTGAACTGGCTGCGCGCCGGCACTCTGAAATCCGACGCCCGCGGCCCCCTTCTGCAACGGAAGAATGCCCCCAGAGACGGATACCTGAGTGCCCACAAGGTTTGACGCCTGGCTGAGCTGCTGCGACAAGCTGGCAGCTAGCAATTGGCCGAGAGTCGCGTTCGTGCTTATTTGCTCAGATACTGAAGTGAACTGCACCAGTTGGCTTGTGAACTGATTAGTATCCATGGGGCTGGTAGGATCCTGATTTTTCAACTGCGTCGTCAGCAGCGACAGGAAATCAGTAAAGTTGCCAGCCAACTTCGCAAGCGTGTTCGTAGCCGTAGCTGTTGTGGTGTTGTTGCCTTTCGCCGCCGCGGTAGCGTTCGCCGCTTCGATCGGGGTGGCGTAGGTGCTGGAAACGGTCATGAAAGGCTCCGTGCTTGTTGAGAGAAAACGAGAAAGGCGCCTACTACGGCTCAAGCTGTTACATCGACGCCGCCACGTGCGGCCGCTTGAAAGGCAAGGGAAGGAAGTGCTTCCGGAGAAGCGATTTGGCCGGAGTCAGGATTAAAATATCCGCTGGATTGTCCGCTTTGCGAACCCCAGGTGGGGTGGTTCCACCCCGAGGCCCCACCATCGCCGTCCCAGGAAAAGGAGAGGCTGTGGCCATTCCGATCATGCCCAGACTGGTCGAGCGCCCGCACCAAATCCGCCTGATCCGTTCGCAGCATGTCCAAGGTTGCCAGCCGCTCTGCCTGGACGTGGATAACTGTCATGCCGTTTGCTTCCCGCTCGACGGTAATGTTGATGCGTCCAAGTTCAGCAGGGGCGACAGAAACCGACATCCGGCCTTTCAACGAACGGCTCTGGGCCATGGCTGATACCGCCTCAACCATTTGTTCTGCCCACGCTGGAGGAAGACCGGCATGGGCCGCGAAAGGCCGGCCTGGAGCTGCAACATCCATCGAAGAAGGTGTGCCGAAAGGCGACAGCCCGTTCCCGTGCTGCTGATCTCCGCCTTGAAAGTTTGCCTCGGCCTGACTGGACGCCTCAACTTGGTTGGATTGTCCGGATTTGGCGCGGACGGAGCCGTTCTGCGTATCGTCGATTGGGCCCAATCGGGTACCCGGGATTTGGAATGCAACATTCGTGAGATCCGTGCTTGAACTGGGGATTGTGCCAGTCAGCGATCCTGTAATGGTGATGTCAGGTCCGCCCAGTATGGGACCTGGGTCCAAAGCGAAGCCAACGGAGTTGGCTGCCCGCATGGAACCAATCGGGAAAACCGTGGGTGCAAGAGAACCTAAGGTGGTCTTCGCATCTTTGGTACGCACGGCCTCGATGGATACGCTCGGAGGGATGCCGACCAGCAAATCCGTCTCACCAGGGCTAGGTGCAACCGCCGATGCCGGGTTGATAGCAGTCATCATGGATTGCGTATCCAATGCAACACGTGATCGTGAGCCAGGTAGCATGGCAGCTATAGAAGTCCCGTTACTTGGAACGATCATATCCCGTATGGCAACAATGGATACAGCGCCGGATATTAGTGTGACTGGCGCAGGCGCGACCAGTGAACTTCGATCAGCAGCGATGACCGAACTTGGCTCGACCAACGGAGCCGACACGTTGAGAGCCATGGAGCCAGGAGCGCCGACACGCGATTTGGCCTCCGGAACACCGTCAAAGTCGTCGCCGACAAATGCTCCGGATTCCGAGCTCACCAGCCCGAGTGGTGTGACAATAACCAGTGGTGACGGGACCGGCATAGGCGTCGCAACAGGCCGCCGATCCAAGCGGCCCAACGGCTGGTCGCCGACAGAAGCGGTCTGCGGCTCTGGCAGGACAGGAAACCGCGCTCTCGCAGCTGTAAAACCGAGAGTCCTCCCAGAATGTGACCGTACGCCATCCATAGCTAGCTTTGGCGCCCCGACTTGCGTCGCGCCCCGCACGCCCACGATGCTCTTAGTAATAACAGGCTGACCCTGATCAATGAGTCCTTTGGCCTTGGGCTCCTGGACTGCCGGCGATGCAGGCTTCGCCAACATTAACGAGGTATCCGCAGCAACAAAACCAAATCGCGAACTGGGCACCATGGCAGCGACGGGCACCCCTATGCCCGAGATGACTGTAACCGGTGTTGCATCCGGGGTGACAGGAGCGGTCACCGATGTGACTGGTGCAGGCGCGACTTTCAAACTTTCAACGGCGGCGATCACCGGACTGGGTAGGTTGAGCGCTACGGACCCAGGAGCGCTGACACGCACTTTGATTTCTGGATGACCAATAAATCCAGTGCCTATGGAAGTTTCTAACCCCGAGTGCATTACAGGACCAAGTGTGACATTACCCAGTGTTGACGAGACTGGCGCCGGCGTCACAAGGGCTGCGGCACGCACAAGCACCACCGTTCCCTTGGCCGCAAAATATTCCCTTCCGGAAATGCCGGTCCGAGTTGGAAGGCCAGAGCCTGGCGGAGACAGCTTATCTGGCGTTCGAGCATCGCAGGTGGCACCAGACGCCTGGACTGGAAGAGGTGATGGCACAGGAAGAGAAAGGGCCGGTTGCAGGGTGACATCCCCATCCCTGGTCTTGCGGATTTTTCGTTCGCTGTAATCCAAATGGCCCGACAACTGGACGTCGACGGGATCAGCCTTCTGCCCCGGCAAGACCGGAAATCGCGCTCTCGCCGTTATGAAAGCGAGAGTCGCCCCGACTGATGGTTTTACATCATCAAAAGATGGCTGGTTTGCGCCGACTGGGCCTGCGTTTGGGACGCCCGCTGTGCTTTTAGCGCCTACGACTGGACCCCAATCAACTGGTCCCTTGGCAATGGCCTCTTGGGACGCTGTTGGCGCAGACCCCGCCAACACCGGCGAGGCGTCCGCAGTAGAAGGTCCACTATCTCGCGTAGCAGACACAAGAGCAGCGAACAAGCCGGATGCGGACGGCGTCGCGCTGAACGTTTTCAGCACTGCAGCAACTTGACGGGTAGAGGATACAATGGAGGACGGTAGCTTCAGCATGATCGTCCTGACGAAGATTAGGGATAGTGCGCGGTTGATGCCTGCTTGCTTCAGGTAGGATGCGAAACTTCGACGCCTTAGCTGCTGCCCATCACGGGATATGCCTATGATGCGGCAGTTTCTTCCCAGATCTGGCACATTTTTCCACTATCGCCATCGAAGAGTCTCCGTATCCGCATCGAAGATATAAGCGCCGGAGAAGTTTTGCATTTGAGGTGGCGCGGAACGTTTCGATGGTTATGTAAATAGCATTCGAAGGAGGTCACATGTCACTATTCGGTTCGTTGAACGCTGCGGTTGGTGGGCTGAATGCCCAATCGGTCGCGCTCGGTTCGATCAGCGACAACGTCGCAAACAGCCAGACAGTCGGGTTCAAAGCGACCAATACCGCCTTTACAAACTATTTGACTGAGTCCGACGCCCAGGCCCACGCACCAGGTGCCGTCGTAGCACGCCCGCAATACACGAACTCCGTGCAGGGGGCCGTTACGCAGGTGAGCAATCCGACATCGCTCGCGGTGTCCGGTAACGGCCTTTTCGCGGTTCAGCGTCCGACCAGCGATACGACCTTTAGCCCGCAGCAGTACTACACGCGGGTCGGCGACTTCGCGCCCAACAAAGCGGGGTTTCTTGTGAACTCCACCGGATACACCCTGGACGGCTGGCCAGCGGTTGGGACCAGCGGCACGCAGTTCGATCCCAACGCGATTGGCCCGATCCAAATCAGCAAAGCCCCCTCCGCGCCCGTGCCGACCACAGATACCAGCATTGCGGCAAACCTACCTTCGACGCCGCCGGCTGGAACGACAAGCTACACGTCCACCGTGCAGATCCACGATGCCGGCGGTAACGCGCAGAACCTCAAGTTGACGTGGGACCAAGTGCCCTCTCCAGCTTCTACACCTCCCGCTACGACCCCTTTTACACCCAACCAATGGAACCTGACGGTCACGTCCGGTACAGTTACAACCGGTCCGATGCTGGTGACATTCGGAACGACGCCAGGAACTGCTGGGACGATTAGTTCCATCACGCCATCTCCCGGTACAGCTGGTCCCCCCTCAACACCGGCTACGCCTGCTGGTGTAGTGCCCGTGCCCGCTGCGCAGGCAAATGGCAACCCCGCAAGTTTGGCCTTGAGTCTTGATTTCGGCCTAGGCAATCAACCAGTTAACCTCAACCTGGGTCAGTTCGGCAAGCCGAACGGCGTCACCCAGTTTTCTGGCAGCGACTACCAAGTCTCGTCCCAAACGCAGAACGGCGCGTCGCAGGGCAACTACAGCTCTGTAACAATCCAGCCTACCGGAAATGTCGTCATTAACTACGACAATGGTCATACGACGACGGTCGCGCGCATACCCTTAGTAAATTTCAACAATCCAGATGCCTTGCAGCAACAGGATGGCCAAGCTCTTACAGCAACACTCGACAGCGGCAGTCCTAATGTTGCCGCCGCCGGAACTGGCGGCACCGGCAAGCTGATCGTCGGCGCTCAGGAAGGGTCAAACGTCGATATTGCGTCGCAGTTCACGCAGATGATCGTCGCCCAGCGCGCCTATACTGCCAACACCAAGGTCGTCGCGACAGCCAACCAATTGCTTCAGGACACACTAAACATGGTCCAGGGCTAACTTGCCCCACGCAGACCATAAAACTACCGGGGAACGATCCCGTAATCCACGACGCGCCAAAGCGGCACGCAAGCGGAAGACGACACGATGAGCGGATCGCTGAATTCAATTACGTCCACTGCGACGAGCGGTATGCGGGCGAGTCAGCTCGGCATCGCGGTGCTGAGCGACAACATCGCCAACGCCGGCGTCGCAGGATACACTGCGAAACGATTGGACCTGTCCACGTTTGAGGTGGACGGGGTCCGCACGGGCCTCGTCTCTCGGTCCGTCGACGAAGCCCTGCAGACGAGCATATGGACGTCCACCAGCCGGGTCGGAGCCTTGACTGCACGGTCTCAACTGTTGCAAGCAGTCAACGCCACTCAGGGTACGCCGGGCGACGGGACCAGCATCGCAAGCGCAGTCTCCGCCTTGCAGTCCAAGTTCACCTTGCTGCAGGCGCAACCATCCGGCGCTACCCTGCAGTCCTCTGTCGTCGCAGCAGCTGACACACTTGCGGGATCGATTAACCGGACTGCTGCTGCCATCATCCATGAACGTAATGGTGTTCAAGGTCAGATCGTTTCTGCGGTGGAGACGCTGAACGCAGCGCTGGACACCGTACGCGTCCTAACGAGAGACATCGTCAAGGCAATCGGGGATGGGGGAGACACCGCCAATTTAGAGGATAAGCGCGACGTTGCGCTGCAGTCTATGTCGGACACCCTCGACTTGCATTTCGACAAACAGGCTAATGGCGACATCACCATCCTCGGTC
>JANXVC010000504.1 GCA_025351925.1 Rhodospirillales bacterium | reverse complement strand
GTCGGAGGCGGTGCGGTTGCGGTTGTCGGTCAGCGCCTCGACAATCACGGCGACCCCGGCGGGGCCGTAGCCCTCATAGCGCACGTCCACATAGTCCTCGCCGCCGGCAGCGCCGGTCGCCTTCTTCACCGCGCGCTCGATGGTGTCGCGCGGCATGTTGGCGACGCGCGCCTCCGCCATCGCGGTGCGGAGC
Source organism: Rhodospirillales bacterium (assembly GCA_025351925.1). Lineage (GTDB taxonomy): Bacteria > Pseudomonadota > Alphaproteobacteria > Acetobacterales > Acetobacteraceae > CAHJXG01. Next base: position 2,115 of record JANXVC010000504.1, on the reverse strand, counting down.
CGGGGATTGGTCGCGGGGTCGGGTAATCCGGACCGGGCCGAGACGGTGATTTCGCGGATCAGCTTGGCGAACTGCCGGGCGCGCCTGGCGTCCTGCGCGCCCTTGCGGTGCATGATGTTCTTGAACTGGCTATGGCCGGCCATCGCCTCGACTCTATCGTTATGGACTCGGCTTACGGTGTAGCAGCCAAGACACGGTGTTGTAACCTGTGCCGATGTGCGATGGTGTATTGACCCGGATGTCGGTGATCGGTGGTGAGCAGTCTTTAAGGACAGAACTCAGTGCCTAGTCTGGTTGGCATGAAGCGGGTTGCGATCGTCGGAAACGCGGGTGGCGGTAAATCTACTTTGGGAAGGCGTTTGGCCGATCAACATGGCCTGCCGTTCTTCTCGGTTGATCAGATTCAGTGGCTTCCCGGCTGGGTGCAAGCAGACGAAGGTGTTGTGACGCGAAAGCTTGACGAGGTGGTGACAACAGAGCGCTGGATCCTGGACGGCTGGGGCCCTTGGCTTAGCCTTGAGAAAAGGCTGGCAGCAGCAGACACGATCATCTTTGTTGATCTCCCGCTCTGGATGCACTTCTGGCTTGCTGCCGAGCGCCAGATATCGGCCGCGCGAGGCGAGGACCGCAGTGACCCATTGCAGGGCTGTGACCAGCTAGCAGTGACGAGAAGGCTGTTCGAGTTGATCTGGCGCGTGGATCAGGATCTTAAGCCGCGACTTCAAGCCATGTTGGAGCGTCGTCCTGCTACAGCGGCTTACCACCACATGACGACGATGGCGGAATTGGACGCGTTCGGCAGGAGCTGATGTCCGATTAGGTGTCGTGAACCGACCTCAGGTTTTGGCGCTGTCTGGCATCGCCTGCAACAACCGGCCGCCTTGCCGCACCGGTTTGATGCTGACCGCCAGGCCCGTGCGGTCATCCGTCACCACGAACAATCCACAGCCTGTCGCGGCACCGCTTGAAGGCTGCAGGCGATCGCCGGGCATCGTCTGCCAGAAGCGGGCGGCGGCGCCTTCCTTCGACATGCCGATCACGCTGTCACAATCGCCGCACATGCCGGCGCCGGACTGGAAATCGGTGCCGCCCGGCAGCGGCGTCCCAATTAGTGTGCTCCGAGGTTGCCCGGCTTGCCATTTGTAGTCCGGCTGTGGGCCAAGCGCTTCCGTGATGACGTCGAGCTTTTCATTCGGATGATTGATCATCAGGGTCACGTCATATACCTCTCCGCCGGACCCGATCGCCATCTTGCTCGTCCTCGATTGGCCGCTGGCGATCCTGCCCCCGACAGCTCAGTCAATGATGAGGCCATCCTGCTTCTCGACCGTGATGGAGGAGGTGGCGTAATCGATTTCGTATTGGGCGAAAATATGAGCGTTCGGCTGATAAAAATGCCATTCGACCAGCATTAACGCCTTGCCCTCACCTCTATGAAATTCCAGCACCTCGCCATCGCCCTCCATCGCCAGATGCGCAATCGGCTCGTCGAAGCGCCTAATTTCTCGAACACCATTAAGAATGACGGAGGCGCTGTAGTACTCCTCCGTCCCCACGTCTATAATGATGTTCTTAAACTCCAATAATAACGAGTCTCCTTCTGAGACGCACTTTGTAAGACCAGAGTCGTGGAACCGGGTGCCCTCAACCTGCTCGGTCAAACTCATCATGGCGTCTTTCCTGACAGAATGTTTGAAACGTCGCCTCCGTAGGCAGACGCTCCGCTTCCAACCATGTCATTTCGGGGAAGACTTCCACGTCCAGCGCAACGCACAGGCGTCCCATCCTCAATAGGTCGGCCGGCGCCAGTGTGTCTCCGATGTTGGTATGGCCGGGAAGGTGCAAAACCATCCTGATCCGCCCACCGCCGGCAAGCAGGTGTCTCACGAACTCTTCTGCGGCTTCAAGCTTTGTCAGCAGTTCCATAGCAGTCTCGAAGAAATGCCGGTGTCCCGCGATCCCGTCGGAACACGCCCAATACGTATCCCGATCTACACCTGGCAGCGGCGTCCCGATTGGCGTGCTCCGAGATTGCCCTGCCTGCCACTTGTAGTCCGGCTGTAGGCCAAGCGCGTCCGTGATGACGTCGAGCTTTTCATTCGGATGATTGATCAT
>JANXVC010000473.1 GCA_025351925.1 Rhodospirillales bacterium | reverse complement strand
CCGCATTTTCGAAGCCTACGACGATATCGTCGACCATTGCGCGGACGCGTGGAACAAACTCGCTGCGCGGCCATGGACCGTCATGTCGATCGGAATGCGCGACTGGGCGAATGCGTACTAATCAGCGGGAAGTGGTATTAGGGGCTCGCTGGGCACCGCAGGGCGGGTTTGTTGAGCCAGTTGTGCAATTGAGGGCCTCATCAGTGGAACAGCAAAACTAGGATGACGCCGCACACGATCAACGCGAGCCCGGCGACGTCGGCGTGCCGGAGCGACTCGTCGAGGTAGAAGCGACTGAACAGCAAAGTGAACGGCATCTCAACTTGCCCCAACGTCCGCACCAGCGCCACCGGCGCCAGGGCAAAGCTTACGAACCAACATGCCGAGCCGCCAGCCGAGAGCGCACCCACCCAGGCGGAACTACGCCACGATGAAAACGCATCACGAAGGCCGGCCGGCTCCCGCCAGGCCATGTAGCCGCCCTGCATCAACGTCTGCAGCACATTGGTCACCACCAACGCGAACAGCGCGCCCAAAATGACGTCGGAAGCCCCCAGCGCCACCGTGGCAGCCTTGATCCCAACGCCCGCCACCGCAAACCCGGTGCCAGCACCCAACCCGCACAGCGCTGCCGGCTGCACCGTAGCGCGCAGCAGCGTCCCGGGATGCAGCCCCCGTCCGGCCAGCGACAGGGTCAGCACGCCGCACACCCCGACGCCGATCCCAAGCCAGGCCACCGGCGCCAGCGCCTCGCCCAGCAGCAGCCACGACAGCAGCGCCGCCTGCACCGCGTCGGTCTTGGCATAGGCGGTGCCGACAGCGAAGTTGCGATGCCCGAACGCCATGATGAGCAGGGACGTGCCGAGCACCTGCGCCAACCCCGCCACAGCACAAGCCAACACAAAGCCTGGCGTCGGCGTCGGCAGCACGGCCCCACTCACAGCGCGGTAGCTCAGCAGCAGCGCCAACCCAACAGGCACCGCATACAGATACCGCACCAGCCCAGCCGTCCCGACCGACAGCCGCCCGCGCAGCCGCTGCTGCAGCGCCGTGCGCCAGGTCTGGAACAGCGCCGCCACCAGCGTGACGGGAACCCATAGCGGCATCGAAACCCAACTCCCCACCCAGCGGCGCGCACCTTGCCCGCATCCGGCGCACAGCGCACGCTGGCGGGGAACACGGAGACCGCCATGCCACGCAAGACGCCGGAGCAGCTGCGCAGCCACCGTTGGTACGGCGTCGCCGACCTGCGCAGCTTCGGCCATCGCAGCCGGACCAAGCAGATGGGCTATGCCGAGGCCGACTGGAAAGGCAAGCCGGTCATCGGCATCCTCAACACCTGGTCCGACCTCAACCCCTGCCACCAGCATTTCCGCATACGCGCCGAGGAGGTGAAGCGCGGCGTCTGGCAGGCGGGCGGCTTCCCGCTCGAAATCCCGGCGCTGGCGCTGCCCGAGAACTTTATGAAGCCCACGACCATGCTGTATCGCAACCTGCTGGCGATGGAGGTCGAGGAGATCGCCCGGTCGCAACCGTTCGACGGGCTGGTGCTGATGGGCGGGTGCGACAAGACGACGCCGGCGATGGTGATGGGCGCGCTGTCGATGGACCTGCCGTGCATCTTCATGCCGGCCGGGCCGATGCTGCGCGGGCACTGGAACGGCCACACGCTGGGCTCCGGCAGCGACACCTGGAAGTTCTGGGACGAGCTGCGCGCCGGCTCCATCACCGAGCAGGACTGGCAAGGCGTCGAGGACGGCATCGCGCGCTCCTGGGGCACCTGCATGACGATGGGCACCGCCAGCACGATGACCGCGGCGGTGGAGGCTTTGGGCCTGGCGCTGCCGGGCAGCAGCAGCATCCCGGCGCCGGACAGCAACCATGCGCGCATGGCGACGGCGTGCGGCCGGCGCATCGTCGATCTCGTATGGGAAGACCAGCGGCCGAGCCGGCTTTTGACCGCGGCGAGCTTTGACAACGCAGTACGGGTGGCGATGGCGCTGGGCGGCAGCACGAACAGCATCGTGCACCTGATCGCCATGGCGCGCCGGGCCGGGGTCGCCTTGGATCTGGACCGCTTCGACCTATTGAGCCGGCAGACGCCGTTGATCGCCAACATCCGGCCGTCGGGCAAGTATCTGATGGAGGATTTTCACTATGCCGGCGGCCTGCGGGCGCTGATGGCGCGGCTGGGGCCGCTGCTGGACCTGGAATGCCGCACGGTCGCGGGCATGACGCTCGGAGAGGGCATCGCCGGCGCCCGGGTGCTGAACGACGAGGTGATCCTGCCGCTGGACTGCGCGCTTAGGCCCGAGGGCGGCGTCGCGGTGCTGCGCGGCAACCTGGCGCCGGACGGGGCGGTCATCAAGCATAGCGCCGCCGACCCGCGGCTGCTGCAGCATACTGGGCCCGCCATGGTGTTCGACGACTACAACGACATGGCGGCGCGCATCGACGATGAAGCGCTGGACGTGACGGCGGACAGCGTCCTGGTGCTGCGCAGCGCCGGGCCGATCGGCGCGCCGGGGATGCCGGAATGGGGGATGCTGCCGCTGCCGAAGAAGCTGCTGCGCCAGGGCGTGCGGGACATGGTGCGGATCAGCGACAGCCGCATGTCCGGCACGAGCTATGGCACCTGCGTGCTGCACGTGGCGCCGGAAAGTGCCGTAGGCGGCCCGCTGGCGCTGGTGCGGACCGGGGACCTGATCACGCTGGACGTAGCGGCCCGGCGCATCAGCCTAGATGTGCCCGAGGCGGAGCTGGCGACCCGCCGGGCCGCGTGGACACCGCCGCCGCCGCGTTTCGCCCGCGGCTTCGGCCTGCTGCACAGCCAGCAGGTGCGGCAGGCCAACGAGGGCTGCGACTATGCGGTGCTGGAGGGCACCGCCCCCACGGCGGAGCCGGAAATTCACTAGCCGTCAGCGGAGCCGGAGATCCGTTAGCAACCGCTCGGTGCATGGTTGCGTTCCGGTTGTAGAAAAGGTGACCACCATGCGATTGATGATTGCGATACTTGCCGCAGGCCTGCTCTCCGGCACTGCTATGGCGCAAAAGGAGAAGAAGGTTTGGACCGCGGCGCCGGTGCCGGGCAACCTGCCGCAAAATGTGCCCCCGTCGGAGCGGGCGGGCGGCAATGTCGGGCCGGACACGTCGTCGCCGTTCAGCTCCTCGCCGCCCGGCGCACAGCTGAATAGCCGGCCCAACGACGCCACGCGCGAAGGGGGTGGGCCGGGCACCGACTCGATAACGCCCAACCTCTCGCGCTGAGAACGGCTAGACGCCGCCAAAAACCGGGGGACGTTTGCCCAGGAAGGCCGCCCTGCCCTCGGCGTGGTCGGCCGTCAGGAACAGCATGGACTGGGTGTCCCGCTCCCACTCAAGCGCCGCATCTAGGCCGGCGGCGAGGTACTGCTTCGTCATGGCGATCGGCAGCGGCGCGGCGGTGTGAAACAATGCGGCGCGGTCCAGGGCAGCCTGCAACGCCGTGCCGGATGCGACGATATGATCGATCATGCCGATGGCCTCGGCGCGCGCTGCATCGATCTGCTCGCCATACAGGAAGACCTGCCGGGCCCGTCCCTGGCCGATACGGGCCGGCAACGTATGCAGCAGGCCCAAATCGGCCACCAGGCCGATTTTGCCGAACCCGGCGGCGAACCGCGCGTCATCAGCCGCCACCACAGTGTCGCAGCACATCGCGATCGACAGCCCGGCGCCGACGCACCAGCCCTCGACCGCGGCGATCACCGGCTTGCTGCCCTTGATCAGCAGCCGGACCAGCCGGTGCGTCAAGCGGAACCGCTCCCGTCCGCTCGCCAAATCCGTCACGTTCATGCCGCTGATGTCGCCGCCGGCGCTGAAGGTGCCGCCGGCCCCGGTAATGACGACGGCGCGCAGGTCGCGGTCCGCCTCGATCGCCTCCAGCGCATCGACCAGGCGCTGACGCATCGGTATCGCCAGCGCGTTGCGCCGCTCCGGATAGTCGAGCGTCAGGATGGCTGTGGCGCCGCGGCGCTCCTCGGTCAGCATGGGATCAGCTCCGCCTCGGTTTTGGCCTGCAGCTCCGCGTGCGAGACGCCGGGCGCCATTTCGACGACCGCAAAGCCGCGCGGCGTCACGTCGAGCACGGCCAGGTTGGTGTACACGCGCTTGACCACCCCGGGCGCCGTCAGCGGATAGGAGCAGCGGCGCAGCAAGCGCGGGCGGCCCTCTCGGGTCGTATGCTCCATCACGGCCCACAGCCGCTTTGCCCCGACCGCGAGGTCCATCGCGCCGCCCACCGCCGGTGCGGTGTCGTTCTCGCTCGTGGCCCAGTTCGCAATGTCGCCATTTTCCGCCACTTCGAACGCGCCGAGTACGCACAGATCCAGGTGGCCGCCGCGGATCATCGCGAAGCTGTC
>JANXVC010000410.1 GCA_025351925.1 Rhodospirillales bacterium | reverse complement strand
GGGTCGCGGCCAGTGCGAACCAGATCAACGATCTGCCGCCGAAACTCCGGCGAGTAGGGTGGATGTGTCTTGGGCATGAAAGAAGCCTCCTGCGAAAGCATGAAAAGCTCCACAGGAACAGGTCAAGATCAGTCCCTGCAATGGCCATCGCAGGCACCAACACGACTTACAAGGGGCGCAGGATGTCGGCGGCGCTGTGCGTCACGAACGATGGGTTGCGCGGGTCGGCAATCAGACCTGCCAGGCGCTCAGGCGATCCCCAAACGGCGCTCGGCAGCGGCCAGCAGCATGACGCCGCCGTCTGAAGTGATCCGGCCATCGTCAAAGGCGGCGGTGACTTTCTTGCGGCCCACGGCTGGAAACAGGAACGCCGCGGTCGTATCGTCGGACATGGCAGGTGTGGCTCGGCGTGATCGGGTGAATGGATAGCGTCGACACCCAATCCGTAAACACGATTAGCAGCTTACGCGACACCCGCCACCGAATTCCTGCCATGTCCTGAATAAGATGGGCTAGTGCCCTCCACTCGGCGGTCCGGATTGCGCGCGAGACAAGAAGACGGTCCCCAGCAAACTCAGCAGCAGCCCGGCGCCGATCAGCAGAAAGCAGTCGGCGTAGCCCATCACCACCGCCTGCCGCCGCACCTGGTTCGCGAGCCGGGCCAGTGCCTGGTCGGGACCGACCACCTGCGCCATCTGCCCCAGCCGCTCGGCCAGCAGCACCGAGTTGTGCGTCACCCGCTCGGCGATGGCGGAGAAGTGCCAGTGCTCCCGGTGCTCCGCCGCCGTCGCCAGCAGGGCGATGCCGAAGCTGCCGCCGAGGTTGCGGCCCATGTTGAACAGCGCGCTCGCCGCCCCGGCCTGTGCGGGACCGATGCCGATCGTCGCCATTTGCGCCAACGGCGAGATGATCAGCGGCTGCCCCAGCGCCCGCACAAGCTGCGACCACTTCAACTGGTCGATTCCGGTGTCGGCCGACATGCCGAAGCCGTTCATCAGGCAGCTCGCCGCGAACAGGCCGAGCCCCACAGCCAGCACCAGGCGGCTGTCGAACACGCGAAGGATGAACGGCAAGAACGGCAGGATCGCGAGCTGCGGCAGCCCCATCCACATCTGCACCTCGCCGATCTGAAACGCGCTGTAGCCCTGCACGCGCGACAAGTACAGCGGCAGGATATAGATCGAGCCGTAAAGCCCCAGGCCGGCGGCGAAGTTGACCGCGCACGCCGCGCTCAGCGAGCGCCGGCGCAGCAGACGCAGGTCGATGAACGGCTCCTTCTTCAGCAGCTCGACCGCGATGAACGCCGTGATGAACACCGCCGCCAGCACGGCGCAGAGCACAATGCGGCCATCGCCGAACCAGTCCTTCCGCTGTCCCTCCTCCAGCACGTATTCGAGGCTGCCGAGGCCGATTGCCATGCAGGCGATGCCGGTCCAGTCACCGCGCGCCAGCCGATCGAGCCGCATCGGCTGCGGGTCCAGGCCCCACCAGATCATCGCGACCAGCGCGGCGCCGGGGATGAGGTTGATGTAGAAGATCCAGTGCCACGAGTAGGTGTCCGTCAGCCAGCCGCCGATCGTCGGGCCGATCGCCGGGGCAAAGGTGACGGTCATGCCGAAGATCGCGCTGGCGATGGCGCGCTGGCTGCCGGGGATGCGCAGCAGCATGATGGTGAAGGCGGTGGGGATCAGCACGCCGCCGGTGAAGCCCTGGCCGATGCGGAACAGGATCATCTCGCTAAGGTTCGTGGCCAGGCCGCACAGCACGGAGAACACCAGGAACAGGATCGCGTTCACGACCAGGTAACGGCGCAGGCTGAATACGCCGGCGAGCCAGCCCGTCATCGGGATCACGATGATCTCGGCGATCAGGTAGCCGGTGCTGATCCAGCTTCCCTCGTCGAGGCTGGCGCCCAGCGTGCCCTGGATGTCGGCCAGGCTGCTGTTGGTGATCTGGATGTCGAGCACGGCCATGAACGCGCCGAGCGAGCCGCCCAGGAACGCCACCCAGTCGCGCAGGCTTGCTTTGGTGCGCGGCGCCGCTGGTGCCGTGGCGACTGTCGCGCTCATTTCTCAGCCCCCGCTACTTCTCGGCAAGCGTCCGCAGCGGGCCCGGCGACGCCGTGCGCGTGTCGATCGCGGCGGTGACGGACAGGCCCGGCCGCAATTGCGGCAGACGAGCGTCGGCGTCCAGCCGGATGCGCACCGGGACGCGCTGCACGATCTTGGTGAAGTTGCCGGTCGCGTTCTCCGGCGGCAGCAGCGCAAAGGTCGAGCCGCTGCCGGGTGCCAGGCTATCGACCGTGCCGTGCAACGGCTCACCGCCCAGCATATCGACGTCGAGCCGCACCATCTCGCCCACGCCCATGCGGGCAAGCTGAGTTTCCTTGAAGTTCGCGACGACATACAGCCCATTGTTCATCGGCACGACATTCAGCAGCCGGGTCGCCGGCTGGACGTATTGGCCGGGGCGCACCGTCCGGTCGCCGACCGCGCCATCGACGGGCGCGGTGATCGTGGCGTAGGACAGATTAAGCGTCGCCTGGTCCGCGACCGCCTTGGCGCGCAGCAGCGTTGCCTGCCCACGGCTCAACTGGGCCTGCAGCACCATAACCTGCTGCCGCGCGCCCTCCGCCGCCGCACGGGCGCGCGCCGCTGCGGCATCGCGGCCCTTGATGTCAGACTCGGCCTGCTGCGCCCGCTGCAGCGACCCGGTGCCGGTCCGCACCAGATCCGAGTAGCGGGCGAAATCCGCCTTGGCATACGCAGCCGACGCGTCGGCGCTGGTGACATCGGCATCCGCGGCGGCGATCGTGCTGGCCTGCAACCGAAGCTGCGCCTGGGCGGCTTGGATGTCCGCCTCGGCCGAGGCCACGTCAGCGCGCGACTGCGCCAGCGCCGCCTGCAGGTCGCGGTCATCCAGCCGGGCCAGCACATCGCCCCGGCGCACCCGCTGGTTGTCGCTCACCGGCACCTCGGCCACCTGCCCGGCGACCCGCGACGACACGGTGACCATGTCGGCCTGCACGTAGGCGTCGTCGGTGGACTCCAAAAAGCGGCCCGTCGTCCACCAGCCATAACCGAAATACCCGGCACCCAGCAGCAACGCGAGCGCCGCCCCGGCCAGGAGGACGCGCCGGCCCGCCGGCCGGGGCTTTGCCGGTGCCGGCACGGCTGCGGGCGGCGGCGCCTGGCTAACCAGGGGACGTTCAGCCGTTACGGGTTGCGAGCCGTCCATCAGTCAATCTCCGTCGAGGAGGGGTTATTGCGGCAGCCGTCATTGGTGAGCAGTTCGTCCAGCATCTCGCTGAACTCGGCCTTGCGGGCGGCGCCGAGCCGGCCGAAGAACCGCTCCTGCTCCGTCGCCGCAAGCAGCGTCGCCTTCTGCAGCAGCGCTGCCCCATCCGTGGTCAGCACCACGCTATTTGCGCGCGGATCGTTCGGGTGCACGGCGCGAGCGATCAGGCCTTTTGCCTCCAAATTACGCAGCACCTTGCTCGCCGTCATGCGGTCGATGCGCAGCCAATCGGCGAGGTGGGTCTGCGACGGCACCTCCCCCAGGCTCGCGACGTGCACGGTGGCGCGCAGCAGGAAGAACTGCATGTGAGTCAGCTCGGTCCCTTGCAGCGCCGCCTCCAGCCGCCGGGTCCAGGCGTGCCGCAGCATCCAGAGCCGGTAGCCGAAGCTGCGATGCGGCTGAAGCTCCGCGTCGGCGAGTTGCGAATGCACATCGTCCATACGGTTATAGTATGCAGGGTTACAATGTATGCAAGATCACTGGGCAGCACTGATTTGCGCAACGTTAACCAATTATCCACAGGGATCATGGTATGTCGTCCCACGTGCCATCCCGGATGGACTGGTGCGGCTTGCTGCCGTTGACCAAACCTCCGGGTTCTTACTAGCCTGCCCCGCCTGCTACACGACGACTGCAATAGGAGCCTGCCATCGATTGGAATGAACCGCCGGTGCGGACGAATGAGAAGCGGCCCGTGCCGCGGCCGATCGTGCTCGCATCGTATCCGGGGAACGCTGGCCTGGGCGACCGCCGGGTCGTGTGGGGCAGCAAAGATGGCAGGGCGCGGGGTGCGGTGGTGGCGACCCTGAACGCCGGGCCGAACCGCAATGCGATCGGCACCCACTCAGGTGCCTACTCGATCTACCGCGCGCTCGCGGTTGCGGCCGGGCAGCTCGCAGCGGACCATCAGCCGGACCTGACCAATACCAGCCCGGCGGTGCCGATCGGCCCCTTCCCGCAATGGTCCAACCCGGACGCCATCGTCTCGCTCGACCCGTGGGGACACCTGAGCACCGAGCTGTTCGCCGACCGCATCGCCGCAGGGCTCGACGTGCGCCCGTCCATCGCCGTCACCCGCGCCCACATCAACATGCCCGAGATCGCCGATGCCGTACGGGCCGGCCGGCTGCATCCGGACGGGACGGTGCTGGATCATGCCGGCAATGTCCGCGTCACAAAAATCGCGATCGAGCCAGTCTGGCACTTGCCCGGCGTCGCGCGGCGCTTCGGCATTGCGGTCGCCGACCTGCGCCGTGGCCTGTTCGAGCAGACCGGCGGCATGTTCCCTGAGCTCGTAACCCGGCCGGACCTCGACGTATTCCTGCCCCCGATCGGCGGCATGACGGTCTATCTGTTCGGCGATCCCGTGGGGCTGGGCCGGACAGAGACCCGGATCGCCTGCCGCATCCACGACGAGTGCAACGGCTCCGACGTGTTCGGATCGGACATCTGCACGTGCCGCCCGTATCTCGCCCACGGGATCGAGGTCTGCATCGAGACGGCGCAGATGGGCGGCGTCGGCGTCGTGGTGTACAACCGCAAGGAGGGCCGGGCGCTCGGCGAGGTCACGAAATTCCTGGTGTATAACGCCCGCAAGCGGCAGGAGGGCGGCGATCGCGCCGACGCCTACTTCCAACGAACCGAGTGCGTCGCCGGCGTGCAGGACATGCGTTTTCAGGAGCTGATGCCCGACGTGCTGCACTGGCTCGGCATCACCCGCATCGACCGGCTGGTGTCGATGAGCAATATGAAATACGCGCCGATCGTGGCCAGCGGGATTGAAGTGGTGGAACGCGTCGCGATCCCCGACGGGCTGATCCCCGCGGATGCCAGCGTCGAGATGGATGCCAAAAAGGCGGCCGGCTACTACACCGACGCCGTGCCGTCAGCCGAGGTCCTGCACGAGGCCAAGGGCCGCGCCTTGGATGAGTGACACGGAAGCGGCGGCCTGGCTGTGCACCGCAGACGCCGTGCGCAGCCGCGCCCATGCCATGCTGGCCTTGGCGAAGACGGGCAGGCTGCAGCATTTCACAATCGATCTCGCGCGTTTGGACGATGCAGCGGCCTATGTCGCAACGGTGGTGTGCGGTGCCTATCCGGACCTCCGCATCCCGCACCACGCCCGCTGGCGGCACTTCGCCGCAGGCGGCATTGACCGCTGGGGACCGCTGGGAACCCAGCTGGCCGATCTAGGCGCTGCCGAGGTCGCGCGGGCGCGGGTCGATCTGTGCGTGGTCAGCGTGCTGCTGGACGCCGGCGCCGGTCCGGACTGGCGCTACACCGAGCCCGGCACCGGCCTGGTGCTGGCCCGTTCGGAAGGCTTGGCAGTGGCCAGCTTGCACGCCTTCCAGGCCGGGCTGTTCGCCGCGGATGGCAGCATGCGTGCCGACGCGGGCGGGCTGACGCGGATCGACGCTGCCGCGCTGGCGCAGGCCTTCAAGGTAGGCGAGGGCAACCCGATGCCGGGCCTAGAGGGCCGCGCGGCCTTGTTGCGCGGCTTAGGCGTGGCGCTGCTCGCCCGGCCGGACCTGTTTGGGCAAGAAGCGCCCCGGGTCGGCCGGCTGTTCGACCATATCGCCGGAGACCGCTCGACCGCCGCCGCTCGCAACATCCTGGCTGCGGTGCTGGACGGCCTCGGCCCGGTCTGGCCAGCGCGGATTGTGCTCGCCGGGCGCAGCCTGGGCGACGTCTGGCGCTATCCGGACCTGCCGCTCGAACCCCATGCGCCGCCGGGCAGCGCCGGGCTGGTGCCGTTCCATAAGCTCTCGCAGTGGCTGACCTACTCATTGATCGAAGTGTTCGAGGACGCGGGCATCGCCGTCACCGGCCTCGAAGCGCTTACTGGCCTGCCGGAATACCGTAATGGCGGGCTTTTTCTCGATTTCGGCGTGTTGCGCCTACGCGACCCTCGTCTTGCCGACACGGCGTTGGCACCAGGGCATCCGGCCGTGGTGGAATGGCGCGCGCTGACGGTAGCGCTGCTCGACCGCCTCGCGCCGTCGCTGCGCGCCCGCCTGGGCCGCGACGAGGCCGCGCTGCCGCTGTCCCGCCTGCTGGAGGGCGGCACCTGGGCGGCAGGGCGACAGATTGCTGCCGAGCGGCGATCCGATGGCGGGCCGCCGCTGCGCATCCTCAGCGATGGGACGGTGTTTTGATGCAGTCATCCGCCGACGCCCGCTTTCCCGCGGTCACGGTCATCAATCACCCCCTTGTGCAGCACAAGCTGACGCTGTTACGGCAGAAAACGACGCCGACCGCCGAATTCCGCCAGATCGCCCGGGAGATCAGCCTGCTGATGGCCTATGAGGTGACGCGCGACCTGCCGCTCGACACCGTCATGATCGACACGCCGCTGGAAGCCATCGAGGCGCCGCTGCTCTCCGGCAAGAAACTGTGCTTCGTGCCGATCCTGCGCGCCGGCAACGGCATCCTCGACGGCATGCTGGACCTGCTGCCCTCGGCCCGCGTCGGCCATATCGGCCTGTACCGCGACCCGGCCACCCTCGTGCCGGTCGAATATTACCTCAAGCTGCCGGATGACATCCCCGAGCGCCTGGTGGTCGTCGTCGATCCGATGCTGGCGACCGGGCACTCCGCCGCAGCCGCGCTGAGCCGGATGCGGCAGGCGGGCGCGACACAACTGCGCTTCGTCTGCCTGCTCGCGGCGCCAGAGGGATTGGCCGTGCTGCAGGACGAGCATCCCGACGTGCCGGTGTTCACCGCCGCGATCGATCGCTGCCTCGACGAGCACGGCTATATCCGCCCCGGCCTCGGCGACGCCGGCGACCGGCTGTATGGCACGAAGTAGCCATGGCCCCACACATGGTACATGGATTGCAGGAACCTCGGCACCTTGGAGAGAGCTCAGTGGTGCATGGCGTCGAGTTGGTCGCGGTCAGCAAGCGTTACGGCGCCGCCACCGCCGTCGATGCCGTCACGCTGCAGGTGCCGAGCGGCGTGTATTGCTGCCTGCTGGGACCCAGCGGTTGCGGTAAGACGACGACGCTGCGCATGATCGCCGGGCACGAGACGGTGTCGGACGGCGATGTACTGGTCAATGGCCGCAACGTGACCAACACGCCGCCAGCGGGGCGCGGCACCGCCATGATGTTCCAGAGCTACGCGCTGTTCCCGCACCTCGACTGCCTCGACAACGTGGCGTTCGGGCTCAAGATGCGCGGCGTCGGCCGGGCCGAGCGGCATGACCGGGCGCGCCGCGGGCTGGAAATGGTGCAAATGCAGGCATATGCCGGCCGGATGCCCGCCCAGCTCTCGGGCGGCCAGCAGCAGCGGGTGGCGCTGGCCCGCGCCTTGCTGACCGAGCCGCGCGTGCTGCTGCTGGACGAGCCGCTTTCGGCGCTCGACCCGTTCCTGCGCGGCCGGATGCGCGCCGAGCTGAAACGCCTGCAGCAGGAACTCGGCCTGACCTTCATCCATGTCACCCACAGCCAAGAAGAAGCGATGGCGCTGGCCGACCTGGTCGTGGTGATGGACGGTGGCCGCATCCAGCAGGCGGCGCCACCACGCGAGGTGTTCGACCGCCCGGCCGCCGCGTTCGTGGCCCGCTTCATCGGCGGCCATAACGTGCTCGGCGACCCTGGCCGGCAGGTGGCGGTCCGCGCCGACCGCTGCCGCCTCGCCACAACACCGCAAGGTGGTGGGCTGGACGCGGCCGGGCCCGGCGTGCGCGGCACGGTGTCGCTGGTCGAATACCAGGGCGCCTCGGTCCGTGTGGCGCTCACCACCTCGAACGGCGAGGACGCGGTGGCGATCCTGCCCGACGCGGTGTTCTTCGCCGATCCCGTGGGAGTCGGGCAGCCCGCCTGGATTGGCTGGTCCGCCGCCGACGCCCATCCCTTGAGTGCCTGAGCCCTCTTCCTTTCGCCGCATTCAGGAAACCCATCATGACAAACGCAAAGACTATTGGCCGCCGCACCGCTTTGGGGCTGGCCGGGGCCGCCGTCGGCTCGGGCGCGATCACCGGTTTCCCGACCATCTGGGCGCAGAACATCCGCAACATCACGCTGCGGCAGTTCGGCACCGGGGTGTCGAACCTGAACGCGCTGGCGGATAAGGTGAAACAGGATTTGGGCTTCACCCTGGCGATGACGGCGCTCGACACCGACGCGGTATCGCAGAAAGCCGTGACGCAGCCGCGGTCGTACGACATCGCCGACATCGAGTACTTCATCTGCAAGAAGGTGTTCCCAGCTGGCGTGCTGCAGCCGATGGACGTGAAGCGGATCAAGAACTACGACAAGATCGTGCCGATCTTCACGACGGGGCGCCTGTCGGCGAACAGCCGCATCGCCCAGGGCACCGCGCCGCATACCGTGGGCTTCGTCGAAGGTCCAACGTCCGTCAAGTTCGCCGCCGAGCCAACCGGCTGGATGACGCTGATCCCCACCATCTACAACGCCGACACGCTCGGCATCCGCCCCGATTTGGTCGGCCGCCCAATCCGCAATTGGCGCGACCTCGTGGACCCGGCGTTCAAGGGCAGGGCGTCGATCCTCAACATCCCGTCCATCGGCATCATGGACGCGGCCATGGTGATGGAGAGCCTGGGCCGCGTGAAATACGGCGATAAGGGCAATATGACGCGCGACGAGATCGAGAAGACGACCGCGTTCCTGATCGAGACCAAGCGCGCCGGGCAGTTCCGCGCATTCTGGAAGAGCTTCGACGAGAGCGTGAACCTCATGGCGTCCGGCGAGGTGGTGATCCAGTCGATGTGGTCCCCCGCCGTCACCGCGGTGCGCTCCCGCGGCATCGCCTGCACCTATCAGCCGCTCGAGGAGGGCTACCGCGCCTGGGGCGGCGGGCTTGGTTTGTCGAAAAACCTCACTGGGATCGAGCTGGATGCGGCGTACGACTACATCAACTGGTACCTGTCCGGCTGGGCCGGTGCATATCTGAACCGTCAGGGCTACTACAGCGCGGTGCTGGAGACGGCGAAGGAGAACATGACTCCCGACGAGTGGGGCTTCTGGATGGAGGGCAAGCCCGCCCAGGCCGACATCAAGTCGCCGGACGGCAAGGTGCTGGAGAAGGCCGGCGCCGTGCGCGACGGCGGCGCGTTCACCGAGCGCATGGGGCAGGTCGCCTGCTGGAACTCGGTGATGACCGAGGACCGCTTCCTCGTGCAGAAATGGAACGAGTTCGTGGTCGCGTGAGGCCGGGGACCGAAGCGGGGGCGGCGCCCTATCTGCTCGCGGCGCCGCTCTGGCTGGTGCTCGGCGCCTTCCTGCTGGTGCCGATGGCCGCGATCCTGGTCGTCAGCTTCTTCGACTATGACAGCGTCCGGCTGATCCCGGATTTCGTGCTCACCAACTACGCCGATGTGCTGCTGTCGCCGGTGACGTGGCTGACCTACCTGAACACGCTGAAATACACGGTGCTGGTGTGGCTGCTGACCGTCGGCATCGGCGTGCCGATCGCGCTGTTCCTGGCGTTCTGCGTCCAAAGCGCCATGCTGCAGTCGGTGCTGTTCCTGGTCTGCACCGTGCCGTTCCTCACCTCGAACGTCATCCGCATGATCTCCTGGGTACCGTTCCTGGGGCGCGAGGGCCTGTTCAACGGCGCGCTCATGGGCATCGGGCTGATCGACCGGCCGCTCGACGTGCTGCTGTTCTCCGACTTCGCCGTCGTGCTTGCCTTCGTCCATCTCTATGCGCTGTTCATGGTGGTGCCGGTGTTCAACACGATGGTGCGGATCGACCGCCGGCTGATTGAGGCCGCGGTGGACGCCGGCGCCGGGCCGTGGGCAGTGCTTCGAGAGGTGATCCTGCCGCTGTCCAAGCCCGGCATCGCCATCGGCTCGGTGTTCATCATTACTTTGGTCATGGGCGACTTCACGACCGTGCGGCTGATGGGCGGCGGACAGCGCGCGTCGGTCGGGCTGATGATCTCGAACCAGATCGCGCTGCTGCAATATCCCGCCGCCTGCGCCAACGCGGTCGTGCTGCTGGCACTCGTGCTGCTGATGATCGCAGCCCTGCTGCGCATCGTCGATATCCGGCGCGAGCTTTGATCCCGGATACGGCTCTTGCCGTGATCCTGATCCGGCAACTGCCGTGATCACCAGGCTTGGCCGCTGGCTGCTGGGCGGCTTCTTCGCGCTGTTCGTGCTGTTCCTCTATGGCCCGACGCTCACCATCGTCGTGCTGGCGTTTCAGGGGCCGGAAGGCGGGCTCACCTTCCCGATGCGCGGCACCTCGACGGTGTGGTTCGCCCGGCTGTTTCAGCCGCAGGCGGTGGGCGACCTCGGCGCCGCGTTCGCAAGGTCGCTGACGCTGGCGGCCATGGTGATGGCGGCGACCGCCATTGTCTCGGTCGCCGCCGCAGTCGCCTTCCGCCGGCGGTTCCGGGGCTCCGGCACATTGTTCACGCTCACCGTCGCCAGCCTGATCGTGCCGGGCGTGCTGGTCAGCCTCGGGGTCGGGTTGCTGTTCAGCCTCGCCGGGTGGGACGCGTCCTGGTGGAACTCGGCGTTTGGCGCCCAGCTCACCTGGACACTGCCGTTCGGGCTGCTGATCATGTTCGCGGTGTTCAACCGCTTCGACCGCGCTTGGGAGGAGGCCGCCCGCGACCTCGGCGCCTCGCCGTGGGGAGTTTTTCGTTATGTCGTGCTGCCGATCATCGCACCCGGCGTGGTGGGCATCGCGCTGTTCGGCTTCAGCCTGTCGTATGACGAGTTTGCCCGGACCATGCTGACCGCCGGCAGCACCAACACCCTGCCGCTGGAGATCGTCGGC
>JANXVC010000396.1 GCA_025351925.1 Rhodospirillales bacterium | reverse complement strand
TCGCCGCGCCGCTTGTCAGGAAAGGCCGCACAGGCCGATCGCACGCTGTCCAAAAGGGCTTCCAGCATCTCCATGCCGGCTTGCACCACATCTCAGGCCAGAACGAAACCCATACCACTCAATGGCCATTTAGAATCGCTGGAGCAGGCCAACGATTGCACCGGCCAGGGTGCCTGCGATGCGATAGGCTGCCCGGCTGACCGAAGCAGGACGTCCGGCTTGGCTACAGGCAAAGCCGCTGATGCCCGCCCACCAGATATTGTCGACCCGCAGCCACAACGCCAGCAGCACGGCGAGTCCGGTCGATAGCGCGGCGGCCGTGGCGACCCTTGCGCGCGGACCGGTGAACGCAATTTCGGCCAATTCCGCGCGCAGCAGTGCGTGTGTATTCACGAGCGCATCAAGGCAGGATCACGGCTCGAGCATCAGCGCCCATATACAGAGTGTCCGGTGGATCCGTCATAATCAGGGTCACCGGGAAACGGTGCTGCAAGCGGATCCAGTCCGTGGTGGGAGCGACATACGGCAGCAGGGTATTGCCGCCGGGTTCACGGCTGATGCCCCGCGCGATTCCATCGATTCGCGCACTGTGGAACTGCCATGGCGCGCTATCCAGCCAAACCCAGGCGATCTGGCCGACGTGAAATCCTCGGATGTAGCTCTGCCGGTAATTGGCGACGATACGCCAGGCATGCGCATCCACAATGCCGATCATCGGCACGTCCGCGATGGCCGTGTCGCCGATCCGCACCCCGAGATTGTTGACCGCACCGTCGGTCGGCGCAGTGATCGTGGTTTGGTTAAGGCGCCACACGGCGGTGGTCAGCTCCGCTGTCCCACGCGCCACCGAGGCCTGGTGCATCAACGAGATCTGGGCTGCCTGGGCAACCGCATCTTCCCCGGCACCGAAATTCGCCTGGACGCGGCGCAGTTCCGCGGCCGCCTGGTCGAGACGCTGGCGGGAGGTGTCGCCCTCGGCCCCAAGCGCATCCACCCGGTCCTTTGTTGTCCTAGCTAGCGCTACGATTGCCGATGCGGCATCGAGCTTGGCCTGCGCAACCCGGACCGCTTCAGCGTCGGCGGCGACTTGGGCATTGGCCTGGCGCAAGGCGGCCTGGCGCTCATCAACGGCCAGCTTGAACGGTTCCGGGTCGATCGTCAGGAGCGGATCGCCGCGTCGAACGGTTTGATTGTCCCGCACATGAACGGCTACGATCAGTCCGGATACCTGCGGCGCAACGGAGACAAGATCGGATCGCACATAGGCGTCGGATGTGTAGGCGACAACCGAGGTGACGCCCTCGTACGCCAGCAAGACGGCCACCATGCCGATGGCGGACCAAAGCAGCCGCTTGCGACCCGATGTCACCGAAGCTCCTTATTGGGCAACTTGGACGATGGATTGTGCGTCTCAGCAGCAAAAACCCGATCGCGAGCATTGTAGGGCGTATGGCGGTCGTTAGAGGTGTGCGCCAGGAGAGGCGTGCGGTGGCGTGCGGTGAGCTGCTCAGTCACATCCTCGCACAAATCGGCAACGCGCGTCAGGGGATGCGATAGAATGGGTTCGGCAACAAGAAGCTGCGCTCCGAGTAGCCGCCTTCGAGGTCCGAAGGCTGGTCACCAACGTTGGCGACGATCGTATAGCCTTCCCGCTCGATTCCCGCGCGCACCGGTGTTTTGAACGCGGCGGCTGCAGCGAAATGCTGTCCATTCGGCACCATCACAAGCCGTGTATATCCGTCATAGCCCGTCATATGCAGGTTCCTCTCCGTCGCCGCACGCTGTGACTCGGGACGACCGGTGATGAAGAAGACAGCCGCATTCTCGGCGCGTGCTTGGCGGAACAGGCCGAGGGTCGGCTCGATCACCCGCGACCGGGCCAGCAAGTCCCACGCCGCCCAGCCGCATGCCCCCTCCGGCAATGCAGTGCAGGGGCCGCCAATGATGCGGCCGAAATCGTCTGCCCGAATGACCTCCCAGTTCGATAGTGCGGTCTCGTCGATGTCGAAGACGACCGCCGGGCGCTTCACCTGAGGTAGGCGCACACGGAGAAGATCGCTTGCCTCGGCGGCAACCGTCGCAAGGTCGCGCGTATAGGCGCCGGAGTTGTGGTAGGCCGTCGCCCGATCCTTCGCGTCCCCAACATTCGCCGGTTGCGCCAACTGTCCGGGAGGAGCGATCGCTGGTCCGAGCCCGGGTGGACCGGCACAGGCGGGAAGCGCTATGCTGAGCACCAGCAGGCTATGCCGCCATCTCGCTCCGACTCAGATCGG
>JANXVC010000311.1 GCA_025351925.1 Rhodospirillales bacterium | reverse complement strand
CCCGACGCCGGGCAGCGCCTCGAGCGCGTCGCGGTCGTTGGGGACGATGCCGCCGTGGCGCTCGATCAGCAGACGGGAGAGCTCGACCACGTTCTTCGACTTCGCCTGCCATAGGCCGATGCTGCGGATGTGGACCCCCACGGCGTCGGCTCCCAGCGCCACCATGGCGGCCGGGGTGGGTGCTTCGGCAAACAGGGTGCGTCCGACCCGGTTGACCGCGACGTCCGTCGTCTGCGCCGACATCACGACGGCCACCAGCAGCGTGTAGGGATCGACGAACTCCAGCTCGCTCGTGCCCTCCGGATAGATGCTGGACAGCGCCTCGATGAAGCCGCGAACGCCGGCAAGGCTCATAGGCGGCGTTTTGCGGGTGCGCGCGGGCTTTTGCACGATACGCAGCTTTGGGGCGACGCGGCTTTTGGGAACCGCTGGGTCAGAGTCTTGAGCCATGATGCCGGTATCGCGTGCAGGCGCCGTGCTGACAAGGCCGTGCTGCGTGCTACATCACATCTATGCAGACCGGCATCTTACCATCGCCGACCACCGAGTTCGAGGCGGTCATCATCCCGCACCGCAGCCTGAGCCGTGTGGGGCTGCAGTGGCTTGTGGGCTTCATCTGCCTATTGAGCACGATGATTTCGTTGGGGCTTTGGTTCATCGGAGCCTGGCCGGTGATTGGCTTCAATGGTGCGGAGATCGCTTTGGCCGTCGTTTTGCTGCGCCGCAATGCCCGGGCGGCTCGGGCGAGCGAGCTGCTTTTACTGTCCGATGAGGGGTTGCGGGTTGTGCGGACGGATATGGGCGGACGCCGGGCCGAACGGACGCTGCAACCCGCTTGGCTGCGCGCCGATTTGGAAGAGCGACCCGGCCGCGCGCCCGCATTGTGGCTTTCAGACCGTGGCATCCGGATGGAGGTGGGTGCGGAGCTGGGAGAAGCCGAGAAGCGCGACCTAGCGGCAGCTTTAGCTTCGGCGCTGCACCGTCATCGCAATCCGCAGTTTGACAATCCGCAGCTGCGTTAGGACTAAGTTCGCTTTATGCGAACTTAGGTTTCTATGGGTCCCATCGACTTAATAAGTTCGAATACGCGCTTGCGTACGGATGGCTCAGTAATACGGTAATAGGCCCGTACCAACTCCAGTGTCTCACGGCGGTTCAGGGCCTCGTCGGCGCCGAAGCTGTCTTGCGCCTCGGCGAAGCCGCCAGCCACACGGGTCGTGTGGTGAGTGCCATGCAAGCCGGCAATCGGCTCCGGCATATCATCGAAGAAGAAGCTGATGGAGACGTCCAGCACGCGC
Source organism: Rhodospirillales bacterium (assembly GCA_025351925.1). Classification (GTDB taxonomy): domain Bacteria; phylum Pseudomonadota; class Alphaproteobacteria; order Acetobacterales; family Acetobacteraceae; genus CAHJXG01. The sequence goes on along the minus strand of JANXVC010000311.1, from coordinate 26,951 downwards.
GATAGGTCAAACAGGCGCGAGGCGCCGACCCGATTCACGCCGCGCTCATACTTTTGCACCTGTTGAAACGTCAACCCCAGCGCCTCCCCGAGCCGCTCCTGCGACATGCCCATCAGAGTGCGCCGCAGCCGGATACGTCCACCCACGTGAATGTCGATCGGGCTCGGACGACTCTCCTTGTCGGTGCTCGCCATAAATGTATCCGGCCCCATGATCGTCTCCAACGACGAAGTTCCACATAAAATCCCGTTTGCACAGTTAACAATGCAACCGGGAATTGTCAATGGTTTGTAACGATCAATCCTTCTGCCGCCAAATTGAGACCGTCCTAACATTCTAGGCGAGTACGGTTGCGCGCTAACGTGTCAATGCAGCCGCCGTGTCAACCGACACGCCGCGCCAACCCGGCGGCAACTCCCGCGCCGCCTAGAGCCAGCAGGCCCGGCACGACCAGGCCCCAGCGGGAGAATGACGTCGGCGGTCGTCTGCCGGGCAGCGGCAGCACGAGGACACCCGCCTCCGCCAATGGAAGCCGGCCCAATTCGCGGCCTCGGCTATCGAAGCCTACCGAGATACCGGTGTTTGCCGCCCGCATGAGCGGCAGGCCCTCCTCAACCGCGCGCATCCGAGCGGCCGCTAGATGCTGTCGCGGCCCGGTCGAATTGCCGAACCAAGCGTCATTGGTGATGTTGACCAGCCAGTTCGGCCGGTCCGACTGATCGACAACCTGGGCTGGGAAAATAGCCTCGTAGCAGATCATAGCGCCGAACGGCGGCAGTCCCGGCACGTGCAGGGTCGCCGGGCCGCGGCCGAAGCCGAACTGTCCCGGCACGATATGGATCGAAAGCGGCACCCATGACGGCGCATACTCGCCGAACGGCACGAGATGCCACTTGTCGTAGATGCCCGCCACCGTGGCGTCAGGCGTCATGGCGATCAAACTGTTGCGCGGCAGGTTGCCGGGATCGGCCGACGGCGCGCCGGCCGTGAAGGTCAGACCGCCGACGATGGCGCCCAGCGCCGGCCGCGCGGCGTCAGCGATCGCCTCACGCGCGCCCGCGTCGGACTGCAGCAAGAACACGCTCGACGTTTCGGGCCAGACTACCACGGATGAGGCGCCGCGCAGCGATGCCACGCCCTGTCGCGTCAGGTCCAGGTGTCGCTCAAACATCGCGATCGCCGTCGCACGGTCCCATTTCTGGCCCTGGGTTACATTGCCCTGCACGAGCACGACCGAGAGGCCCGGGGCCGGCGGTTCAGGATCCTGCAGCCGCATCCAGCCAAGCGCGACCCATCCCCCCAGCACCACGACAGCACTGACTAGGTAACGCGGTCCGAATCTCGGCGACGCTGCGAGCAGCAGCGTGACCAGCGTGAGGCCCGGCGTGCCGATCCAGGCGGCGGGCTGGATCATCACGTCCCCGGCGCCGCCGGGAATGGCCCAGACGCTGCCCCATGGGTTCCAGGGGAATCCGGTGCCGACATACTGCCGCGCGAGGTCGAACAGCGTCCAAGCCGATGCCAGCATCAAGCCGCGGCGCCAGCCGTCCGGCGCCATACGAGATAAAGCACTAGGCGCTGCTATGAACAAAGCCAGCAGCGCCGAAAGCGCCGGCACCGCAAATGGAACCAGCCACCAATACCGCGCGGATTCCAGCAGGATGGCCTCGGTGATCCAATACAGGCCAAACACGTGGTGACCAAGCCCGAACCAGAAGCCACGCCGTGCCGCGGCCCATGCTCCCGGCGATCCGTCGATCAGCAACAGCAGGCCCGGCACCGCCAGCAGCAGCACCGGGATCACGTGCAGCGGGGGCAGGGCCGCAGCGGACAGCGCGCCGAGGCACGCCGCCGCCAGGTCTGCCCGCCAGCCTGCGACGGCGCGCAGGCGCATCAGCATTCCGATCACACCCGCACCAGGCGCTCGGGCGGCACCGGTTCGCCGCGCAGCACGGCGACGATGCACTCGGCGGCCATGACGCCCATGTTCACTAGGCCGCCGTCCGTCACCCCCGCCACATGCGGCGTGCAGATCACGCGCGGATGACGGCGCAGCGGATGGTCGTCGGGCGGCGGTTCGTCCTCGAACACGTCCAGCCCGGCGCCTGCCAACCGCCCAGTCTCCAGCGCCGCGTGCAGAGCGGCCTCGTCGATCAGGCCGCCACGGGCGGTGTTGAGCACGATGGCGCCGGAAGGCAGCATGGCCAGCTCCGCCGCGCCGATCAGGTGCCGAGTCGCCGGCAGCAAAGGCAGATGCAGGGACAGCACGTCCGAACAGGCAAGCAGCTCATGCAGGGTGGCGAGGCGTCTGATCCCTGGGCTCTCCAGCGCCGCAGGGTCATAGGCCGTAACCGACATCCCGAATGCCGCGGCCAATCGCGCCACCACCTGCCCTATGGCGCCGCAGCCGATCAGGCCCAGGCGCAGCCCGGCCACGTCCCGCACTTTGGTTTCCGCCCGCCGCCAGGCTCCTCCGGCGACCTGGGACGACAGAAACGGAAGGTCCTTGGCCAGGGCCAGCAGCAGCGCCAGAGTGTGCTCCGCTACCGCTTGCGTGTTGGATCCGGGTGCGCGGGTGACGATGATGCCGCGGCGCTGCGCCTCGGCGACATCCACGTCGTCCACGCCAACGCCGTGCCGGGCAATCACGCGCAGACTCGGTGCGGCGTCCATCGCCGCGGCGTTGACCGGGCCCTGGCGGGACAGGATGGCGTCCGGCTGTATGGAGGCTGCGAGCGTCGCCACCTCCGCCGCCGTCGGGAACGGGGCCATGTAGTGCAGCGTGCCGCCGGCAGCCTCGATCAGGGCGACCGCCGGGGACGCGAGGCGAGGCGCGGTCATGATCACGTGCATCGGGGTGCTTCCAAAACCGAGTCCAAGGCTAGTGACCCGAAGCTGGAGTTCGTCACTCGGACGAACTCCAGCTTCGGGCCACCAGAGTTTTTGTGTTCAGCATGCCGAACGATCAGAAGCCCGCCGGAAAAAGCCGGCGAACGTCTAATCCGACACACTAGGCTTTAGTCCGGTATGTCACGACTCTGGCGTTCGTAGTGCCGGAAGTACTTATCGGTGATCATGTCGGTCTTCACGACAATCGCCACGTCCGTCGTGTTGAACTGCCGGTCGATTACGGCGCCGTCGCCGACGCACGCGCCGATTCGCAGGTAGCCCTTGATCAGCGGCGGCAGCATCTGATTGGCACGGCGCGGGTCGATTTCGGCCGGATCGAGCCGACGCATATCGATATAGCGTTCCGCCCGGGCGCGAGGCCGTAGCGCCGGGGGCGCGAGGTGGTGGCCGTACAGATAGGTCAGCTCGGTCGCCAGCGCGTCCGGGTCTGTGCCGAGCAGGCTGGCACAGCCGAACAGCAGGTCGATCTGGAAGTGGAAGACGTAGGCGGCGATGCCGCGCCACAGCAGCTGCATGACGGCACGGCCGCGATACCTGGCGTCCACGCAGGAGCGTCCAAGTTCTAGAATTTGGCCGGGGAAGCTGGTAATCCGCCCGATGTCGTATTCGTCGGCCGAATAGAAATGGCCGATCGTGTCGGCGCCGGCCTGTTGGATCAGTCGATAGGTTCCAACAACACCCTCGGGGCCGGGCCCGTTCTCGTGATCCACGACCAGCAGATGGTCGGCCACGGCATCGAAAGCGTCCCGGTCCCGTTCGCTCTGCCGCGCCGCAAGGTCGGGGGTGGCGCCCATCTCTTCGAAGAAGATGCGATACCGCAACGCCAGAGCAGCATCGATCTCGTCGGGTGTCGTGGCGATGCGGACGCCAAGGTTGCCGGCGCGCAACTCCCCAAGACCCCGAGCGCCAGCCGGAACCTGCAGCAGCCGATGATCGGTCATAAGCCCCTCGCCGCCAGGCCGCCACGCTCGGGAGTCTGGACTTCCATCAACCGGCCGACCTCCGCGTCGGACTTAACTGAAGCCGGCGCCGGGCGGCCGGTCCAAAGGACACGAGCCGCGAGTTCCGTCGTTCGTACCGCACAACCCGGCGTAGCCGATAACGGCGCCTGCTGTCCAATCCCGACAAGCGATCAACCGACATACCTTCCGGCCAACGGCCTGAGGGCACCGGGATGGCCGGCTACCGGGCGCGAGGCTTGGTGCCCAGACCGATCTTCTTGGCAAGCGAGGAGCGGTGACGGGCGTAGTTCGGCGCCACCATCGGATAGTCAGGCGGAAGCTGCCACTTTTCCCGATACTGCTCCGGAGTCATATTGTAGGAGGTCTTCAGGTGGCGCTTCAGCATCTTCAGCTTCTTGCCGTCTTCAAGACAGATGATGTGGTCGGGGAATACCGACTTCTTAATCGGCACAGCCGGTTGCTGCTTGTCGGGCACGACCGGTTCTTTCCCGACTCCGGCGAGGGTGCGATAGACCTCCTGAATGAGGTTTGGCAATGCGTCGGGCGCAACCGAGTTGTTGGATACATGAGCCGAGACAATCTGGGCTGTCAGCCCAAGAACGTCCGAATTAGCCGTCGCTTCAACCATAAGGAACCCTTTCGTTGCATAAGTAGTAAAGCATATACGGTTTTGCCTCGTCGCTTCGCAATAGACAAGTTGTAAAATAAAAATGGGGTCAATCATGCCGGACGAAGTGCTCTCGCCACAGCTGCCAGATCAGCATCTCGACATCACCCGAGATATCTGCCCCATGACCTTTGTCCGCACCCGTCTGGCACTTGACCGTTTAGTGCCTGGACAAATGTTAATGGTTCGGTTGCGCGGAGAGGAACCACGGCGCAATGTTCCCCGTACTGCTGTTGACCAGGGTCACATTATCATTAGTCAACAAGACAACGCCGATGGAACGACAAACCTATTGCTGCGCCGCGGCTGAAGCGCACTGCAGCGACCGCCGCAGCACCAGCGCGTCGCCGCCCTCTGGATAGTAGCCACGCCGGCTGCCGACCTGGACGAAGCCTGCGTCAGCATACAGCGCGCGTGCTGGCGTGTTGCTGAAGGCGACTTCGAGAAACACAGCGACGGCGCCACGCTGCTGTGCCGTCCGCAGCGTTTGCGATAATAGCGCCCGCCCGATACCAGACCGCTGGGCGGCCGGATCTACAGCCAGGGTCAGCACCTCGGCCTCATCGGCAATCGTCCGGGCGAGGATCATGCCGCCAGCCGACTCGATCCAGCCGAACGCGCCGGGGAGGCCGAGCTGCAGCCCGATGGCGTCGCGGCCCCAGCGTTCGCGGGCGGCGAAGGCGCGGCCGTGCAGCAGCGCCATGACCTCCGCATGGGCCGGCGTTGCCGAAACCAGCATCTTAGGCCCGCGTCGCCGGGCGGGCCTCGGGCAGATCCACATACAGCGGTTGTACTGAGCGAGTATCCGGCCCCGCGCTGCTTCGCCGCCGGGCTGCGGCAGCGACGCCGGCCGGGCTCGGCATGCGCCCCGGCAGCAGCAGGACATCCACGCCGCGCGCTGCAAGCCGGGATGCTACCGCGATTGCCGCGTCTCCGGCCAGCGACACCGGGCCGCCTGGGTCCGGCAATGCGTCAAGCTCAACTGCCGCCACTCCAAACCCACGATCCAGAAACACCCGGCCGCGGCGCGTATCGACCGCCACCCATTGCTGGCGGCCGTTGTCCGGGACCGTCAGGGCCTCGCCGACCGTGACGCCGACGATCGGCACCTTGGCCGCCAATGCGATACCATGCGCGAGCGACAAGGCGGCGCGGATGCCGGTGAAGCTGCCAGGCCCGATCGTGACGGCCACCATGATCAGTTGCCGAGGCACGATGTCAGCCTGTGCCAGCACTGCCCGGGCCATAGCGGGCAGTGCGGCGACCTGGCCTCGTGCGCCCAGTGCATGTTGTTCGGCAATGACGCCATTCAGTCCGACAACCCCGACCGAGCAGCCGGACGATGCCGCATCCAATGTGAGAATCACATGCTTATTCAAAACAGGCGGCAGGTTCCGCCGATTGTGGTCGCTGGTATAAGGAGCGGCGATCTAAATCCTAGATCGCCGTGTGCCACTCAATCAGGCTTCTACCTGCTCAACCGAAATCACCTCGGGCACATAGTGGCGCAGCATGTTCTCAATGCCATGCTTGAGCGTGGCGCTGGAGGACGGGCAGCCGCTGCACGCGCCCTGCATATGCAGGCGCACTACGCCTTCGCGATAGCCGCGGAACACGATATCGCCGCCGTCGCTGGCAACCGCCGGACGGACGCGGGTGTCAAGCAGCTCCTTGATCTGATCGACGATGTCCTGGTCTTCCGGAGACACGTCCTCGTCCACAGCGGCGCCTTGACCCTCGATGACCGGCCGGCCGGCGACGAAGTGTTCCATGATCGCGCCGAGCACCTGCGGCCGCAACGCCTGCCACTCCGCAATATCCGACTTGGTAACGGTGACGAAGTCGCCGCCAAGGAAGACACGGGCAACGCCGGGGAGCGTAAACAAAGCGGTGGCGAGCGGGCTGCGGGCGGCGGTGTCCGGGCCGGCGAAGTCAGCGGTGCCGTCGCCCATCACGTCCCGCCCGGGCAGGAACTTGAGCGTGGCCGGGTTCGGGGTGCCTTCGGTCTCGATGAACATGAATTTGCCTTTGGAAAGCGGACCGCCATGGTCCTGATGCCGCTACATGTGGCCAAATGTGGTTCGCGGTGCAAGTGGCTTCTCGCTGGGTCTGCCTTAGCCCTGGGACAGAGCTACTCAGCCGCCTGCTACGCCGGGCGGCGGGCGCGCAGCCGGCGGATGCGGCGGGCGTCGGCGTCTAGGATGCGGAACTCCAGTCCGGACGGATGGCTGATGACCTCGCCACGGGTCGGCACCCGGCCGGCCAGGGTGAACACCAATCCGCCGACAGTGTCGATGTCAGCCTCACGCTCATCCTCGGTCAGGGTCTGCCCTAGCCGGGTCTCGAAATCTTCGATCGACAGACGGGCGTCGAGGTCAAGCGCGCCGTCCGGGCGCTCGACGATCATCGGACCCTCGACCTCGTCGTGCTCATCGGCGATATCGCCGACGATCTCCTCCACTAGGTCCTCAATGGTCAGCAGGCCGTCGATGCCGCCATACTCGTCCACCACCAAAGCGAGGTGCATCCGGGCCTGGCGCATCTGCAGCAGCAAGTCCAGCACGGGGATCTGCGGCGCCACCATCAGCGGAAGGCGCAGCAGGGCCTCGAGATTGAATGCGTCGGGGCGGCCGACGTAGGCAAAAAGGTCCTTGATGTGGACCATGCCGACGATCTCGTCCAACTGCTCGCGATAGACCGGCAGGCGGGAGTGGCCCTCGCGGCGGATCTGATCCAGCGCCTGCTCGAGCGTGACATCCACCGGCATCGCGATGATGTCGGCGCGCGGGATCATGACATCGTCGGCCGACATGCCCCGCAGCCGCAGCACGTTGGCGATCAGCGCGCGTTCCTGGCGGTCGAGCTCGGGCGCGGTGCCGTTGGTCTGGCTGTCATCGGCGGATTGCTGCACCAGCTCGGCGATGCTGTCCCGCACGTTGTGCTCGGGCTGACGTCCGCGCAGGCGTTGCCGCACCCGGTTCAGGAAGCTTCGTTGGGAGCCGCTCATGGCAGGCGCCGAGTGCTGCGCCAGGGGTCGGGCACGCCGAGGCGGTGCAGCAGCCGGGTCTCGGCCATCTCCATGCGCCGAGCGTCGCCGGGCTGGTCATGGTCGTAGCCGCGTAGATGCAGTGCGCCGTGCACGACAAGATGCGCCAGGTGATGCGACGGCCGCCGTCCGGCTGCCCGCGCTTCCCGCCGCACGACGCCTAGCGCCAGGATGATGTCGCCGCTGTCGAACGTCAGCACGTTGGTCGGCTTGTTCTGGCCGCGGTGCCGGGCATTCAGCCGCTTAACCGCAAGGTCGGACGCCAGAACCACGGTCCCGGCCCCGCCGGCCGCCCGTGCCGCCCGAACGGCCACCATGTCGGCACGAGGTACGACCCGCCGCCACCGCGGCTCGGTTGTGATGACGGTGGGCGTAATGGGAGCGGGATCGTCAGTAAGCCCCGCCGAAGCGGGGCTGCGTCTGCTGTCAGGGTCCATTGGTATCCTGGTGGAACTCGGCCGGCGCCTCGGTCCGCGGTCGGCCGCGCGGGCCGCGGTTTTGCCCAGCCTCGGGAACTCCCGCGTCGCGCTGGGCCTGCGCTCGTTGCTCATACGCTCCAACAATCGCCGCGACAAGCGGATGGCGCACCACGTCGCGCACGCCAAACCGGGTAATGCCGATGCCGGGCAGGCCGTCGAGGGTGTCGAGCGCGTCGCGAAGGCCGCTGCGCTGGCCCGGCGGCAGGTCGATCTGGCTCAAATCGCCGGTGATCACCATGCGCGTGCCCTCGCCCATGCGGGTCAAGAACATTTTCATCTGCACGGGCGTGGTGTTCTGCGCCTCGTCCAAGATGACGAACGCATGGGCCAGGGTGCGGCCGCGCATAAACGCGAGCGGGGCGACCTCGATCTCACCGGTGCTCATACGTCGGATGACCTGGTCGCCGGGCATCATGTCGTGCAGGGCGTCATACAATGGGCGAAGATAGGGATCGACCTTTTCCTTCAAATCGCCGGGCAGGAAGCCCAGGCGCTCGCCGGCCTCGACCGCCGGGCGGGACAGCACGATGCGGTCCACGCGTCCAGCCTGCAGCATCGCCACCGCCTGGGCGACGGCCAGGTAAGTTTTGCCGGTGCCGGCGGGGCCGATGCCGAACACCATCTCGTGCCGGCCCAGCATCTCCATGTATGTTGTCTGACCCGGCGAACGCGGGCCGACCGCGCCGCGGCGCGTGTGGATTGCCGGCAGGTCGGACAGCGGCAGCCGTGGATCGGGGTCGGCATCGGACATGCGAATCGCCGCTTCCACGTCGGCGCGGGACACGCCTTTGCCACGTTCGAGACGTTTATACAGGCCAATCAGCGCGGCCTCGGCGGCCTGCACGCGGGCGGGCTCCCCGCTGATGGCGACCCGATTGCCGCGCGACGACAACCGTACGCCGAGACCCTGCTCCAACCGGACCAGATGGCGGTCATGATCACCGAACAGCAGCGGCAGCAGCGCGTTGTCATTGAACTGCAACGTCACCGCCTTGCCGGGTGATGTCGGAGCGGCGGATGTCGAAGCCGGGGTCGCAGCGAGTATGTTCAAGCGCAGTTGAGCTCCAGGTTCAGGGTTCCAGCGAGGGAGTTGGGGCGGCCATCCACGATCGTCACCGGGGCGACCTCACCAATCAGCGATATTGGTCCATCCACGTGCACTGGCTGAAGGAAAGGTGATCGGCCGGAGAGCTGTCCGGTACGGCGGCCCGGTCCGGTGAACAGCACCGGGAGCACCAGGCCGCGGCTGCGCGCATTGAACGCCGCCTGCTGCTCCCGCAGCAGCGCCAGAAGGGTTTGCAGGCGTGCATACTTCACGGGTTCGGCGACCTGCTGCGGAGCACCGGCAGCCGGAGTGCCGGGGCGGGGCGAGTACTGGAAGCTGAATGCCTGGGCGAAGCCGACACGGCGCACCAGGTCCAGCGTGGCCGCGAAGTCCGCGTCGGTCTCGCCAGGGTGCCCCACGATGAAGTCCGACGACAATGCAAGGTCCGGCCGCGCCGTCCTCAGGCGATCGACCAGGCGCAGGTAGTCGTCCGCGGTGTGGCGCCGGTTCATGGCGGCCAGCACGCGGTTGGAGCCGGACTGCACCGGCAGATGCAGAAACGGCATCAGCTGCGGCACGTCCCGGTGCGCGTCGATCAGGTCGTCGGCCATGTCGCGCGGGTGCGACGTGGTGTAGCGCAGCCGCAGCAGGCCCGACAGCTCGGCGAGCGCCCGGATTAAGCGGCCGAAGCTCCAGGTGCCGCCATCCGGCGCGTCGCCGTGCCAGGCGTTGACGTTCTGCCCCAATAAAGTGATCTCGCGGGTGCCCTGGGCTAGCAGGTGCCGTGCCTCGGCGATGATCGCGGCGGCGGGGCGGCTCGCCTCGGCGCCGCGGGTGTAGGGAACGACGCAGAAGCTGCAGAACTTATCGCAGCCCTCCTGGATCGTCAGGAAGGCGGTCACGCCCTGGGGCGTCGCGCTGTCCGGTAAATGGTCGAACTTGGCCTCGGCGGGGAAGTCCGTGTCGATCACGCCGCCGCCGGCACGGGCCGCGCGGGCCACCATCTCCGGCAGGCGGTGATAGGTCTGCGGGCCCAGCACGATATCGACATAGGGCGCGCGGGCGATGATCTCGGCGCCCTCGGCCTGCGCCACGCAGCCGGCGACAGCCAGGATGGTCGGACGCCCAGCCGCCTCGCGCGCCTGTTTGACGACGCGCAGCCGGCCCAGCTCGCTGAACACCTTCTCCGCCGCCTTGTCACGGATGTGGCAGGTATTCAGGATCACCATGTCGGCGTCGTCCGGCGTCGGGGTCGGCGCGTAGCCCAGGGGCGCCAGCACGTCCGCCATACGGCCACTGTCATACACGTTCATCTGGCAGCCCCAGGTGATGACGTGCAGCCGCTTCGGAGCTTTCGTATCGTTCGTCGCAATCACGGCCGGGCAGCCTCCCTACGCAACCGGACGAGCCCGGCGAAGCGCAGGGGAGGAATGGGCGGGCACTTGGGTCGGGTCAAGCGCGGCAGCGTTGGAAATCCCCCTGTTGATTCGCCGGTTCTGGCTGATGCACCCCTGCCGACGGAGGCGAGTGTGGCAGATCGGCCCCGCATATTGTCAAGCAAAAGCGGGCTGCGCCGGCGGCTTTTCGTCGGCCAAAGCCGGATGCAAAGCGTGCCGTACCGGGCGGTTCTGCCGCAACGTCGCGGCGCCCTCGGCAACAGTCTGCCAAACAGCCAAAGCGAGCTCCTTGCGGGAGGCGTAGGCGGCCGGATCGACCGGGGCATGCAACAGCACGGTGGCGCGCAGCCCGCGATGCTGCGCCAGGCGCCAGAAGTGGCTGGCGAGGTCCATGTCGCCATACCACGCGAACACCGGCCGGCTCGCACGGCCCATCGGCAGCCCTCCGAGTTGGTCATAGACGACCGATACCGGCTGGATCAGTGGCCGCGGGCGCATCGTTTGCCCCATGCCTTCGCGGGCTTCCACAACCGAAAAGAACACCGAGCGGAACGGCAGCACGCGGGAGCCGTCGGAGCTGGTGCCCTCCGGGAATAGAATCAGGTTGTCGCCGGCGTCCAGGCGGTCGCGCATAACGTTGCGCTCGCGCGGGGTGTTGGCGGCGCGGCGGCTGACGAACACGGTGCGGCCGAGGCGGGCAATGGTGCGGATGACCGGCCAGGTGCCGACCTCCTCCTTGGCTACGAAACAGCCCTCAAGCACGCCGCCCAAGGTCAGGATGTCGAGCCAAGATGAGTGGTTCGAAGCGAACACCACCGGCCGCCCGTCCAGACGCCGCGCCGGCGTGCCGATCACCCGCACGTGCAATCCAAGCAGGCGGCAGAGGCTCGCCCAATACAGGCGGGCGAACATTATTTTGCCACGACCGGGCAGTACGAGCATGACGGCCTGGGTCACTGCGGCGGGGATCGTCCACAGCGCGATCGTCGCACCGCGGCGCACCGACCGCAGCCGGTGCGTCCGCCGGAGCGGTGTCGGGTCGGGCGCGGCCCCGGTCAGGACGAGCATGCCGGGCTGGCGCGTGCGGCGGGTGGGGATTCTCATGGAACTTAAATACCAAGCGCAATGTGTCGGAACAACGACTCGGCCGTGACAAACTCGGGACTTTGCCGGGCATTATGACGAGTTACGCGCGCAGGGCTGGCATCTTTTCGGGGTTTCGGCGTTATGGTGCCTTATGCCCGAAAACGTAATCATTCGTCTGCCCCGGCGGGCCGCCCTGTTCGCCGCCCTGCTGGTCTTGCTGCACGGCGCCGCGGCAGGCGCGGCCGATCCGCAGCCCTACACGGTCGCGATCGCGCCGTCGGGTGAGGCTGCGCTGGATCAGGCGCTGAAGGACAGCTCCAATCTCGAAGCGTTGCGGGAAAGTGCGCCGGTCGGACCTTTTGCGCTGATTATGCGCGCCAAGGACGACCAGGGCCGCCTGACGACCGCGCTCAACAGCTTTGGACACTATGCCGCCCAGGTCACCATCCGGGTTGCTGGGCGCAGCCTGGACGACCAGGCGCTGCCGAACGTGCTGGAGGCCGCGACCGCCCCGGTCCCGGTGACGGTCGGGATTGAGGCCGGTCCGGTGTTCCATCTGCGGCGGGTCACGCTGGACGGGCGCGTGCCGGAACAGGCACAGGCGGCCCTGGGTTTGGCACCCGGCGCTCCGGCGCTGGCAGCCGAGGTGCTGGCGGGGCAGGGGCGCGTGCTGGATGCGCTGCGCAGCCAAGGTTATGCCTTGGCGAAGGTGGACGCCCCAGTGGCCATGCTCGACGCGCCGGCGCAGGCGCTCGACGTCTCCTATAAAGTGGACACCGGGCCGCAGGTCGATCTCGGGCGGATCAGCATTGACGGGCTGCAGCGCGTCAATCCCGCCTTCGTGCGCCGCCGGGTCCTGGTCAACCAGGGCGAGCGGTTCGACCCGGCGAAGATCGAGCTCGCGCGGCAGGATCTCGCGCAGCTTGGCGTGTTCGCGACCGTTCGCGCCCGAGCGGCTGAGCGGGTGGACGCGGCCGGGCAGCTGCCGCTGGCCTTCGACGTGACGGAGCGGCCACGCCACGCAGTTGGAGCCACGGCGGCCTACTCGACGGATTTGGGAGCCAGCGTCGGCGCCACCTTCCAGCACCGCAATTTGTTCGGGCAGGCCGAGCAGCTGAACCTGGGCGCCGCGGTGACCCAGCTTGGTGGCAGCGCGAGCCGCGGCATCGGCTACAACGCGACGGCGACCCTGCTGAAGCCCGACGTGCTGCGGCGCAACCAGTCGGTGCAGGTGAACCTGCAGGCCGTCAAGGAGAGCCTCGACGCCTATGACCGCACGGCGATTCTGGGCGGCGTGACGCTCAGCCGCAAGTTCGCCGAGGTCTGGACCGGCAGCGTCGGCGTGCAGGCGCAGGAGTCGCTGATCACCCAGGAGGGCGTGCGGCGGAACTACACCCTATTGAGTTTGCCGCTCGGCATGCGTTACGACTCGACGGGACCGGAAGGTTTGTTCGAGCCGACGCACGGCATCAAGGCGGCGGCGATCGCGACGCCCACGGATGTCCTGACCGGCCGCAGCGCGACGTTCACCATCCTGCAGGCCTCGGGCTCCACCTACGTCAACCTGGGCGCGCCGGGCCGCAGCATCGTGGCGCTGCGCGGCTTGGTCGGCAGCGTTCAGGGCGCCAGCACCTTCGACCTGCCGCCGGACGAACGGTTCTACGCCGGCGGCGGCGGCACGGTGCGAGGCTATAAATACCAGTCGATCGGGCCGCGGTTCCGCAGCGGCCGGCCGACCGGCGGCACCTCGATCACCGCCGCCACCGTCGAGTACCGGCAGCGCTTCGGCGAGAGCTTCGGCGCGGCGGTGTTCGTGGACGCGGGGCAGGTGTCCAACTCGAGCACGGCCTTCAACGGCAACCTGCGGGCGGGCGCCGGGGTAGGCGCGCGCTACTACACGCCGATCGGGCCAATCCGGCTGGACGTGGCGGTGCCGCTGAACAAGCAGCGCGGCGACGACACGTTTGAGCTGTATATCGGCATCGGCCAGGCATTCTGATGCGTCGTGTGCTTCGGATAACGCTTTGGCTTTTGGGCGCGATGCTGGCGTTGCCAATCGTCGCGGTAGCGGTCATCCTCATCGGCCTGAATATCGGGCCCGGCCGGCTTCTTGCGGAGCTGACCGTCGGCCGCGTGACCGGCGGCACCGTCGTGATCGAAGGCCTTTCCGGTCGTTTCCCTGACGCGCTGCGGCTGCATCGCCTGGAGGTAAGGGACGCGCAGGGCGCCTGGCTGCTGGCTGATGACATCCTGCTGGACTGGTCGCCGACCCGGCTGCTGCGGCACACGGCGCTGATCGACCAGCTGGAGGCCGCACGGGTGCAGGTGCCCCGGCTGCCGGCCGCAAGCACCACCGCGCCCGCTCCGGCGACCGACAGCCAGCCATTCGCGTTGCCGGTGCATGTGACGGTGCCGCGCATCCATGTGGCGCGCGCCGAGCTCGGTGCGGGAGTGCTCGGAGCAGCGGCTACCCTATCGTTGGACGGCAATGCAGATGGCGCGTCCTTGCAGGATGCCAGCGTGGACTTGGCGCTGCGGCGGCTGGATGCGCCCGGCGACTACCAGGCAACCGTTCGTATCGACCCATCGAACGTCGTGGGGACCCTCGACGCCGCCGAGCCGGATGGCGGCCTGATCGCGACGGTGGCGGCGCTGCCGGGCTTGGGGCCGCTATCGATCAAGGCGCGCCTTGACGGGCCAAGAAGTGCCGCCGCGACTACCCTAACGCTGACCGCCGGGCCGCTGCAGGCGAGCGCCAAGGGCACGCTGGACCTGGATGGATCGGCTGCCGACCTTGATGTGTCCGCCTCCGCCCCGGCGATGACGCCGCGCCCGGATGTGACGTGGCAAAGCGTCGCGCTGCAGGCCCGGGTGCACGGGCCGTTCACCGCGCCGGATGCCGCCGGGCAGCTGCGCATCGAGGGTTTGGCGGCGGCAGGCGCCAAGCTGCGCAGCTTGGTGGCGGACGTCCAGGGCAACGCCGGCCGGATCGGGTTGCACGCGACCGCGGACGGCGTGCGCCTGCCCGGGCCGAATGCCGAGCTGCTGGCTGCGGCGCCCTTGGTGCTTGACGCCGACGCGCGGCTGGATGATCCGGGCCGGCCGGTCACCTTCGCGCTCGCCCATCCGCTGCTGACCATCAAGGGCGACGCACGGACCGGCGGCGACATCTCGGCCCAAGCCGACGTGACCGCCGCGGACTTGGCGCCCTTCGCTGCGATCGGCGGGATCGACCTGCACGGCAGCACGGCGCTGCATCTGCATGCGGCGGTGACGGGCGGCGTGACCGGGGTCGAGGCCGACGGCCGGGTCTCGATCACCGGCGGACTGGCACCGGTGCCGGCGCTGCTTGGCGACGCCACCCTGGGCGTATCGGCGCAGCTTGCGGGTTCGGACATCACGCTGTCGCGGCTGGAGATCGCAGGCAAGACGCTGCGCCTGTCGGCCCAGGGCAGCAGCAAGGCGGGTGCGCTGGACGCGACGTACCGCCTCGGGCTTACCGACCTCGCGGCGCTCGCTCCGAGTCTGACCGGTGCCGTCGAGGCGGATGGGCAGGTGCAGGGGCCGACGACCTCGCTGGCCCTCGACACGACGATTAAGGGCGAGGTCGGCGCGCCGAACGTGCCGCGCGGGCCGGTGACGCTGACCGTGGCACTTCAGGGCCTGCCAGGCGCGCCGACCGGTCAGGTGACGGCGGAGGGCACGCTGGCCGGGGCGCCGCTCGCCTTGGCCATTACGGCACGACGCGAGGCGGATGGCGCGCTGCACGCCACGATCGAACGCACGGACTGGCGCAGCCTGCACGCCGAGGGTGCGCTGACCCTGCCGGCTGGCGCCACGCTGCCGCTGGGCCAGGTCGATCTGCGCATGGAAAAGCTCGATGACCTGCGTCCGTTCATCGGCCAGCCGCTGTCGGGCAGCGTGACGGCGCAGGTCAGCCTGGACGCGAAGGAGGCCCGGCTGCAGGCGGAGGCGCGCAACGCCGGCCTGCCCGGCAGCCGCGTGGGCCATGCGATCCTCACGGCCCGAGTCGCCGATCCCATGACCGATCCGGTGGTCAACGCCGAGCTCGCTGCGGAGGGGATCGACGCTGCGGGCGTCAAAGGGTCGGCGAAAGTCGAGGTATCCGGCCCGCAGGCCGCGCTGGCGGTGCGCACCAGCGCTGCCCTGCAGGTCAGCGGCACCGACGCGGAAATTTCTAGCGCGGCCGTGGTGAATGCGCCGAACAAGGTCGTGCAGCTCAACACGCTGCAGGTGGTCGCCAAGGGTGAGACGGTTCGGCTGCTGGCGCCGGCGCAGCTCCGCCTGGCCGATGGGGTCGCTATCGACCGGCTGCGGCTGGGAGTGCGCGAGGCGGTGCTGGACATCGCCGGGCGCCTGTCGCCGACGCTGGAGGCGACGGCTACACTGCGGGCGCCGGCCGACCTGGCGCGGCTCGCCTCGCCGGAGCTTGCGGCGGACGGCACGATCGCGTTGGACGCCCGGCTGACCGGAACTCCGGCGCAACCGTCGGGCACGATCAAGCTCACCGCAGCCGGAGTGCGGCTGCGGACCGGGCCAGGCCGGGCAATCCCAGCGGCCAACCTCACGGCGACGGCGCAGCTGGCCGGGACCGCCTCCCGGATCGACGCGCGGCTGTCGGCTGGGCCGTCGCTGCAGCTTGCGGTCGCGGGGCAGGCGCCGTTGGGAGCAGGGGCGCTCGACCTGCGGGCGACGGGGACGCTCGACCTCGTGCTGCTCGACCCCGTGCTGACCGCAGGCGGGAGGCGGGCGCGGGGAAGGGTGGCGCTCGATGCGCAGATCGGCGGCACCGCCGCGGCGCCCCGCATCGGCGGCACGGCGCAGCTCTCGGGTGGGGAGCTGCAGGACTTCGCGCAGGGCGTGCGCATCACCGACATCGCCGCCAGCCTGCGGGCGGAGGGCGACACGGTGCGGATCGAGCGCTTCACCGGGCGGGCCGGGCCGGGCACGGTGGCGGCATCCGGCAGCATCGGCGCGTTGGCGCCGGGGTTGCCGGTCGATCTCGCGGTCACGCTGCGCAACGCCCGGCCGCTGGCGTCCGATAAGCTGACCGCCGACCTCGACGCTGACCTTACCGTTCGCGGCCAGGCAGCTGGCGAGCTGCAGGCGGCTGGGCGCATCGGGATAAAGCGCGCCGATATCCGCATTCCCGAGCGCCTGCCGGCCAGCATCGCCGTGCTGGACGTGCGCCGTCCTGGCCAGAAGCCGCCGGCCCCGGCTGCTGCAGGCGCCGCGATCGGTCTCGACCTCACCATCAACGCGCCACGCGCCATCTTCGTCCGTGGCCGCGGGCTGGACGCCGAGCTCGGAGGAGAGCTGCGCGTCAAGGGGACCAGCACGGCTCCGCAGGTTTCCGGCGGGTTCGACATGCGGCGCGGCACCATCAGCGTCGCCGGCACCACGCTGACCTTCACGCGCGGGAAAGTCGGTTTTGATGGGACGGGAGTCACCGGAAAGATCGACCCGACGCTCGACTTCGCAGCCGACAGCACCGCGGGCGCGGTCACCGCGACGCTCGGCATCGGCGGTTATGCCAGTGCGCCGAAGATCAAGCTGTCGAGCGTGCCCGAACTGCCGCAGGACGAGGTGCTGGCCTATTTGCTGTTCAAGCGCAGCGCCAAAGATTTGGGTCCATTCCAACTGGCCGAGATCGCCGCCGCGGTCGCGAGCCTAACTGGCGTGGGCGGCGGCACGAACCCGTTGGAGAGCGTCCGGAAGGGCCTGGGGCTGGACCGGCTGTCGGTCGGCGGCGGCGCGTCTGGCTCGGCCCCGTCGGTCGAGGCCGGGCGGTATGTGGGCAACGGCGTGTATGCGGGAGCGAAGCAGGGCACCACGGGCGGGCAGACGCAGGCGACGGTGCAGATCGACATCACCAAGGGCCTGAAGGCGCAGACGGACGTGGGAACCGGGCAGGGCGGCAACTCGGTCGGGCTGACCTACCAGTTCGAGTACTAGATCAGCGGAGAGACGCCGAGCGTCGAGATCCGGCAGCGGTTGCGGCGCTCAGCCGGCCAGCAGCTCCCTGGCCGAGGCGGCGAGGTCGGCGGCGAGCGCGCCCAGATGCTGCCGCACGGCGGCGAAGGAGGCCGCCCGTTCGAACCGCGCCTCGTTCATATACAGGCTGCGGGCAATCTCGATCTGCAGGGCGTGCACATGCTCCCGCGGGCGGCCGTAGTGCCGGGTGACGTAGCCGCCGGCGTAGGGATCGTTGCGGCGCACGCGATAGCCGAAGCCGGTCAGCACCGCCTCGACCCGCCGGGTCACGCGCGCCGAGCAGGTCGTGCCATGCGCGTCCCCTAGCACGAAATCCGGCGCGTCCGGGACAGCGCTGCGGCCGCTGCAGCCTGGTCCCGGCATGGAGTGGCAGTCGATCAGCAGGCAGGCGCCGAACTGCTGCCGGGTCGCGTCGATCAGCGCCGATAGGCCAAGGTGATACGGCTCCCAGCACGTGTGGATACGCTCGGCCGCGTCGCTGAAGCGCAGCTTGCCGCGATAAATAGTCTCGCCGGAGGCCACGACGCGCGCGATCGTGCCCAGCCCGGCGCCGACGCGGGCGCTGGTGGTGTTGACCCACGCCGGCAGCGGGTCATCGAACATGGCGGGATCGAGCTCCCACGCCTCCCGGTTCGGGTCGCAGTAGGCGCGTGGGAAAGTGGCGGCGATCAGCGGCGCGCCGTAGGAGGGGGCGAGGCCGAACAACTCATCGACGAAACTGTCCTCGCTGCGGCGCAGCCCATTCGCGTCGAGCCGCGCCGAACGCTGGAACTCCGGCGAGTAGTTCTGTCCCGAATGCGGCGATGCGAACACCAATGGGGCAGTCTGCTGTGCCGGACGGGCGATCAGGAACGGCGGCATGACTGACGGCATGGTCGATTGGGGAGGCGGCGCGGTCGGGATGTCCATGCCTGCATTCAACCCGGAGCCGCCGCGTCTGTCACGCACGTGACGCATACATGTTGCGGAGCGCCTTGCATCAACGTGGCGGTCCGTTCTAGAACGCCAGCCGGATGGGCGGTTAGCTCAGCGGTAGAGCATCGTGTTGACATCGCGAGGGTCACAGGTTCGATCCCTGTACCGCCCACCAGTTCTGACAATCTATGCTCGCAGACGAAGATCGGCCAGGCGGCTGGCGATTTGCGGGATGGCGGCGGTGTCGGTATTGGCGAAGGCGATCCGCAGATGCCCGTCCTGACCGGGGCCGAACGCGCTGCCCGGCAGGCATAACGCGCCGCAATCCACCGCGAGCGCCTCGGCCACCTGGGCGGAGGGCACGTCGGGCACGGGATGCCGCACATAGGCGAAGTAGGCGCCAAGCGACTCCAGGCGCCAGCCGGGTAGCCGCTCGAAAGCCTGGCGCACCGCGGCGGCACGGGTGTTGATCGTGCGGCGGTTGGCGTCGCGCCAGTCCGGCAATGCGTCGATGGCCCAGCGGAGCGCCGCCTGCCCAGCCCGCTGCGGACAGATATGCATGCAGTCCAGCACTTTCATGAACTGCTGGATCAATGGCTCTCCGGCCACCACCGCGCCCAGGCGGTGGCCCGGCACGCAGTATGCTTTGGAGAAACTGTAGAGCTGGATCACGCTTTCCATCCAGGAAGGGTTGGCGAACACGTCGTGCGCGCGGTCCTGGCCATTTGGCAGGAAGTCGCGATACGTCTCATCCAGGATCAGCCACAAGCCGCGACGACGAGCCAGGGCGGCGAAGGCTGCGATCACGTCGGGCGGATAGACGGCGCCGGTCGGGTTGTTCGGAGTGATCAGCACGATGGCGCGGACGCTGGGGTCCAGCAGCGCCTCCGCCCGGTCAGGGTCGGGTACGAAGCCGGTTTCGGCGGTGCAGGGCAGGCTGCGCGCCTCGATGCCAAGCATTGCGCAGGTCTGCTGATGGTTCCAGAACCAAGGGGTGGGCAGCAGGATCGTATCGCCGGCGCGGGCGATGGTCAGCATGGCCAGGAAAAACGCCTGGTTGCATCCGGCTGTAATCGCCACCTGGTCGGGCCGGACCGTATTGCCATAGGTGGCCGACACCTGCGCGGCGTAGGTCTCCCGCAATGCGAGGTCCCCGTTGATCAGGCCGTACTTCGCCGAGGCTGGATCACGGGCCGCTGCCGCAAGATGCTCGAGGGTCTCGGGATGCGGCGGGTAGCCCGGCACGGCCTGGCAAAGGTCGAGCATCGGACCGCGCGACCCATCATAGCGCGCCGCCCAGCCATGCGCGGCCGGAATCGGCGGCGCGGTCACTCCGGTCACCTGGGGGTTCAAGAGGGGGGCGTTAAAGGCGGGCGTCAGGGGACCGATCGTATCGAGCATGCCCCGGATATACCGTGTCGAACTCTGGAACCAAGGACCGCCCGGCCGCATTGGCTGTCTTGTGATCTCGGCGCATAGGTCTCTACACCAGGCATAACCCTGTTGTTCCCGTCCGCAGCCGCTGCTCACTTATGCAAGTACGAACACGGAATCCGTTGCGCGTGACAGCGGGTTCATAGGGCGTCGAGCGCCTGGCGCAGCTGGCCGTGATGCCGGGCCAGCAGCGCGTCGGCGCCCTCCCGGCTTAGGCCGCGCAGAATCAATACGGCGGTCTTGACGGTCCCGTCGGCCTGAAACAGCGCGCTCGCTGCGGCATCCGGGGTGCAGCCGGTGAGACCCTGCAGCATCCGGACCGCCCGGGCGCGCAGCTTGCTGTTGCTGGCGACCATATCGACCATCTGGCCCCGATAGACCCGTCCGAGCCGAACCATCAGCAGAGTGCTGAACAGGTTCAGCGCCACCTTCTGCGCGGTGCCGGCCCTCATCCGGGTGGAGCCGGCAATCGGCTCCGGCCCGGTCTCGATGAGGATCGCGTGGTGTGCAACGGCGAGCAGCGGCGCGCCCGGGCTGTTGGCAATACCGATCGTCAGCGCTCCTGCAGCGCGGGCGGCTTGCAGACACGCCAGCGTATAGGGCGTGCCGCCGCTGGCAGCGAGGCCCAGCACGACATCCGGCAGGCCTAGGCCAGCCGCAGCGACGTTCTGCCGTGCGAGATCGTCCTGATCCTCCGCGTCCTCGACCGCCTGCGTCAGCGCGGATTCGCCGCCGGCCATCAGCAGAGCCAGACGGTCGCGCGGCCAGTTGAACGTCGGCGTCAGCTCGGCGCCGTCCTGCACGCCGATCCGGCCGGAGGTCCCGGCCCCGGCATAAACCAGGCGGCCGCGGTCTCGGAGCCGGCTGGCAGCGGCCTCGGCAGCCGCGGCCAAATAGGGCAGCGCCGGGCGCACCGCCGCGACGGCGGCCATTTGGCCCTCCAGCAGCGCATCCAGGATGTCCGGCGACGCCCACGCATCCATTGCTGCAAAGCGCGGGCTGGTTGCCTCAGTCGCGGGTAGCGACGCTTCAGATACCGTCACGGGCAGTGACGCGTCAGACATCCACTTCCTCAACGGTGCGGGCGTGGTCCTGAATAAACTGATAGCGCAGCTCCGGCCGGCGGCCCATCAGGCTCTCCACCAGGGTGCTGGTTGCATGACGGTTCTCG
Organism: Rhodospirillales bacterium; assembly: GCA_025351925.1. GTDB lineage: Bacteria > Pseudomonadota > Alphaproteobacteria > Acetobacterales > Acetobacteraceae > CAHJXG01. The sequence goes on along the minus strand of JANXVC010000311.1, from coordinate 5,824 downwards.
GGCAGCGCCACGATCTTCAGCAACGTGCGCTTAGCCGGGTCCATGGTGGTCTCCCGCAACGCCATCATCGGCATCTCGCCCAGGCCCTTGAAGCGGCTGACCTCGACCTTGCTGCCGGCCTTAAAGCCGCGCTTCAACTGCCGGTCCTTGTCGGCGTCGTTCATCGCATAGATCGACTTGGCGCCCTGGGTCAGCCGGTATAGCGGCGGCTGGGCCAAGTGGATGTGCCCGTGCTGCACCAGCTCCGGCAGCTCGCGGTAAAAGAAGGTCATCAGCAGCGAGGCGATGTGCGCCCCGTCCACGTCGGCGTCCGTCATAATGATCACCCGCCCATAGCGCAGCTTGGCCCGGTCGAACCGGTCGCCGACGCCGCAGCCCAGCGCTTCAATCAGGTCCTTCAGTTCCTGGTTCTGCCGCAGCTTATCGGCGCTGGCGCTGGCGACGTTCAGGATCTTGCCCCGCAGCGGCAGCACCGCTTGGGTGTTCCGGTTGCGCGCCTGCTTGGCGGAGCCGCCGGCGCTGTCGCCCTCCACCAGGAAGATCTCCGTGCCCTCCTGGCTCTCCAGCGTGCAGTCCGCGAGCTTGCCCGGCAGGCGGAGCCGCCGGGTCGCGGTCTTGCGGCTGACGTCCTTCACTTCGCGGCGGCGCTGGCGCTCCTCGGCGCGCTCGATGACGAAGCTCAACAAATTATCGGCCTGGGCTGGATTGCCGGCCAGCCAGTGGTCGAAACGGTCGCGCAGCGCCGTCTCCACCAGGCGTGCCGCTTCGGGGCTGGTCAGCTTCTCCTTGGTCTGACCTTGGAACTGCGGCTCACGCACGAACGCCGACAGCTTGCCGGCCAGCTGTCCCAGCAGGTCCTCCGCCGTGACCTGGGCCACCCGGCGGTTGCCACGTTGTTCCCCCCAGGCTCGAAGGCCTTTCAGCAAAGCGGCGCGGAAGCCGGCCTCATGCGTGCCGCCCTGGGCCGTCGGCACCGTGTTGCAGTAGGAATGCAGGAAACCATCGGCGTTCTCAAGCCAGGCTACCGCCCACTCGACCCGGCCGCCCGTCTTGCCGTTGGCGGTGGCGGGCAAATCGGCGTCCCCGGCCCACAGCTCGGGGACGGCGCGCGGCAGGTCGCCGATGTCCTCCTGCAGGCTGTCGCGCAGTCCGCCGGGGAAATGCAGCAGCGCCTCCGTCGGTACGTCGGCCTTACCGGCCAACAGTCTTTGGTCACAGGACCAACGGATGCGCACGCCGCGGAACAAATAGGCCTTCGACCGGCATAGCCGATACAGCCGGGCTGGGATGAACGGCAGCGCCCCGAAGATCTCCGGGTCCGGATGGAACCGGATCGTCGTGCCGCGGCGGTTCTGCGTCGGCCCGGCGTTGATGAGCTTGGTGACCGGCTTGCCGCGCTTGTAGCTCTGCCGCCACAAAACGCGGTCCCGCGCAACCTCGACGTCCATTGCGTCCGATAACGCGTTGACGACGGAGCTGCCGACTCCGTGCAGCCCGCCCGAGGTTGCGTAGGCCTTGCCGCCGAACTTGCCGCCTGAATGCAACGTCGTAAGAATAACCTCCAACGCGCTCAGGTTCTTGAATTTCGGGTGCGGATCAACTGGAATGCCGCGGCCATTGTCACGGACCAGCAGCCAGTTTCCCGCCTCAAGCGAGACCTCGATCGAGCTTGCATGCCCGGCCACGGCCTCGTCCATCGCATTGTCCAGGACTTCGGCCGCGAGATGATGCAATGCGGCCTCGTCGGTGCCGCCGATATACATGCCGGGGCGGCGTCGCACGGGTTCCAGGCCCTCAAGCACCTCGATGTCCCGCGCGGAATAGCTATCGCCGGATGCTTCGCTCAATACGTCATTTGGCAGCGGTGTAAGCAAGTCGTTCATGCTGTGTTCCCGAGTCTGGTCCAAAGCTAGTGATCTGGACCCAGCCGGGCAAGGTCAATCGGATAACGTGTGACATCGATGCGGGCAGCCTCACCGGCGACCCGCATCAATGGCGGTTAGCTTTAATTCCGGAACGTGCCGGAAGGCTCCTGCGTGTGGGCCTCAAGGAACCAAAGCTGCTTGTCCAGTCCGCGAGACACTTCGGTCAGCAAGTCGGCCGTATCTGCGTCGCCTGCCTCGTCCGTGTCCTCGATGTTCTTGCGGACCGCGTTGGCGCAGGCGGCGTAGCGCTCGATCAACGCCTTCAGATGATCGGCGATGGCGTAGATGTCCGTCGGGTAGGGCGGCAAACTGGTCTCACGATTGACCTCCTGCACGGTCCCACGAGCGGTGCCACCGAGCTGGGTGATGCGCTCGGCCATCATGTCGGTCCACTCGTCCTGCTGATCGCGGAAGCCGTCAAGCATCAGGTGAACCCCGATGAACTGCGGGCCCTTGAGGTTCCAGTGGGCCTGCTTGGTGATCAGGGCCAAGTCGATACTGTCGACCATACGGGCCTGCAACAGCTCCATCGCCACGGCCTTGGCGTTGTTCTTTAGGTCGTTATTGGTTTTGTGCAGGCGCGCGCCCTGCGTCTGATCCTTCACGTCACTCGGCTTGTCAGCCATGGTCAGCTCCCAAAAGGTGTGAGCCGCCTCAACGCGCGGAGTCATCTTGCGTTGCCAGGCGGGCAGCATTGCGCTCTGGACGGTTGTTGACGCGAATGCCCGGCTCCACGGCAATGTAGCGGCACGGCAGCGGCGCGGCTGTGTCATGGAATGCGCTGACCCGGGCCAGCATTTGATGGTCCGAGTCGGAAAGGCGGTGAGCCTCGCGCAGGTGGTCCGTCCAGTTCTGCATCGTCCAGGCCTCAAGCCAGCCCTCGGGATGCGCCACGTCCTCATAGAGGCGCCAATCGAGCGCTCCGGCGCGACCGCGGGCATGTTGCACGTGCTGCATCGCTTCGAGGAACACGTCGCGGTCAGCCGGGGCGACGCGGTATCGCATCGTCTCTAAGATACGGCCGCGCGACCGCGGCAGCATGGAGGCGATCTCGGGCGCTGGGGCTTCCGGCATGGGCGGCGCCGGGACTGAGGCAGGGTTTGCGCTGGTTTGGTCGAGGCCGTAGCCGCGCACCGCCACCGCCAGAACCGCAAGGATGGCAGCGGCGATCGCCATGCTGAGCTGCAGCCCCAGCACGGTGCCGAGCCAGCCCCACAGCATCGACCCAACGGCCAGAGCCCCGTTAAATGACAGTTGGTAGATGCCCAATGCCCGGGCGCGCACCCAGGGTGGCGCTACCAACTGCGCCGCCGCCTGCGCCGTGCTGGCCGCCGCCACCCAGCCGACGCCGAACAGCAGCATGCCAAGCCCGGCGGGAGCCCAGTGATGGCTGCTGGCGATGCACGCCATGCCGGCGCAGGAGAACAGGCTCGATCCGAACACCGTCGTTCCTCGATCGGCCCGGCCCCGCAGCAGCGGCATCAGCATGCCCGAAGCGACACCGCCGACGCCCATCAGCCCGAGCAGCAGCCCGAAGCTGCCGGCGCCTAGGCCCAGTTGCTCCCGCACCACCAGCGGCAGCAGCGCCCAGGGCGCGGCGGAGGGCAGAAAAAAGGCGATGGCGCGGAGCATGGCAGCCTGCATGGCCGGGGTGTGCCGGACGAAGCGCATGCCGGCGCCCATGGCGCTGAGCAGGTGCTCGCGCGGCAGGGTGCTGCGCTGTGGCGCGCGGCGCCACGCGAGGAGTGCGCCGATGCCGGCCAAAAAGGATACGGAATAGAGCGTAAACGCCAAGGCGGGGCCGCCAAACAGCACCAGGACGCCGCCAAGGGCTGGACCGAGGGCACGCGCGAGGTTGAAGCCGATGCCGTTGAGCGCGATCGCCTGCACGAGGTCCTGCCGCGGCACGACTTCGGGTACCGTCGCACCCCAGGCGGGCTGATACATCGCCGATCCCATGCCGATCGCGAACGTCAGCGCAATCAGCCCAGTGGCGTTGATCAGTCCGGCATAGGTCAGGCCCGCCAGAATGACGGCCGCGCACATCGTCGAGACCTGGGTGCCGATCATAAACAATCGGCGGTCCACAGTATCGGCGAGCGCGCCAGCCGGCAGCGCCAGCAGCAATACGGGGGTGATGGTGGCCGCCTGCACCAGGCTGACGCTCAGTGCGTTGGGCGACAGGCTGGTCATCAGCCAGCCCGCGCCGGTGTTCTGCATCCAGGTACCCAGCGCGGTCACGATGTTGGCGAGCCACAGCGACCGGAACACGGCATGGCGCAGCGGCAGCAGGGCGGGAAGGGTGCGCATGGGACGATTGTGGTCCGTCAGGACGCCGCGAGAAAGCCGGCAGGGAGCGCTGCCGTGAACCGGATACGCGCCGCGGGCCCGGCCAGCAATGGCCGTGCGCCCGTGTCCCAGTTAGCCCGGCGCATCCGCCCGGCTGCGACCCATCGGCCGCGTTCGAGGCCGACATCGAGCGTCAATGGGCGGCTGACGCCGTGCAGGAGTAGCGTGCCGCGCACCTGACCCTCCCGGCACTGTCCGTTGAATGCAAAGGCGGGGTGCCGGGTTACATCCAGCAGGTCGGCGCCCAACGCGTCCTTGGTCATAGCGGAATCCGGCATCTGCAGGCTGACGGCCTCGGCCTTAATATTAACCTGGCAGGCGGTCGGGTCGGCGCTGTCAACGACCAAGGTGCCGTTGAACCGGGTAAATGCGCCGTCGATCGGCAAGACTCTCAATCCATACGCACGGAAGGCAACCTGCGCTGAACCAGGATTCAGCGTTAACGTGTGCGTGGCCGCCGCGACCGGCGATGCCTGGATGATGCCCAGTGTAGCCAGGGCCCATCTGATCAGCTGTCCCACCTGTCTCGTCTTCAAAGTTGCCTAGCCCTTCACGCACGGCCTGCCGTGGAGGACAATGACCGGAGACGCATCGTTGGAGATTGATATGAGTTCTGGCAAAAAGTGTCTGGTCGGTAAGGTGGCGCTTGTGACGGGTTCTACGAGCGGCATCGGGCTTGGGATCGCCAGGTGCCTGGGTGAGCAGGGCGCTGATCTCATGTTGAATGGCTTCGGCGAGTCCGGCGCAATCGAGACGCTGCGGGCCGGGCTTGCGGAAGCTTTAGAGGTGCGGGTGGATTACGACGGTGCAGATCTGTCGCAGCCATCGCAGATCGCTGGCTTGGTGCAGCGGACGCAAGCGGTATTGGGCGGGCTGGACATCCTGGTGAACAACGCCGGCATCCAATACACGGCTGACATCAAGGACTTTCCGGCAGAACGCTGGGATGCGGTCATCGCGATCAACCTTTCCGCGGCGTTCCACGCGATGCAGGCGGCAATTCCCGGCATGACCAGCAAGGGTTGGGGGCGGATCGTCAACATCGCGTCGGCGCATGGCCTTGTCGGCAGCGCGCAGAAATCCGCCTACGTCGCGGCAAAACACGGTTTGATCGGGCTAACCAAGGTTGGAGCGATCGAGCTGGCGAACACCGGTGTTACGGTCAACGCGATCTGCCCTGGCTGGGTGCTTACGCCGTTGGTGCAGGCACAGCTCGACGCCAGGGCAGAGCGCGAGGGCTTGGATATCGAGGCGGTGAAGCACGCGTTGCTGACCGAAAAGCAACCAATGGCGCAGTTTACTACGCCGGAGGGCATTGGTGGTCTGGTCATATTCCTGTGCTCGGATGCGGCGAGGACCGTGACGGGTGCGCCGCTTTCGATCGATGGCGGCTGGGTTGCGACGTAGCGTTGCGGCACTTGGGAGATTTTGGGCGAAGTTTTGTAATTCCCCGCTTGACGTTTCCTAATTTGCGGTTTATTTCCCGAGCACTGGCGCATGATTGAGTCTTGACGGTTTGTCGTGTGTTGGTATAGTTTCTCTCTCCCGTT
>JANXVC010000295.1 GCA_025351925.1 Rhodospirillales bacterium | reverse complement strand
CGGGTGCCGCCGGCGGCCGTGTTCCGGCTGTTGTACGGCGTTGGCCGCTCGGGCAACGTGGACATCGACGGCAACCTCCGGCCTATCGTCGCTGACCGCGCTCTTAGGGTGTTTGCCCGGCGCAACACGGTCAGCATCTCGGCGGAACGGGAAAGCATCGCCAATGAAATCCGGCGGTCGATCCAGGAGGCCATCGAGCAAAGCTTTGGCATCGAGGTGATCGATTTGCAGTTGAGCCGCATCGAATACAGCGCGGCCTTCACCCAATCGGTCGAGGCGGCGGTGCGCGCGAAGAACGACGCGCTGCAGGCGGAGAACACGGTCAGCAAGATCCGCTACGAGGGTGAGCAGGCGAAGGTGCAGGCGGAGGCGCAGGCCATCGCGGTCACCACCCGCTCCGAGGGTGAGGCGCGCGCCGCGGTGGTCCGTGCCCGGGCCGAAAAGGAGGCCGCCGTGCTGCGCGCCGAGGGCGAGGCGCAGGCGACGCTCCTGCTCGGCCAGGCGCAGGCTTCGGCGGTGCAGCAGCTGGGCACGGCAGTCGCAGCCAATCCGCGGGTGGTGGACTATGAGACGGCCCGGCGCTGGGACGGCAAGCTGCCGGCGACGATGCTGGGCGGTGGCACGGTGCCGCTGCTGAGCCTGCCCGGCGCTGCATCGGGTTTGGCGCCGGGCCGTTGAGGGCATCCGCGCCGCAGACGATATCCAGCAAGGCAGCGAACAATGGCCCGCGTATTCATCACCGGCTCCTCGGACGGCTTGGGCCGAATGGCAGCTCAACTCCTGATCGAGCAGGGGCACGCCGTCGTGCTGCACGCTCGGAACGAGCAGCGTGGCCGGGAGGCGATGGCCGCGGTGCCCGGCGCGGAGGCGGTCGTCACCGGCGACCTCGCGAGCATTGGCCAGACCCGGCGCTTGGCCGAACAGGTGAACGCGCTGGGGTCGTTCGACGCGGTGATCCACAACGCCGGCGTCGGCTACCGCGAGCCGCGGCGTATCGCGACGGAGGACGGGCTGTCTCACGTGTTCGCCGTCAATACGCTGGCGCCCTACATCCTGACCGCATTGATCCGACGGCCGAAGCGGCTGGTGTATGTCAGTTCTGAACTGCACCGGCGCGGCGATGCCGGCCTGAATGACCTTATCTGGGAGCATCGCGCATGGCGCGGTAACCAGGCCTACTCCGATACCAAGCTGCATGACGTGCTGCTGGCCTTCACCGTCGCACGCCGCTGGCCGGACACGCTTTCCAATGCGCTGGAGCCCGGCTGGGTGGCGACTAAGATGAGCGGTCCGCGTGCGACGGGCGACCTGGACGCGGCGCATCGGACGCAGGTTTGGCTCGCGGTCAGCGACGATGCGGCGGCGATGGCTACGGGCGAATACTTCTACCACATGCGGCTCCGCAAGCCGAACGCCATAACCCAATCGCTGGAGCGACAGGACAAGCTGCTGGCGGAATGCGAGCGCCTGTCCGGCGTAGCTCTGCCGGTCGGCGATGCTTTAGAGCAACGTCCGACCAATCTGCTATTTTGAACAGACGTTGCTCAATAAAGCAAAAGGCTAGGAACTATTTCTGACCCGTTCCGATCGGAAAAACTTTAGGCGTTGGCTGACGCTCACAGCAGGCGATCACCCGCGTGCGCGCGTCCTGAGCCAATTTTTCAAAACGGGGTCAAACCAGGCCGCGATGCTTGCCGCAGCGCTACTAATCTGGGACCGGATGTCGCAAGCGCTCCTATTCCGGCGCTTCATAAGATCAGGCAGCCATGCCGGGCTCGCGCCTTTCAACATCTCTCGTTTTTCGGATCTCGAGAGCGGTGCTATGGCCAGTAGTGCATCGGACAACATCAAAAATGAGAGGGTCAGACCAATACAGTCTGTTATCATGACTGAATGGGAAGTGCGGCGCACCGTGAATGTCGGCATCTTCGCTTTGGGAATGTACACCTCAATGACCTCCTCGGCATTTTTGTAGCCAGGAGTTATTACGACGCGATAGCCGCGCGACAGGATTTGCTCTGCCCAGCGGCTCGCGATGAGAGCATCTTCAATCGAGAATGCGTAACCGGGCATTATTGCACCATTTCAGGCGGAGATACCGGCTGATACCGATAACGGCGTGGGACCAAAACATTCAATTTTGGCGCGCTGGAAACGCATCGCAGAATGCGCCAAGGCGGACGACGAACCAAACGGCCCTATGCCGGCATACCGGGTCGATTGAACTCAGCAGTCTTGTTGCGGGCTGCTGGGGATCGCTCATAGGTGCCCGGTCCTGATACGCGCGACGGGCTGGCCCGCAACCGATCGCACGGACCCGTCGCGGCAACCCGGCGTCGTTTGCGACAAGCACCGCGTCATCGAGAATGGCCAGGCCCGGCCAACGGTTCCGTTGAGCTCCGATGTCACGTTGCGAACAATCGGAGCTGCAACCAAAGCGAACCCAAGCGCAAAAGCAACTTGCACCATCGATCCAGTATTGGTCAGGCGCATGCGATGTGTCCACTCAGCGGCAGTTC
>JANXVC010000279.1 GCA_025351925.1 Rhodospirillales bacterium | reverse complement strand
AGCGCCGGGTGCCGCAGATCAACGCCCACGAGCCGGCGATGGCCGCGCTGTCCGACGCGGCGCTGCAGGGCAAGACGGCCGAGTTCCGCGAGCGGCTTGCTGGCGGCGCCACGCTCGACGACCTGCTGCCCGAGGCCTATGCGGTGGTGCGGGAGGCGGCGAAGCGCGTGCTCGGCCAGCGGCATTTCGACGTGCAGTTGATCGGCGGCATGGTGCTGCACGACGGCAAGATCGCCGAGATGAAGACCGGCGAGGGCAAGACCCTGGTCGCCACCCTGCCGGTTTATCTGAACGCGCTGGCCGGCAAGGGCGTGCACGTCGTGACGGTGAACGACTACCTGGCGGCGCGCGACAGCGAGTGGATGGGGCGGGTGTATGGCTTCCTGGGGCTCACCACCGGCGTCATCGTGCACGGCTTGAACGATAACGAGCGCCGGGCCGCCTACGCTGCCGACATCACCTACGGCACCAACAATGAGTTTGGCTTCGACTACCTGCGCGACAACATGAAGTACCGGCTGGACGAGATGGTACAGCGCGACTTCAGCTACGGCATCGTGGATGAGGTGGACAGCATTCTCGTGGACGAGGCGCGCACGCCCTTGATCATCTCTGGCCCCGCCGAAGACAGCAGCGACCTTTACCGGACCGTCAACCTCGTCGTGCGGGAATTGGTGAAGGATGTCTCGACTTTCGAGAAAGACGAGAAGTTCAAGACCGTCACTATGACCGAGGAGGGGTCGGAGCGCGTGGAGCAGATGCTGCGCGACGCCGGGATCATCACCGAGGGCAACCTATACGACATCTTCAACGTTTCGGTGATCCACCACGTGCAGCAGAGCCTGCGTGCCAACACGCTGTTCCAGCGCGACGTGGACTACATCGTGCGGGACGACAAGGTCGTGCTGATCGACGAGTTCACCGGGCGCATGATGGAGGGGCGCCGCTACTCCGAGGGCCTGCACCAGGCGCTGGAGGCAAAGGAAGGCGTGACGGTCCAGCCGGAGAACCAGACGCTCGCCAGCATCACGTTCCAGAACTACTTTCGCATATATCCCAAGCTGGCCGGCATGACGGGAACGGCGCTAACCGAGGCGGACGAGTTCGCCGAGATTTACAAGCTCGAAGTGATCGAGATCCCTACCAACGTGCCGGTAACCCGCAAGGACGCCGACGACGAGGTCTATCGTTCGGCTGCTGAGAAGTACGAAGCTGTGGCAGCGCTGATTGAGGAGGCGCGGACCCGCGGTCAGCCGGTACTGGTGGGCACGACCAGCATCGAGAAAAGCGAGGTGATCAGCGAGTTGCTGACCCAGAAAAAAGTGCCGCACGCCGTGCTGAACGCGCGTTTCCATGAGCAGGAGGCAACCATTGTTGCCCAGGCCGGCGCGCCCGGCGCTATCACGATCGCTACCAACATGGCTGGGCGCGGCACCGACATCAAGCTCGGCGGCAACGCAGAGATGCGCCTGAAGCTGGAGGCGGGCGACGCCGATCCTGAGGGTTGCGCGACGCTGGATGAAAAAATTCGGCAGGAGGTCGCGACCTACCACGACGCGGTGAAGGGCTCGGGCGGCCTGCTGGTGATCGGCACCGAACGGCATGAAAGTCGGCGCATCGACAACCAGCTGCGCGGCCGCTCCGGACGGCAGGGCGACCCGGGCGCCAGCCGGTTTTTCCTGAGCCTAGAAGACGACCTGATGCGCATCTTCGGGTCCGATCGCATGGGCGGCATGCTGCAGAAGCTCGGCCTGAAGGACGGCGAGGCGATCGTGCATCCCTGGATCAACAAGGCGCTGGAGAAGGCGCAGAAAAAGGTCGAGGCGCGCAACTTCGACACCCGCAAGAACGTGCTGAAATACGATGACGTGATGAACAACCAGCGCCGCGAAGTCTATGCGCAGCGCCGCGAGTTCATGCGCGCCGACGACGTGTCGGAGACGGTGCAGGAGATGCGGGCCGAAGTGGTGGCCAACCTGGTCGCCCGGCGCATCCCCGAGAAGGCCTATGCCGAGCAGTGGGAGACAGAGGCGCTGGCCGACGACTTGCGGCGGCTGCTGAACCTCGATCTGCCAATTGTCGAATGGGGACGGGAAGAAGGCATCGACGAGACCGGCATCCGCGAGCGGATCGAGGCGGCGTCAGCAGCGCATATGGCCGCGAAGGTCGCGAACCTCGGACCGGATTTGATGCGCTATGTCGAGAAAAGCCTGCTGCTGCAGATGCTCGACGCCGTGTGGAAGGAGCATTTACTGGCGCTCGACCATTTGCGCCAGGGCATCGGGCTGCGTGCCTATGGCCAGCGGGACCCGTTGAATGAATACAAAAGCGAGGCATTCGGCCTATTCAACGCCATGCTGGACGAGTTGAAGGAGCGCGTGACGACCATGCTGGCACGCGTCGAACTGGGGCCGGAGGCGCCGCTGGAGCCGGTGTTCCAGCCGACGCCGCAGCAATCCCTGCAGTACTCTGACCCGGCCGCCAGCGCGCCCTACGCTGGCGGCGACGTCCTGGAGGCCGAGCGTCCCCGCATGGCCCTCGGGGCGCACGCCGCGACGGCCATCGACCCGGCCGACCCCGCGACCTGGCGCGACACGCCGCGCAATGCGCTGTGTCCGTGCGGCTCAGGCAAGAAGTATAAGCACTGCCATGGGCGGATGGCCTAGCCTATTCACCCGACAGCTCGCGCCGGCGCTTCTCCAGCTCTTCGCTGTAGCGGCGCAGCGCGTATTGCTCGGTCAGCACGCCGATCACCCGCATGCTCTCGGCGCCGTCCACCACGGCGAGCTCGTCGCTCTCGGCCGTCTCGAACATTTGTACGGCCTCCTTGATCGTCATCTGCGGCAGCAGCACGGTCTTGCGGTGGTGCACTACGTCGGACAGCTTCATCGCTGTCTCCGGCGCCGCGTGCGCCTCGGAGGTTGCGAGGATGCCGGCGTAACGGTCGGCAGCGTCCGTCGCGATGACGCGGGCGACTGAACCCAATACAAACTCGCGCCGGAACGCCGCCAGAGTCATGTCGATCGGCACCCTCCGGTATTCGCGCCGCATCATCCGCCCGACGGTCAGGTTGCGCATCCAGCCGATATCGACGGCGCTGCGGATCGCCTCGCCGCGCAGGTGGAAGCGCCAGGTGGCGAAGCTGTAGCCGAAGGTGCGGCGCACCGTGATGGTCGATACGACGCTGGCCGCGAGCACGGCGACGGTCATCGGCAGCGACCCCGTGCTCTCCAGCGCCAGGAACGCCATGGTGAGGGGCCCGCCGACGACGGCTACGGCGAGCGCGCTCATGCCGACCAGCGCGCAGATTACCGCCGGCAGCGCCTGCACCACGGTCACCAGGGCCAGCACGCCGGCAAACAGCTTGCCGACCAGCGCGCCGAGGAACAATGAGGCAAAAAACAGCCCGCCGCGGAACCCGGAGCCGATGCTGATGGCGGATGCCAGCGCCTTGAGCAGGATCAGCATGCCGATCTGCTGCAGGCTGTATGGCGCGTCGAGCGCGACCCGCAGCGCCGAGTGGCCCGAGGACAGCACCGCCGGGGACAGCAGCGCCATAGCGCCGACCGCGAGACCGCCGAGTGCCGGGCGTATCCAGTTCGGCATGCGGCTGCGGCGGAACAGCTCCTCGACAACGGTAACGCCGCGCATGAGGGCGATGCCGCCCAGCGCGCACAGCATGCCGAGCGCCAGAATCGGCACGTAGTCCACCGCCTCGATCGCGGTCGGCACGCGGATGTCGAAGCCGAGGTTGGCGCCGATCAGCACGCGCATGACCGAGACCGCGCAGATTGCCGACATCACCACGGGCGCCAGCGTCGAAAGCGAGTAGGTGCCGATCACCAGCTCAAATGCGTAGAATGCGCCGGTTAGCGGGGCGTTGAACGCAGCGGCGATGGCCCCTGCCGCGCCGCAGCCCACGAGCAGCCGCAGGTCGGTCCGCCGCACCCGGAACGCCCGGCCCAACCAAGACGCGATCGCCGAGCCGATTTGCGCATAGCCGGCCTCGAGCCCCACCGACGCGCCGACGCCGTTCGACCACACGGTCTGCGCGACCACGATGACGCTGTCCACGAACGACATCCGGCCGCCATACAGTGCGTTGGCCTCGATCGGGTCGATCGTCCGGCGCGGCAGCCAGCGGGCCAGCGCCCATCCGGCCGCCCCCAAAACGAGCCCGCCCAAGCTCGGCACCAGCAAAGCGCGCAGCGTATCTACGGCCGGCATGGCGGACAGGAACTCGCCCGGCCCCAAACCGAACAGCAGGCGGTGCATGGCCTGGGCGAAGCTTTCCATCGCGACAACGACCAAACCGGCGCCGAGTCCCACGAAGGCAGCCAGCACCACCAGCCAGATCTCGTCCGCCCGGACCAGCGCGCGAAGCGTTTGCGGGACATGCGCCACCACGTCGGCGATCGGCCGCCGCTCCCGCCGGGCGCGCGAACCCACCGGAGTGTTCGAGCCGGCCAGGCTGGTGCTGCTGGGAAGAAGGGACATCGCGGGGGCCAGACGGGACGGAGAACGGGGGGGACCCGACCAAGCTGGACGGACACTCCCCATTACTGCGACCGCAATGCCGAAGGTTCAACCAGGCAGCGCCGTAAAAACTGAGTTGTTTGTAACGTTTAGACAGTCAACCTGCATTTCGTTCGCGACGTGTGTCCTCCAGGTCGTCATCGATGAAGGCCTGGACCAGTTCCGCCAGGCTCTCATGCGCGGTAAAGCCCAGAGGGCGGGCACGGACCGGAGCGAAGGCCGCGGGCCATCCACCGACGATGGCGGCGACCGCGGGGTCGGGACGGCGCTCGACCAGGGCGGAGGCGCCGGGCCGCACGCTGTCCAGCGCTTCGAGCATCTGGCCCACCGTCGCGCTGATGCCCGGCGGGTTGATGCCGCGGTCGAGGCCCATCGTAGCCGTGTCCATCGCCGCCGCGTGCAGCAGCCACTCGACGGCGCGCCGGGGACTGCAGACCCACACCGCAAAGTCGTCTGGCACCGGCAGGCTGGCCGGCAGGCCCAGCAGCGGCTCGCGCAGGATGGCGCTGACGAAGCTGCTGGCCGCCTTATTGGGCCGGCCCGGGCGCACGATCACTGTCGGCAGCCGGATCAGCACCGCGTCGAGCATGCCCCGGCGGCTGGCATCGGCGAGGAACAGCTCCGCTGCGGCTTTCTGGGCGCCGTAGCTGTTGGCCGGCACCTGACGCGCGTCGTCGGCGAGCACGGCGTCCTGGCCGCCGCTGAAGCTCGCGACCGAGCTGGTGAACACCAGACGCGGCGGCGCTGCGAGTCGGCGGCAGGCGTCGATCACCGCGTCGGTCCCGCGCACGTTGACCCGGCGGCCCAGCTCGTAGTCGGCCTCAGCGGCAGAGCTGACGACGGCGGCAAGATGGAACACCACGTCGGTGCCGGGTGGGATCGCGGCCGGCGGCAGCTCGGCGAGGTCGCCGGCCAGGCTATGCACCGGGAACGTCGCCCCGTCCGGCTGCGGCGGCGCGGCGAGGTCAAAAAGCGTCAGGCTGCTGATGCGGCATCCGCCCAGTGCGCCTTCTGCCGCCAGCCGGGCAGCCACCTTGCGGCCCAGGAACCCGGCGCCGCCTAGGATCGTGATGTGCATGGCTTCCCCCTTCGTTGGTTGAGCAAGCACTAGCCGCGGGCCGTGCGCCGCGCAATTGTGCCGGGATGACCGACAAATTGCCGTTCCGCTGCCTGCCGAACCCGCGTCGCGGCGCTCCGGGCATTGTGGTGCTGACCAGCGGCGGCTTCCGCCGGGCGCGGGCGGATATCACGACATGGCCCGGCTACGCGCCGACGCCGCTGCGTGCGCTGCAGGATCTTGCCCAGGAGGCCGGCATTGCCGCGCTGTGCATCAAGGACGAGGCCGAACGATTCGGGCTGGGCAGCTTCAAGGCGCTGGGCGGCGCCTATGCCGTGGCCGGCGTGCTGTCCACGGAGCTCGCCCGGCGCGGCGTGGCGCGGTCGGCCACCACCGCAGACCTGTTCGCCGGGCGCTATGCCGCGGAGACGCGGGACATCACCGTCGCCTGCGCCACCGACGGCAACCACGGCCGCAGCGTCGCCTGGGGCGCACAGCGCTTCGGCGCGTCCTGCGCCATCTTCGTGCATCCAGGCGTCAGCCAGGGCCGGATCGACGCCATCGCCCGCTACGGCGCCGCCATCCATGTCATGCCGGGCACCTATGACGACGCGGTGCGCACCGCCGCGGCCGAGGCGGACCGGAAGGGCTGGTTCATCGTCTCCGACACCTCGTGGCCCGGCTACACCGAGATCCCGCGCGACATCATGCAGGGCTACCGGCTGATGCCGGAGGAGGCGCTGGACCAGTGGAACGGACCGCCGCCCACCCACGTGTTCATCCAGGGCGGCGTCGGCGGCGTGGCGGCGGCGGTGTCCGTGCAGATGCGCGCGCGGCTCAACCCAGCGCCGGACCTGATCGTCGTTGAGCCCGAGCGCGCAGCCTGCCTGCTGGCCAGCGCCGCCGCCGGAGCGCCCACGCCGGCGAGTGGCGATCTCGATACCATCATGGCCGGCCTAGCCTGCGGCGAGCCCAGCCTGATCGCCTGGCAGGAGCTCGACCGGGCGGCGGCGGCGTTCCTCGCCATCCCGGACGCGGCGGCGGTCGATGCAATGCAGCGACTGGCCCGCGAGGGCATCGTCTCCGGCGAGTCGGGCGCAGCCGGCCTCGCGGGCCTGCTGCTGGCGGCACAGGACCCAGCGGCACGCGCGACGCTGGCGCTCGGTCCCGCAAGCCGCGTGCTCGTGTTCAGCACCGAGGGCGCAACCGACCCCGCGCTGTATGCGCGCCTGGTTGGAGCTGCAGCGGCCTCGGGGCGGGATGCGCCGTGATCCTGCATGCGGTCGAGGTTGGCGCGGGCGCCCCGTTCGTGCTGCTGCACGGCCTGTTTGGGGCGGCAGCGAACTTCGCTGGCATCCAGCGCCGCCTGGCCGCAACGCACCGCGTGATCGCGTTCGACCTGCGCAACCATGGCGCCAGCCCGCATGACGCCACGATGTCCTACTCCGCAATGGCAGCGGACGTGCTGGAAAGCCTCATGGCGATGGGCGTGCCGCAGGCGGCGCTGGGCGGGCACTCGATGGGCGGCAAGGTCGCGATGCAGGCGGCGCTGCTGCAGCCTGGCCGGGTCAGCCGGCTGCTGGTGGCCGACATCGCGCCGGTTCGCTACGACCCGGCGTTCCGCAGCATCGCCGAGGCCATGCTGGCATTGCGCCTCGACGCTGGGCTGACCCGGGCAGCGGCCGACGCTGCCCTGGCGCCCGCCGTGCCCGATGCGGCCGTGCGCGGCTTTCTGCTGCAGAACCTGCGGTTCGGCCCGGCGCCAAGCTGGCGCATCGGACTGCGGGAGATCGCGGCGAACCTGCCGGCGATCGAAGGCTGGGACGCGCCTCCAGATCCCCAGTATGCCGGGCCAGTCCTGATGCTGCGCGGCGAGCGGTCTGACTACATTCGGCCCGAGCACCGTCCGGCGGTCCGCGCGCTGTTCCCCATGGCCCGCTTCACCACGCTGAAAGGCGCCGGGCATTGGCTGCATGCGGACGCGCCGGACGCCTTTGTCACCGTGGTCGAGGCGTTCCTCGCTGGCTGATCAGTTCGACTGCTTGATCTTCTTGCCCTCGTCCGAGGCGCGCCACAGGTACCAGGCGGCGGTCGAACGCCACGGCGCCCAGGCCTCGCCGATCGCCGCCAGCTCCTTCGGCCGCGGCTGGACCGGCAGCTGCTTGATTAGCCGCCAGCCCTCGCGCACCCCGAAATCATCGACCGGCAGCACGTCCGGCCGGCCGAGCGTCGAGATCAGCACCATCTCCACCGTCCAGCGGCCGACCCCGCGGATGGCGACCAGCCGGCGGATCAGCTCGCCGTCAGGCAGGCTCGCCGCGTCCCGCATCGTGGGTACCGTGCCATTAAAGGTGTGGACGCAGATGTCGCGGATTGCGGCGATCTTGCTGCCGGAGAAGCCGCAGGCACGCAGCGCGCCGTCCGGCGTGGCCGCGAGCTGTTCCGGCTGCGGGAACGCAGGACCGGGGTGCAACGCGGCCAGCCGGGCGAGGATGGCTTCGGCGGCGCGGCCGTGCAGCTGCTGATGGGCGATGGCACGGACCAGTGCCTCATAAGGCTCCCGCGGCTTCGGCGTGGCGGTGCATGGGCCGATGCGGGCGATTAGCGGGGCGAACGCCGGGTCGGCGGCGGCGAGATGCCCAGCTGCGGGATCATTTGCGGCGTGGGTCATCCCATTTCCTTGAAACCGGTGGTTGCCGCTTGCCAGCGCGGCTCCGTCGTGACCTACAATGCCGTATCGACGCCGGCACGGCCAGGGGTGTGGCCGTCGGTCGTTGAGGGGACATTTCGTGCGCCGGATGCGGATTGGAGTGGTGAGTGACGAGGCGGCCGAAGCAAACCGTCTGACGGCCAGCCTGGCCGGCCTGGCTGTGGCTTTAATGCTGGTGGTAGCTGGCCTGTTCCTGATCCAGCAGCTGCGCGATAAGGCGCGGGTTGAGGATTGCCTGATGTCCGGCCGGTTCAATTGTGACGCAATGCTGGCAGCTTTCCCGCGATGAGGATCAGCCTTTCGAGGGTATCGTCGCTTCGATGCGGTAAGTCGTCGGATTACTTTACACGAAACAACTAAGACTATTATCAATTCATTAGTTTACAATGGATTAATCGATGGCATGCCTGTTGCACCGATTTCGTTACGTTCTGGGAAAGGCGATAAACGTGTTTATGCAAAAAGCGTTCTCCGCTGGGTTGGCGGCTGCGGTCGCCATAGCTCTGGTATTGGCGCCGGCTCTTGGCGCCCCGGCCGCCGGCCCAGTCGTCCTCGACCCCAATTTTTTGACAAACGATGCTGCGGCAAATGCCGCCAACAACAGCGGCCAGTT
The DNA here is from genome assembly GCA_025351925.1 of Rhodospirillales bacterium. GTDB lineage: Bacteria > Pseudomonadota > Alphaproteobacteria > Acetobacterales > Acetobacteraceae > CAHJXG01. The sequence goes on along the minus strand of JANXVC010000279.1, from coordinate 11,287 downwards.
TTTCCTGCAGAACTGGAAGCCTACGGGTTACGCCTCCAACTCTAAAGCCGATTCGGGCCAGTTCGACAACGGAAATGCAGCTGGTCAGAGCGTCGTTGGCTTCCTGTCCGGCGTCAGCTCGCTCAGCCAAGTGGTGCAGGGGTTTGTCGCTGGCCGCACCTATCGCGTGTCTGTCGGCGCCGACGCCCGTGCAACGGTGAACACCAAGCCGACGTTCCAGATCAGTGCCGACAATGTGCAGGTCTATGGGCCGACCCTGCTCAACCCTGTCGATCCCGTCGGCACGTTCAGCACGGCGTTCACCGCCATCCAGTCAGACACCTTCGTCGCAGCAAATACCTTCGTGACGATTAAGTTTGCCAACGCGGCAGGCTCAGACGCCAACGCGTCAACGCTGCTGTCTGCTGTGTCTCTGTCCCAGGTGCCGGAGCCCATCAGCCTTGGAATACTGGGCATCGGCCTGCTCGGCGTCGGAGTCGCCCGCTGGCGCGGCGGCGTCACAGCCCGACTCGGTGCCTGACGCATTTCGACAAGCGCTGACCACCACAGGCAGCCGGAACCTCCGACAATTGTCGGCAAAATTTACGCATCGGCGTGCAACCCACTGCTAGGCGGTGTCCAAACACCGTCATTCCTGTAAAGCTTGGCCGAAACCACCGCATCGTAGCGGGCGATCGGCGCGGCAGGGGATGGCATGACGGTCAGGCTGGGCATCGACATCGGCGGGACCTTTACCGACCTGCAGGTCTTCGATGGACGCACCGGACGATCCAGCGGCGTGAAAACGCCGACGACGCCTGAAGACCCCTCAATCGGCCTGATGGCCGCCATCGACGAGGCGGCGCGCCGCTTCGGCTTCGGCCTCGCAGACGTGGGCTTGCTGCTGCACGGCACAACGATCGCCACCAACGCGGTGCTGGAGCGCAAGCTGCCCCGCGGCGTGCTGCTCGCGACCGAGGGGTTTCGCGACGTGCTGGAGATCGGCCGCCATGCCCGACGGGACATCTATGGCCTGCGTCAGCAGCGCGGCACCCCGCTGATCCCGCGGGAGCGCCGCCTGGGCGTCGCCGAACGGATGCGCGCCGATGGCAGCGTCGAACAGGCCCTGTCGCCGGCGGCACTGGATCGGGCCATCGCGGCGATCCGCGAACTGGGCGCTGAGACTGTCGCGATCAGCTTGCTGCACGCAACGGCCAACCCCGCGCATGAACAGGCGCTGCGCGATCACATCCTATGCGTCTGCCCCGAGCTCCCGGTCAGCCTCTCGTCCGAGGTCAGCGCGGAGATCCGGGAGTATGAGCGAACCTCGACCACCGTGCTGAACGCCCTCCTGGTGCCGGTGGTGCGCGGCTACCTCGCGCTGCTGCAGCGGCGCATGGCCGAGCGCGGGCTCACTGCCCGCCTGCTGCTCGTGCAATCGAATGGCGGGGTATGCAGTGCGGCAGTCGCTGCCGCCCAGCCGGTGCGGCTGCTGCTATCGGGGCCGAGCGGCGGGGCGCTGGCCGCGAGCCGGATCGCCGCGCGCCTGGGCCTCGACAGCGTGGTCGGCATGGACATGGGCGGTACCAGCTTCGACGTGTGCGTGGTGAGCGGCGGCCGGGTCACGCAGATGATGCAGGGCGAGGTTGACGGCCTGCCGGTGCGGCTGCCGATGGTGGAGATTCGCACGATCGGCTCCGGCGGCGGTTCGATCGCGTCCGTGGACGAGGCCGGGCGGTTCACCGTGGGTCCGCATAGCGCCGGAGCAAAGCCGGGTCCCGCCTGCTACGGCCGTGGCGGCACCCGGCCTACTGTGACCGACGCCAACCTGGCGCTGGGACGGCTCGATGGTGGGTTCTTCCTGGGCGGCGCGCTGCCGCTCGACGCGGACGCTGCCCGCGCGGCCTTGGCGACCGAGGTCGGCGCGCCGCTCGGTCTCGACATCGACCGGGCGGCGGCGGGCGTGATCGCGCTGGCCAACACCAGCCTGGCTGCGGCGATCCGGCTGAGTCTGTTCGAGAAGGGCCTCGATCCCCGCGCGTTCACCCTGCTGTCGTTCGGCGGCGCCGGGGGGCTGCACGCGATCGAGGTCGCGGACGAGCTGGGCATCACCCAAGTGGTATTCCCGGCCGACGCCAGCACATTCTCCGCCAGTGGCATCCTGGCGTCCGACATCGCGCACAACCTGGCCAGCAGCCGCCTACTGCCGGCGACAGCTGCGAGCCTGCCGGAGCTGGCGCGCCTCGCGGCAGAGCTGCGCGGCCAGGGCCGGGCGCTGCTGGACGGGGACGGCGTGGATCGGGAACGACAGGCCCTCGATCTCGCGGCCGACATGCGCTACCGCGGCCAGGCGTTCGAGCTGGTAGTGCCGTGGACCGGCGCGGTGGACGGCACCGGACTGCAAGGCGCGGTCGCCGCGTTCCACGACATGCACCGGCAACGCTTTTCCTACGCTAATCCCATCGACCCCGTTGACATCGTCACCATCCGCCTTTCGGCAACCGGGCGCCTTCCCGTGCAGGACCCCAACCGGACAGCGCCTCCCGTCGAAGGCGGCCGGCCGCCGCATCGCCGGCCGGTGTTCCTGGGCGGCTGGCGCGACGTCGAGGTCGTGCACCGCAGCCACGTCACCGGCCCGATGCCCGGCCCGCTGCTGATCGAGGAGGACACCACCACCGTGCTGCTGACCGAGGACTGGACCTGCGAACCCGGCCCGCACGGCGCGCTCATCGCGCGGCGGCGAACCCCTCAGGACATGACATGACGCCGCTCGGCCCCGTCGAGCTGGAGATCATGCGCAACGCCCTGACCGCTGCTGCGGCGGAGATGGACGTGACCATCTGGCGCACCAGCCGCTCCACCATCGTGCGCGAGCTGTTGGACTACTCGACCGCGGTGTTCGACGCCGCCGGCGACAACGTGGCGCAGTCGGCGCGCATCCCGCAGCACCTGAACTCGATGGGCGCCGGGCTGCACACGGTGCTGCGCGACTTCCTGCCGATCGAGGGCTGGGGCCCAGGCGATGTCGTCATCACCAACGACCCGTACTGCGGCGGCCAGCACATCCCGGACATCCTGGCGTTCCGCCCGGTGTTCGCAGACGGTCAGCGCGTCGCGATCGTCGGCACGCTGTGCCACCACCTCGATATGGGCGGCATCTCCGCGGGGAGCTATGGCGCGACCGCGACCGAGGTGTTCCAGGAGGGCCTGCGCATCCCGCCGCTCCGGCTGCTGCGCGGCGGCGTGCTGAACGAGGAGGTGCTGGCGGTCATGCGGCAGAACGTCCGCCGGCCGGATATGCTGTGGGGCGACCTGCAGGCGCAGATGGCGTCGCTCGCGGTAGGCGAGGCAAACCTGCAGCGGCTGTGTGCGCGCTATGGCGCTGGCCGGATGGTGGCGGCCTGCGCGCAGATCCTCGACGGCTCCGAGCGGGCGATGCGCGCCATGATCGGCCGTATCCCGGACGGCACCTACGAGTTCGAGGACGTGATCGACGACGACGGGCTGACGGACGCGCCGATCCGCATCCACGCGGCCATCACCGTGGCGGACGACGAGATGGTCGTGGACCTTTCGGGCTGTGGGCCGCAGGCGCTGGGGCCGATCAATGCGACGCTCGCGTCGTCGAGCTCGGCGGTGTCATATGCCGTGATGGCCTGCGCCGACCAGCCGATCCCGGCCAATGCGGGCTGCATGCGCCCGGTGCGCGTGGTGGCGCCGGAGGGCCTGATCGTCAACGCGCGGCACCCGGCGCCGGTCGCCAACCGCATCGTCGTGTCGCACCGCCTGGCCACCACGCTGCTGGGCGCGCTGCATAAGGCGGTGCCGGGCCGCATCCCGGCCGCGTACTACGGCGCGAGCTACGTCTGCACGTTTCAGACGATCACTGGTCAAACCATCGCCGGCGCGGCTGCGCGTTCGGTGCTGGTGGAGATCGAGGTCGGCGGCGGCGGCGCGCATCCGCTGCAGGACGGGCTCAGCGCCTACTCGCACGGCATGCACAACAACGCGAACATCCCGGTCGAGATGATCGAGAGCGAACTTCCGCTGACGATTACCGAATATGCCTTGCTGCCGGATACCGGCGGGGCTGGGCGGCATCGCGGCGGGCTGGGCCTGGTGCGGGAGTGGCGGGTCAATTGCGAGGAGGCGGTGTTCACCGCGAACCTCGAGCGGTTCAAGTCGCGTCCCTACGGCCTCGACGGCGGCCTGCCTGGCGCGCCGGGACGCCTGCTGCATATCCGCGACGGCCAGGCGACTGCGCTGCCATCGAAAATCGGCAACCTCCGCCTGCGCCGGGGTGACCGCATCCGGCTGGAGACCTCCGGCGGCGGCGGTTTCGGCCCACCCGGTAAGCGAGCCACGGCCGAGGTCGCTGCCGACCGGCTCGGCGGCTACACAGCCTGATGTCCCCCGTCGCCCGTTTCGAGCTGATCCTGCTGCTGCTGGCCGTCATCATCGGGCTGGAATTGCTCGCCCGTCGCTTACGCCTGCCGCCGGCCGCCGCGCTGATCCTGGGCGGTATCGTGCTGGCGCTGATCCCGAACATGCCGGCGATCGAGCTCGACCCCGACCTTGCCCTCGTGCTGTTCCTGCCACCCCTGCTGCTCGGCAGCGCCTTCTTCACCTCGTGGCGGGACTTCCGCGCCAACCTCCGCATCATCATGCAGCTCGCCGTCGGCGCCGTGGCGTTCACGACTGCGGTCGTCGGGATCGTCGCGCACTGGGTCATGCCGTCGCTGCCGTGGGCGGCCTGTTTCGCGTTGGGCGCCATCATTTCGCCACCGGATGCCGTCGCCGCCAAGGCCGTGCTGGCCCAGGTCTCGCTGCCGCGCCGCGTCGTCGTGCTGCTGGAGGGCGAGAGCCTGGTGAACGACGCAACAGGGCTCGTGCTGTTCCGCTTCGCGGTAGCCGCCGTGTTGACCGGCATGTTCGATGCCGGCCAGGCGGCGCTGTCGTTCGGCGTGCTGTCGCTCGGCGGCGTCATCGTCGGCACGGCGTTCGGCTTCGCGGCGACATTCCTGCTGGCCCGGCTGCGGGAGCCGCGCCTGTCGATCGTCGGCAGCCTGCTTGCGGCGTGGGCGTCCTACATCGGCGGCGAGGCGGCCCACGTCTCCGGCGTGCTGTCCACCGTGGCGTGCGGCCTGGTGATGGGATGGCAGCAGCACGCGACGCTGACCGCCAACACGCGAATTCAGGCCCGCGCCGTTTGGGAGGTGGTCGAGTTCGTCCTGGAGTCGCTCGTGTTCATCCTGATCGGGCTCTCGCTGCGCGGTGTCCTGTCGCGGCTGGACGACGGTGGCACCAGCATTCTCGGGCTATTGCCGGCGGCGTCCGCCATCGTGGCCGCGACGATCCTGAGCCGCTTCGTCTGGCTGTTTCCGGCCACCTATTTGCCGCGCCTGCTGCTGCCGTCGCTGCGGCGGCGCGACCCGTATCCGCCGGTCGCAGTGCCCATCATCATGGGCTGGGCCGGGCTGCGCGGCGTGGTGAGCCTGGCGGCGGCGCTGTCGCTGCCGGAGCAGTTTCCCGGCCGCGACTTCATCCTCGCCACCACCTTCCTGGTGATTTTGGTGACGGTGCTGATCCAGGGCGCCACCCTGGCGCCGCTGGTCCGTGCCTTGCGCCTCGGCGAGTTCCAGCTCACGCAGAGCAGCACGATGCCCGAGGCGGCGGCGCGGGCGCGCATCGCCCAGGCGGAGCTGACCGCGATCGAGCGGCATTCGTTGGGGGAGGACGGCGCGCATCGGCATCCGCGCCTGGTGGAGCAGTACGGCTACCGCGCCCGCGCCACTGCCCGGTTCAGCGAGGCTGACGGCGGACTGATCGGCGAGAAGCAGGCGCATTTTGCGGCGGTGCTGGCGGCGGTAGCGGCCGGGCGCGCCGAGGCGCTGCGGCTGTATCGGGCCGGCGAGATCCATGATTCCGTTCTACATACGCTGGAGGGCGAGCTTGACCTTGAGGAGATCGAGGCACGCCGGCACGCGGAAAACGAGGAATTGGCCGATGGTCCTGCTCAATAAATGTGTTCGACCGGCTCAGCGTTTTCCGGTTTTCCTCAGCGCAAGCTCGGTGACGCACCGGCTGTCGGACGCGGTTCCAGTGAGCCGGCCGTCCGCGATCTTTCCCTGCAGGATGGTAAAGTTGTGGAAGCTGTGCGGGCTCTTCCACAGCCCGGACGCCCGAATGCCGCCGTCTGCACCCACTGTTCCCGCCATCTTCGTGCCAGGATTGAAGAGTTGCATCTTGAGATTTCCGCCGGCAACGCTGGCTTCGGTCCGGCCCGTCGTCGCTGTAATGCCGCAAGCCTCCAGGAGGTTCGACTCGCGGGTTCCGACATAGCGCCCGTCATACAGCCTGGACGGCTCGGGGTTGGAGGTTTGGGCGCAGCCGCAGAGGGCGAGCATGCCTATTGCTGCGAGCCAGAACAGAAAACTAGGAAGGCGAGCGAATAGCACCTCTACGTTGCAGCCTCGATGTCGGAGGCGATTTCCCGCAGCACCTTGAGCACACCTTCAACTTGCCCTGCCGATACATTCAATGAGAGGTCGCCATGAACAATCGCATTGCGCAGCTTCGCCAAATTACGGAGCCGCTCGGCGGTCTCATTTTCCATATAGCCTTCTTCGGCCAGCGTCTGGATGGCCTGAAGTGGTGAAAAGGTTGTGGGTCTCCTGACCTCGCCATCGGCACTTGCCAGACGAGCAAGGGACTCTAAAGCAGCCCACGCGGTGACAAGTGCTGCGGCGTGATGACCGCCGTTTGTTAACGCTTCAATTTCCTTGAACGCGGCCTGCAGTTGTTGCCGAGTGGGCTTCGCGATGGAGGCCGCGTCATCGATCGGCGATTTCAGATAAATCGCGCGGAATTCCCAGCCTTTCTGGCCGTAAACTCTTCTGGCGATCTCTGAGAGTTGCACCTTGGAGACAGGATCTCCCCGGCGTTTCACCTCGATGATGATGCCGCCCTCTGGACCCCAAGCTATGGCATCTGGCTGGAAGTCTCCTAAGAACTCGGGAATAACCTCGCGGGGCGGATGGACCTGGAACTTTAGCCCGCGCGCTTCGGATAGTTGCCGGAGGCTTCTTAGGATGTCGCTTTCCCGAAGGACGATCTCTGGCGTCACGACACCTGCCTCCAGCTAAGGTCATCGTCAATCCGGATATAGATTAACGGACGACCTGATTCGATTGCCTGTTCAAGCGTAGGTGTTAGAGAACGAAAAACCGTAACTGCCCAGGTCCGCTGAGGGATCAGCCGGTTCGCAGCTGCGCGAGCAGCTGTGAGGGCTGAGCGGCGAGTGCACTCAGGATGTCCCATCCCTGCTTTTTTGCCGTCGAGAGCAGCGAACGAATGATCCCGAACTCGGCGGCTGCGTCCACGGAGCGGAAGCCGCCGGAGATTTTCTGCCGCAGTTTCATCATCCGACCATCGCGTTCTGCCAGATTGTTGGTGAACGGCACGGCGGGATTGGACAGGAAGCGGAGCACATCTTGCTTTCGGATGCTGAGACGCAGCAGCAGGTTGTGTCCCACCCGGCGTGGTCGGCGTCCGCGGCGTTTGGCCTTGCCGGCCGGGCGGACCAGGGCGGGTTGGCCATCATGGAACGCGAGACCTTCCGCGAGGACCGCGTCATAGCAGCGTTCGAACAGCGCGATGAGACGCGGCGGCAGCGGCTTGCCCTGCTCGCGAGCGAGGTTGGCCGCATGCCAGGCCCGGCGCAGCAGGCGTTGCATCTTGCGCGCCCAGTCTTCTTTCTCGATGTCCACCAGCGCCTTGAGTTCACGCAGGTGATGCGCATTGCACAACGCGTGCAGCACACCTTTCAGGGTGTAATACGGCTTCCAGTGGTCATGGACGACAACGCCGGTGACGTTTTGCGGCAGGCTGCCCCGCTTGGGGGAGATGCGGTAGAACGTCAGCAGGATGGTCGATGCGATATGCAGCCACTGCGTCTTGCCGCCGATCCGAAAGCCGGTCTCGTCGAGGTGTTTCACCGCCGCCGCCGCGACATGATCGCGCACCGTGGCGGCAAAACCCTCGAACCGCGCGGCACAGGTTTGGCTCATGGCGGCGACGGTCGCCGTCACCAGCTTCACACCGAACAGATCGGCCATCAGTTCGGCCAGACGCTTCTCGGGCAGCAGTTGGTAGTGCAGCAGATAAACGACGAAAGCCGCGATCCGAGCGCCGTATTGCACCGGTGCATTCACGCCTGCAGGAAACGCCGCGCGCGTCTGCATGCCGCAGGCCGTGCACTGGCACCGATGGGCGCGGTGTTCGGTCACGACCAAAGGCTGCGGTTCGGGCAGGTCGAACACCTGCCGGGCGGTATGGCCGGTGGCCATCGCCTCGCTCAGGGCCGCGCCACAGCTGTCGCAGGTCGGCGGGAAATGATCGACCGTGGCATCGGGTGTCTCAGTGCGGCGCAATGTCTTGCCCGGGTGTCCCTTCTGCCCGCCGGGCTTCTTGCCTGACGTCTCGCGCAGGCTGCTGACACGGGCAGGTTTCTTCTTCAAACCATCGCTTGACGGCGGCTTGCTGCTGTTGGAGCTGTTTAGCCCAAGCTGGCGTTCAAGCTCAGCCACGCGCGCCAGCAGGGCCGCGTTCTGCGCGATGAGCATCGCGTTCTGCGCGCGCAGCTCGGCTACCAGCGCTTTAAGCCCGGCCGCGTCGTCGTCCGCTATCTGAATGTCCACGGATGGTGTCACCGACACCTTGACTCATGGTCGCCCGTGACCGGTCAACAATTATCTAAGCCCTCCTACCTGGGCAGTTACAAATAAACAAAGTATGCAACTAAAACTGAGTTGTATCTTCCAGTTCGGCGGGACGAGCCGATACTAATGGCTCCTGTCGGAAGCGACTACTGGCTCAGTCGGACCGAGCATCGCCCTGATCGCGACAGACGGCGCAGCGGCTGAACAATGTCTGATATCACCCGGAGGGATGAAGCTTGAGCGATCAATCGTTCGATGTCTTCTGGAGCGACACACCGCTCGGTCCGCAGGCGACCGACATGTTGTGCTGGGCCGCATCGGCGGCGATGGTAGTCGCCTGGCGGGACCGGATGTCGATCGATCCGCAAGAGGTCGCCACCGCGTCAGGCAAGTGGACCGCCTACACAAACGGGCTGAACCCGGCCGACGTGCCGGCGCTTGCCCAGGCCTGGACCCTGCAGATGGAAACGCCGCAGAGCTACACGATCGCCGCGCTGGTGCAACTGATCCGAGACAAAGGCCCTTTATGGGTCGGTGCTGCGATACCGGGGCTGCACGCGATCGTAGTGACCGAAATGTATGGCGACGGTTCGACGGAGAGCACGTTCGTCCGGATTAACGACCCTTGGGGCCGCGACCCGGGGACCCCCGGCCATCCCGGCGCCTACGACGATGCGCCCGGACGGGCGAGCCAGTATGTGCTGACCCTGTCGCAATTCATGGCGGAATACGAGGCCGCCGGCGCGGAAGACGGCATCAACGTGCAGGTGCTCCATGCCGATGGCCGCCACTGACCCGGCCACCGCAACGCGGCCGCACAGCGGCGCTCTGCGACTGGCCGCCCTGCTCGCCGCGGGGCCGCTGGCCTGTGCCTGCACGGTGCAACTGACGGCGCCATACAGCACTGAAATCGACAGGGAGGCGACGGCACTGCAGTCCGATTTCCTCAAGTACGCCGCTGGCATGCAATTCGTTGCCGGCACGCCCAAGGGCTACTACGACCAGCACAACGCGGATTACGGCGACTTCGAAGCCCGGCTCGCCGTGATCCGGCTGCGCTCGGAAAGCCTGAGCGGCGGCGTGTCTTGCAACCAGGCGCTGCATCTGGCCAAAGCCGCGCGGAAGCCGCTGGCCGGTCAAATCGAGCAGTCGATGGCCGATGCCGGGCCGCTCCCGGCCGGCAGCGGCGCCTCGTGCGTCACCATCCTGACCGGGCTTGCCCAACGCAACCTGGAGCGGCTCCGGAGCCAACATGCGGTCCGCTGCAACCCGGCCGCCAAACCGGTCCTCTGCACCACCTTGTTCGCGGCGCCGCCAATCTACGACCTCCTCGTTCCGGGCCCGAGCGAAGCTCCGCTCGTCAGCGCGGTGGCGATCACCTTGAATGAACTTGTCAGCGCCGAGCGTGACCTGCGGCCCGACGGCGCCCAGTAGGGAGGCTTCGATGAATGGACAAACCGTCGCAAGCGCCGCCAACAGGATCCTGGCCGCGCTGATCGCGCAGTCGCGCGTTTCGTTTCAGGGCGTCGTTGATGATTTCGATCAGCATGTCGTCCCGACGATGGCGTCCATCGCCCGCAGCCTTGCGGTCATCGGCGGCAGGCTTGCCGACCGGACCTACACTAAGGAAATCGCCGATGTCGAGGTTGCGGCCCAACTCGACGCCGCGGCCGCGGTCATCGTCCGGTTCGCCAACAAAGTGCTGAAAGAGGTGCAGGACCTGATCAACGCCGTGGTCGACGCCGTGCGGCAGGCTGTCAACGCGGCGGTGGGCATCGCCCTGCTGTAGGCGACCGCCCAGAACGAATCGCCTTCTCAATCACTTCACTTAGGAGGGAACCCATGCCTGACGCATTCATCGGCACCGCCCAGGCCCTGTCGCAGGATGGGTTTGCCAGAGTTTGCGACACGCTCTCCATCAAAGCCGCCGAAACCTGGGCCGTTCTCGCGGTCGAGACGTCCGGCTGCGGCTACCTGACGCAGCGCTCGCCGCAGATCCTGTTTGAACGGCACAAGTTCCACGTCTTCACCAAAGGCGTATTCGACACGGGCCGCCCCGACCTGTCCAACCCGATGGCCGGCGGCTACGCCGGCGGCGTGGCCGAGTATGCGCGCCTGAACGCGGCTATCGCTCTGCGCCATCCCAGCCTCACCCCGACTGCGGTCGAAATCGCTGCGCTTGAAGCCACCTCTTGGGGGTTGGGCCAGATCATGGGCATGAACTATGACCAGGTCGGCTACTCCGACGTGCGCGCGATGGTCGCCGACGTGCTGGCGTCCGAGGACGCGCAACTCCAGGCATTCGCGCGATTCCTGACGTCGAACAGGCTCGACTCAGCCTTGCGTAGCCATGACTGGGTGCATCTGGCGCGGGGTTATAATGGGCCGGACTACGCGAGGAACAGCTATGACCAACGTCTTGCCGGGCAATACGCTCGCTTTAACATCGGCCCGCTGCCGGACCTGACCATACGCGCTGCGCAGCTCTATCTGACCTATCTGGGCTACAAGCCGGGCGGCATTGACGGCATTGCCGGTCGCTTCACCATTGCCGCGCTAAACGAGTTCCTGCCCGCCCACGGCCTGCC